>JAZBOZ010000247.1:0-7059 GCA_036351405.1 Halieaceae bacterium
ACCGTAAACAGCTCGATCTCCAGCATTCTAGGGGTTGCAGAAGAGCTGAACATCAGTCTCCCTGAGCTGGAAAACGGTCGCTGGCTGGAGACGCTGGTTGACCTATGGGTCGCCATAAACAACAAAGGCGAGTTTTCTAGAACGGTCACTGCGAGCGATACGACTTTCAGCAGCTCAATGAGCCAGCTGGTCAAGGCAGAAACTGCTTCACTCAGCAGCTTCTTCAAGAAGCGTCAGCAGATGATGGACTGGCTCGACCGCAAGCCCGCCCCGCTGATGATGGAGATTCCTCTGCAGTTCCGCTCCGGGCAGCGCATGCGGCAGCGCGCTCGCAGGGCGGAGAGTCGCCGCCTGAACCCGCGCGCTACCAGCCGTGAAATGGCTGTCGCCCAGAAGATAGTTCGGACGCTCAAGGATGGCAACGGCAATCTTCCAAACATCAGCCTTGTCGCGTCGTTCGATGATTTGCCTACTGACATAAAAGCAGAGTTCTGGTCGATGAAGCATGAAGACGGCGAAGCAATTCGCGGGTTCTTCGTGGACAGCAGGCCAGAGAGGGGCGTGTGGATCGTAGTTGGGTCAAACCGCAACGTCACGTCTTTCAGTGGCAAACGGCTCACGCTGGAGCAGGCGATTGCAGAGACGTACTGGCATGAGGTTGTCGGCCACTTCGGCATCCGTGGGCTGCTGGGCGGTGACATCAACCTGCGCCTGCACACCACGGCTATTGCCGCATCAATGCCACAGGCTGTCGAGCGTTTCTCCCGCAGGCTAAATGGCAAGCCATACGCCTCTCTGGATGAGGACATGCAGCAACGCACGGTCGAAGAGTTTGTCGCCTATATGGCGGGCGACATCCTTGCCGGGCGCACCACCCTGAATGACGAGCAGCGCAGCATCTGGGAGCGGTTCCTTTTCTGGGTCCGGTCGAAGCTCGCGTCGATGGGTTACCACCGCTTCATGACTGGCCCGCTGGCGTTCACCAACCGCGACATTCAGCACATGATCGCCCGCGCTGAAGACCACGTACGCAATGGCAAGGCGTGGACGTATCAGTTCAGGGATGGGCGCACGTTCGGCATGCCGCGCCTGATGCGCGATAGCGAAATCCTGTACTCCACCGTAGACGACATGCTGTCTGGAGACTACGCCCGGAAGCTGTCGAAGGCTGACCGGAAACAGCGCGTGGCTGCTGGCAAGCCGCCGCACAAGCCGCTGTTCGAGGCAGAGGACACGTTCGCTGGCTTCTCGGAGTCACTGACGTACGCCAAGTCAGTTGGCCTGATCCCGATGGACGGTGGGGAGACGCGCCCGCTTTCCAAGACCGGCGTGGAGGCATCGGGTCTGCCGGGGCTTTTCGAGCGCGGGTCGTACGCAGATGTCCTGTCCGTGTACCCGGAAATGGCGTTGCCAAATCCTGAACAGGTGGAGCGGGCGCTGCAGTCAGCCGAAGAGCAGCTGAAGAAGCTGGATGCAGAGACTGCTGCTGATGCGCAGCAGGAAGATTTCCTGCGCGGGCATATCAATGCGCTGCGCAACCAGCTGAACTCACCCATGGTCAAGCTGGCGCGTCAGCACAAGGAGCTGCGTGACGCAGCCATCAAGGCGACCGATGAGCTGGCGGCGCTGGACTCTGATCAGGAGCAGAAATTCAGACGGCAGCGCAGGTTGGCGCTCAAGCGCGCGGCGAGGAACGCCGTGGCAAAGCTGCGCTCGTTTGAGAACCAGCTCTACAACCAGCGCATTGTTGATAGCCCGCTGTTGAAGGACGTGAAGTGGCCGCGTGATCTGCTGAACAAGTGGTTTGACCAGCATGGGCTGCGAGTCTCGGTTGCCTACGAGTCTCAATACCACATGAACGAGGACGCGCTGCGCGAAATGCTGCGCCAACATTTCAATGGCGAGCAGATCGACAACATCATCAACGAGATTAAGAGGGACATCAGGCAGCCCAAGGAAAAGGGCGCTGTCGATATTGGCAAGGGCGCGTATGGACTCCCGGCACCGCTGCTGCCAAACGCCGCCTCGATCCAGTCGTTGCGCGCGCGCCCCGCAAGCGATCAGGACCCGCATGAGTTCACGTTCAACAAAGCGACCAATGAGCTGACCGTCAAGATCAACCCGGCTCGCGCCGGGGTGTTCCGCATGGATGCTCAGAACCGCAGCAAGGGCGACAACTGGCCAATCGTTGGTGGTACGGCGGTAGGCGTTGGCTTGGGATACGAGACGCTGGACGCGGCCCCGGAGCTTGCGGCGGCGATACAGGGTCTTGCCGCCCAGTGGCCGGGCGGGCTGAACTCAACACGCTGGGCGGTCAAGTCTTCTGATGTGCAAAGCGGCACTGTAGTCCTGATGCCAATGGAGTCTGGGCTGCGCATGCAGGACGTAGCAGAGCTGCCAGACAACGTGCCGATCCGGTTCAAGGGTGAGTTCAATCTTTCGTGGAACAACCCGATCGTCTATGGCGGCGGAGAATGGTCGAATCATGGAATGCACACCAAGGAAGACCTTGGTATGGATTCTTCTGCATACCATACGCTGTTGGTCCTGACCAAGCGCGGTGATGAAACATTCACTAGCTATCGCCTGATCTCAAGCCGTGCTCATTTTTATGGCAGCGGCATTGATAAAAACATTCAGGCGCATATCAGGATTGCCGCTGCGTACCCAGCTGACTTGGAGTATCGGACCGGCGGAGAGCAGGGCCGGTCGTTTATGTACGTGGTGGAGGTTCAGCAGGAACACGCTCAGGTCGGGCGGGTGTTCTCAAGCCAGATTGAGGCTCAGTCGATTGAGCAGGAGCTGATGGCTTTGGTCCCGCTCATGGACAACGTCGCGCACGAGTCCATGCGGTCGGCGCTGATGCCAGCCATTGACAAGATCATTGACGACAGCCTCGCTCTACTGGAGATCGAGCCGGATTCTGAAATTGGCTCCACTGGACTCAGCGACCGGCTGTCACGCTCCACCAACAGCACGGTAGAGGCTGCGGTAAGTCTCGCGGATGCAATTAGTGAAGCACTGGAATCTCTGGCAACGCGCCGCTTTGTTGCCCAGCAGCCGAGCGGCAAGCGAGAGGGTTCGGACAGCACTCCGCCTTTCCCGTGGCAGCGCGGCTATTTTGACGAAGACGTGCGCATGCCAGAGTTTGTTGGCTGGCGCGGGGTTTACGGCTATGCGATGGGGATGCGATCCGCAATCCGATCGATGGTCAATGTCCTCGAAGACAGCTACGCCAACGACATGATGCTGCGTGAAATGCAGAGCAACTACAACCTTGAGAACAACACGGTCAAGGTGGGCGAAGAGTCGGTGTCGCCCAAGGAGTTTGTGGCCAGAAAGATTCGTGCCGCAGCAGAGCATGCTTTCAAGTTCGAGTATCCGATCGCGGATGTTTCGTATCGCGCTCGCAAGGTCTCTCCAGCGTCTCGCGCCTTGTATGACAAGACTCTGCTTCAAGACCTTCTGGTCAGCGAACTGCCCAAAGTGCTTGAGGCGAAGGGCATGGGCGGCGTGGCTTCTATGCTGGGCGCTGCCACCGCGCTCAATGTGGAAGAGATCAGCCAGCCTGAGATCATAGAGGTTGCGCTGGATCAGGACATCATCGAGCAGCAGATCGATCGGCCCGGCGTGGTAGAGGACGCTGCGCAAAAGCTGGCGGCCCACCTGAATACAGAGACCGGGGCGAACTTCGTCCTGTCTTACCGGAAGGAACCAGTGCGTTTCGCCGAAGAGAAAGGCGCGCACATGACGTACAGGATGGTGCCAAGCCTTGTGGCGCACCTGCCGACGACCATGTCCAAGGAAGCGCGGGCAGACGCTGTCAGGAAAACCAGAGAGGAGGTCGCCAGAGCTGGCGCTGGGCTGGTGGCTTCGGCCACTGGTATTTCTGCCGGGCAGGACATGAGCCAGAGGGATTGGTCAGAGATCGAGCGCATGGTCGCAGACTCTGGCGTTCGGATAAGGTGGAACAGGCCCGGCAGTGATCACGTGCAAGGCGGGTGGGTGTACTACCCGGATGTTGAGCCATGGGTGGTGGCGGGAGCCTCCGCGTCTTACGACGTGGGGGATTTCAAAAATGAAGACGACATCGACATCGTTCGATATATCGCCGACAACGTATCCAGCAGTAATTTCGAGGCAGACGATTCCACCTTCCGTGCGCGCGGGGCTTATCGTGGTAGCGATGAGTTCGTTGAGGCTCGGAACGAGGCGTATAACGACTACGTCGAAAGCCTAGACGACCCGGATGACGCAGACGACATCGATGACTGGGAATGGGACGACGAGCAAACGTGGATTGATGATCGCAGGGAAGAGATCAACGACGAGCTGCGCACAGAGGCTGACGAATATGAAACCGGCGAAATCTGGGACCAGATGGTCGAGCAGGCCCGCGATGAAGTAGACGGAGACCCGCCGTATTTTGTCGAGTTTGAGCTGGAGGGTGATGGCGGCGAAGCGTTTACTATCGAGTTCCAGTACAACGGCGCATACGTTACAGGGGACACGTGGCGCTACAACGTCTGGATCGACGACAACTTGGAAGTTCAGACGGACGATGAATCTGAATACGTAAACAGCTTCGCCAGCGCCCTTCACAGGACCATTGGCGCGTCCAATTTGCCGGACTATTTCAGGGCGCTCGGCCAACCGCAAACCCAGCGGGCCGGAAGAGATCGCCCGGTTGGAGAGATAGCCCCGTACACGCAGCAGGCAGAGCGCAAGCGGCTGCGCCGGGCGCTGTCTGTGCGCCACTACAAATCGCTGTCGCAGGCACCGTTCAGCGATGGGCTGCCAGAGGTACGTGGCGAGAAGATCGGGTTCAGCGCAGCCTACGAGCGAATGGTAGAGCTGTACAAAACGCTGGCCCGTAAGAGCGGCGGTCGCACGGTCACGAGAACCGACCCAGAGTCTGGCACTCCAGAGCCGCCGCTTAGCACCGAGCAGGGCTACGAAGCTGTGGCATATACCGTGCTGGCAGATGCTGCACGGCTTGGTTATCCCGGCGTGATGTGGGGCGGAGCAGAGGAAACCGTCTATCGCGGCGGGCTTGGGCCAACCAGAGACGGCGGCTTCCCTGTTCGCAACATTGACTGGGAGCGGGATACCTACGTTGGCCTCGACGGCAAGACGAAGAACGTCGCTCACCTGACGCTCGACACGGGTGGCTATGACGGGATATTCAAGCTGAGCGTGGACATGGGCAACGAGGATGCCCAGCCCAGCTCGCGCTTGGTGCAGCTGTTCAACCTCACCGTCGCTAAGGAGCTGCACGACCAGTTCTTCGGCAAGAAGACAGGGCAGGCGCTTAGCCCGGTTGGCATCACTCCTCAAACCCCGAGCAGGGACGACCTGAGAATCCAGCGCGTTGGCTCTCAGTGGGCTGTAATTAACGCTGCACGTAACAGGCTGATGGGCGCGTACCAGACCGAGGCGGAAGCCAATCGATGGGCCGACAGCGCAACTCAGGGCGCAATCCAGCGTGGGTACTGGTTCGACCAAGCCGAGCGCGCGGAGGTCCCTCCGTCGCAGCAGGAAAGCGACAGGCCGGTTTCTGGTGGTCGGGTCACGGAAGTTGATGTCGGCGGGCGCATTGCGGTCACTCCGGGCGGCGGCAACTACTCGATGCCGTACAGCCACGAAGACCGGGTGCTGCAGAACTTCAGGCCGACCATGGGCTTGGCCAACAAGTTCGTTGGCGCGCGCCTGAACTACGACAGATGGTTCGTGTCGGCCATGCAGAAGGCGGCTCGCGCGCTCGACCCGGAGGCGAAGGTTGTCAAGTCGGTCCGGCTGTCGTCCCGCGCTGCGGCGAGGCAGCATAGGGAGAACTACATCCTGACGCTTGCGGATGAAGGTGCAGCGGCGGCGTTCGAGCAGAAGTTCGGCAAGATCGAGATCGTGCAGCTGCAGGGTTTGCGCGAATGGGTCATTGCCAGCGAGAAGCGCGGCATCATCGGCTCTCCGTTCACCTACCTGAACGACGCACAGCAAGAGCTGGCGCGTTTCCGCGAGTCTGAAATGCAGAGCATGATCGACATGAAGGAGCTGGCAGAAAAAGCCGGTGTCCGAGAAGATCAGGTGGCTGTCGCTATGGTGTGGCAGGTCGAATTGACTGACACCATGCGAGAGAAGCTGCAGGGCGGCGTGGGCCTGATGAACCGCAGCCTTGGTTCGGACCCGATGCTGGCAGCAATCGCTAAGAAGATCGGTGCCAAGAAGAAGCCCCTCCGGCAGCGTTATCAGGAAATGACGACGCGCTGGAAGGACCACTTTATTCAGGGCATGTTCGACAAATTCCATGGACTGAAGGCGGCGCTGAGAGACGCGGGTCTGGGCAGCTTGCGGGCAGAGGATGACCCGTATGTGCAGGCTCGTCTTACCACGAGCCTCGATTCGGTGATGCGCGCGGTGATGGACTACGGGCACCCAGTGTGGAAGGAGGGGATTGTCCAGTCCGAGGGGCGTGGCCTCATGGAAATCCTGCAGCCGGTCGCCAGCCAGCTCGACTTGTGGGGCATGTACATGGCCGGGGTCAGGGCGCTCAGGCTGCGGGCCGAAGGGCGGGAGCGGCTGTTCACTGACGCAGAGATCGCCCGCATGGTGCAGCTGGGAGACGAGAACCCGCACTTCAAGACCGTGGCCAAGGACTACGCCGAATTCAACCGGCGAGTGCTGGACTTTGCCGAGCAGGCCGGTGTCATCAACCCGGACACGCGGGCGCTGTGGGAACACGCCGACTACGTCCCCTTTTATCGCATCGCGGATGACAGGATTCAGGGGCCGCTGGGCCGCAACATCGGCATTGCCGGGGTGAAGAACCCGGTCAAGGTGCTGAAGGGCGGCGAGCAGAACGTCGGCGACATCGTCCAGAACATCATGATCAACATCACCAACCTTGTGGATTCTGCGATGAAGAACCACGCGGCAGTGATGGCAGTCGATGCGCTGGACGGCGCTGGCCTGATCAACAAAATGCCGTGGAGGTTCGAGGCCGAGCTGGTGCCGATGAATCAGGTGGAGAAGGTGCTGCGCCAGCACGGCATGAATCCGGCG
>JAZBOZ010000248.1:0-3106 GCA_036351405.1 Halieaceae bacterium
AATCAAAGACGGTTTTCCGAATGGCCGACATGTCGTCAGCGTGGGCTGGGGTTACTCCCAGTAGCAGAAATCCTACCAGCGTCAGCGGGAGTAAGTGCAAACGGAGCGCGCGGAGAGACCTAAGCGTTTTAAGCATGTTGAGAAATCACGGTTTGTGTCGGCCGGACACTTTATCAAATGTGCGGTTTACTTAGGCTTGATTCAAAATGACCAGCCGCTGCGAAACGACAAATGAGTCAGGCGTTGTAGCCTGACCAAAACAAAATGATCCCCTATAAACAGGGGCGATCACTGGTCGGGGTCGAACCAACGACGCGTCCGGTTGGCGAACCAAACCAGTGACAGCATCACCGGCACTTCAACCAGGACACCGACAACGGTCGCCAGCGCCGCACCCGAGTGCAATCCGAACAGGGAAATCGCCACTGCAACCGCCAGTTCGAAAAAATTGGAGGTGCCGATCATGCAAGCAGGTGCCGCAATATTGTGGGGTAACTGCAAGCTTTTTGCGGCGATATAGGTGACCGCAAAAATGCCATAGGTTTGAATCAGTAGCGGAATCGCGATGAGCCCAATGACAAACGGCTGTTGGACGATCGTTTCCGCTTGGAAACCAAACAACAATACCACTGTGGCCAGCAGACCAATGATTGACCAGGGCTTGAGTGTATTAAGTAGCCGCTCGATACGATGATGGTCATCGCCCCGATCGAGCTGTCGCCGCGTCAAGGCACCAGCGATCAAAGGCAATACAACGTAAAGCGTCACCGATAAAAACAGCGTTTTCCAGGGCACCGCAATGTCATTGATACCCAGTAGTAACGCCGTCAGCGGTGCGAAAGCGACCACCATGATCAGGTCATTGATCGACACCTGCACCAATGTGTAATTCGGATCCCCCTTGGTGAGCTGACTCCAGACAAACACCATAGCAGTGCAAGGCGCTACGCCGAGCAAGATCATCCCGGCTATGTACTCGCCCGCAGTCTCGGGTGCCACGAGGTCGGCGAACAGTACCCGGAAAAACAACCAGCCCAACGCCGCCATACTGAACGGTTTGATCAGCCAGTTAACCATCAATGTCAACGCCAGCCCTCGGGGCTTCCTTCCGACATCGCGGATCGAACTGAAGTCGACCTGAACCATCATCGGATAGATCATCAGCCAGATCAGCGTCGCGACGACTAAATTCACGTGCGCAATTTCCATCGCAGCAATGACAGCGAAAGTGTCGGGCGTCACATTGCCGAGGAGGACGCCGACGATGATCGCAGTAGCGACCCAAATACTGAGATAACGCTCGAATACACCCATCAGTCTATTCCGTTAAGTACTCTAGAGACCGCGCTGGTTAACTCTGGCCATGAGTTGATCGGCTGTCTCAACCCGCTCCGAGTAGCGATCGACAAGAAAGTCTTTATGGTCTCTGGTGAGAAGCGTGAATTTCACAAGCTCTTCCATTACATCGACGATGCGGTTGTAGTAGCCCGAAGGCTTCATTCGATCATCGTCGGTGAACTCCAGAAATGTCTTTGGCACTGAAGATTGATTGGGGATGGTCAACATACGCATCCAGCGCCCTAGTACGCGCAGCTGGTTAACAGTGTTGAATGATTGAGACCCACCCTCGACTTGCATTACAGCCAGCGTCTTACCCTGCGTAGGCCGGACGGCACCTAGAGACAGCGGTATCCAATCGATCTGGGTTTTCATCAAACCCGTCATTGCCCCATGTCTTTCGGGAGAACACCACACCTGGCCTTCTGACCAAACTACCGCATCCCGGAGCTCCTTTACCTTCGGGTGGCTATCTTCGGCGGCGTCCGCCAACGGAAGCCCTTGAGGATTAAAAATTCGAACCTCGGCGCCAAAATGCAGCAGTAGACGCGCGCATTCCTCGATCACCAGCCGACTGAAGGATCGATCACGCAATGAACCGTAGAGTAGTAAAAAACGCGGGGGATGCGACGAAAGCTTCGAAACAAAGTCCTCGGCAACTGGAACACGGTCCTGCTCGGCTTGCAGATTGGGCAGTGACATATCGTTAAACATAGGTCAGCGATCCTGGCTTAAAGTTGCAAGTGCAGCAGGCCACTCAGATTTAGGACACATGGCGAGCTGTTTGAGTGCATCGACGCGCCGCTCTATCTGCTCAATGACAGTCATAAACGCGGCCTCAATCTCTGACCCTGACCTGTTATCAGCCATCGCCGAAGGGTCGGGTAAACCCCAGTGCTGTTTGATAGCGGAGCCAAAATACAAGGGACACGATTCACCTGCCGCTCGATCACAAACGGTGATCACAACATCCGGTTGCCAGTCGGCATAGGCATCCCACGATTCGCTCTGTAAACCAGCAACTGAGTACCCTGCCCTGGTGAGGTAACGCAACGTCATCGGGTGTACTTCACCCGCGGGCTGGCTACCCGCGCTGCGAGCGATTAACACACCCTTTGCCCGCGCAGTTGTTATCGCTTCGGAAAGAATGCTGCGGCAGCGGTTGTGCGTACAAATGTAGAGAATTTTCACGACTAGGCCTCGCAAGCAAGCAATTCGTTGATACGACTTTCATAGGTTTCTATGTACTGGCGATGTTCCGCTTTGACCGAACGCAGCGTTTTCAACACCCACGCAGGAAGCGCGGGATGCAATCGATAATGCATCCAACGACCACGGCGCTCGTCGACCACCAATCCACAGTTTCTGAGCTCGGCCAGATGACGAGATACCTTGGGCTGGCTGAGATTCAACACCTCTTGGAGTTCACACACACATAGCGAGGAACGATCGACCAGCAAAAGTAAGCACTTGAGACGCGTCTCATCAGAAAGGCATTTGAAAATTTGCGTGGGCTGCATAGGCGAGGCTGGTGGTTGGTGAAAGAACCGGCCAAATATATATGGAAAACCATATATATGGCTAGCCATATGTTTTCGTGTTTAGCTCATTGATAGGACTGGGAACTAACGGAGCTTAGAGAGAACCGGTGCATCCCCCCCTTAAGTTGGAAGAGCCGTCGAAATTCTGCTTGGAGCAGAATTTGTCGAACCAGAGGGTTCTCATGAAACCTCGCTTACCCGATAAACGAAAAAGCCCGCACAAGGCG
>JAZBOZ010000249.1:0-10981 GCA_036351405.1 Halieaceae bacterium
AAGCGCACTTCTTCGACCGCTGTCGTCTCGAGACCGTCTGGCGTCATTGTGACCTGCACCAATTGCTGTATCTGCCCGCCCACGGGCATCACCAGACGGCCACCGGGTGCCAGCTGGTCGATCAGTGTCTGCGGGATATCTTCAGGCGCTGCAGCGGCGATAATCGCATCGAAGGGCGCTTCATCGGCCCAACCCGCAAGACCATCTGCGTGGCGCAAACGCACGTTGCGAATTTTCAGTTTACGCAAGCGCTGCCGCGACTTCTCGAGCAACCCCTTGATACGTTCTACGGCACAGATTTCACCCACCAAGGGCGCCAATACGGCAGTCTGATAGCCGGACCCGCTGCCAATTTCCAACACCCGCTCAGGGCGCCCACCGGCCAACACCAACTCAGTCATGCGTGCGACGATATAGGGTTGAGAGATCGTCTGCCCCCAACCAATGGGCAGCGCCGTGTCCTCATAGGCGCGATGCGCAAGCGCCTCATCGACGAACTCATGGCGCGGCACCTGTCGCAGCGCATCAAGCACCGCGTAATTACGGATTCCCTGGTCCATCAAGCGCTGGATGAGACGCTCTCGCGTCCGCATCGAAGTCATGCCAATTCCTTGACGATCCATTTAAGCGCTCGCCCCCAAAAGTACTACCGCGTGCGCGGCGATACCCTCCTCCCGGCCGACAAACCCGAGCTTTTCGGTCGTGGTAGCTTTGACGTTAACGGCGCGCCAATCAATATTCAGATCCGCTGCAATGTGGCTCCGCATAGCATCAATGTGCGGCGCGAGGCGGGGTTTTTGAGCGACCAGCGTGCTGTCCACATTCACAACAAACCAACCGTGCTCACCCAGCAGCCCTACCACGTGTCGCAACAATACCCGGCTATCAGCATCAGCGTATTCCGGATCGGTATCGGGAAAATGTCGACCGATATCACCCAGACCCGCCGCACCTAATAAGGCATCGCATAACGCGTGCAACAGAACATCGCCGTCCGAATGCGCGACCAAACCGCGATCACCCGGTATCCAAACACCACCGAGTGTGAGGCCGTCACCCGGTCCAAATCGATGCACGTCATAGCCATGGCCGATACGCATCAGATTCGCTCCAACCGAGATTCGAGGAATAATTCAGCCAAACGTAAATCCTCAGGCACCGTCACCTTAATATTGCTGGCCGGCCCCTCCACCACGCGGACCGGAAAACCGGCTGCCTCCATGACCATCGCTTCATCCGTCACCCAAACACCAGCGTCGATCGCCTCACGCAGCGCTCGACGAAGGTCCTCAAGCCGAAACATCTGCGGGGTTTGTGCTCGCCAAAGCGCGTTGCGATCCAGCGTTTCGACGATCGATCCATCGTTATTCACCCGCTTTACGGTGTCCGTCATGCGCTGCGCGAGAATCGCACCCTCATTCGACGCGAGCACGGTGTCGATCAATGTCTTTGCCACTGCAACAGGAAGACAAGGCCTGGCCGCATCGTGAACCAGCACCCAATCGTCAGCGCCTGCGATCTCTGCGAGACGATCAAGACCGGCTAACACAGAGTCAGCACGCTCCGCGCCCCCTGCCACGCGCATGACGCGTGGGTCCGATAAGCTCGCCACCGAATCGGCACGCCGGTCGCTGGGATCCAGTACCACCACCAGACCACGCAAGTCGGGACAAGCAAGCAGCGCTTGCACCGTATGCTCGAGGAGCGTAGTACCTGCGATCTCGAGATATTGCTTGGGCACCTCGGCCGCCATCCGGCTGCCACTGCCGGCCGCCGGGATCACACCCCACACGCTGGTCATCGCGGCTCTGCCTCAACCTCTGGATCTGCAAACTGATAGTAAATTTCGTCTTCCTTGACCAAACCGAGATCCTCTCGAGCCCGCGTTTCCAACACGGCAGTACCGTTCTGCAACTCGATCACTTGCCGCTCCAGAGCCTCGTTACGCGCGGTCAATTCGGCATTGACGGCCCGCTCGCGTTCAATGCGCGCCGCCAACCGCGTGGTCTCGGCAATACCTCCCTCGGCAAACCACAGCCGGTACTGCAGATACAGCACCAGTAGCAACAGGACACCGACGAGCCAGCGCATCGATCAGCCTCGCGTAAACTCCGCACGACCCCGGTAGGGCGCGGTTGGGCCCAATTCGGCTTCGATTCGCAGCAAGCGGTTGTACTTTGCCACGCGATCCGAGCGGCAAAGTGAACCGGTCTTGATTTGTCCCGCAGCGGTGCCGACTGCAAGATCGGCAATCGTCGCGTCCTCGGTTTCACCCGAACGGTGCGAAATCACTGCGGTGTAACCGGCGGCCTTGGCCATCGCGATCGCGTCGAGCGTCTCAGACAGCGAGCCAATCTGATTGAACTTGATCAGAATAGAGTTACCAATGCCTTCGTCGATACCGCGCTTCAAGATTTCAGTGTTGGTCACAAACAAGTCATCGCCGACCAGCTGTACGCGCTCACCCAACTTGTCAGTCAGGATCTTCCAGCCCGCCCAATCCGACTCGTCCAGGCCATCCTCAATCGAGATAATCGGATGCGTATCGACCAGCCCGGCGAGATAGTCGGCAAATCCGGCACTATCGAAGTCGCGACCATCACCGGTGAGACAGTACTGGCCATCCTTGTAGAACTCGGACGCCGCGCAGTCGAGGGCCAGGGTCACATCCTCACCCAGCTGATAGCCCGCATTCGAGACCGCCTCGGCAATGACTTCCAGTGCTGCTGCATTCGAGGGGAGGTTCGGCGCGAAGCCACCCTCATCGCCAACCGACGTTGCGAGCCCCTTTGCGGAAAGAACCTTCTTCAAATGGTGGAAGATCTCTGCACCGACACGGAGCGCCTCTGCAAACGTGGATACCGCCACCGGCTGGATCATGAACTCTTGAATATCGACGTTATTATCCGCGTGCTCGCCACCATTGAGGATATTCATCATCGGCACCGGCATGGTGAGCTGCGTATTGCCGGCGAGGTTAGCAATGTGCTGATAGAGGGGTATGCGCTGCGACTGCGCGGCGGCCTTACAGTTAGCCAACGACACGGCCAGGATCGCGTTAGCGCCGAAGCGTGCCTTGTTGTCCGTCCCGTCCGCATCAATCATGCGCTGATCGACACCGCGCTGATCGGTGGCGTCGTGCGCCAGCAGAAGATCGCGTATCTCACCGTTGACGTTACCTACCGCCTTGGTCACGCCTTTGCCCAGATACCGAGCACCATCGCCATCCCGTAATTCCAGCGCTTCCCGAGTGCCGGTACTGGCACCGGACGGTGCGCAGGCGCTGCCTTGAGAGCCGTCCGCCAGCGTGACTTCAGCCATCACGGTGGGATTGCCACGCGAATCAAGCACCTCAAACGCGCGCACATCAACGATCTCACTCACAGCCTCTCTCCTTCATCCGTGTCGTTTTGTAGTCAGGGGATTGCCAGCGGGGGCAGCGCCTTCACCAGATCATCGCAGGCTTTGACCTGCTCAAGAAAAGGCTTTAACAGCGATAAGGGCAACGCGCTCGGCCCGTCGCACAGGGCAGCATCAGGATCTGGATGGGACTCCAAAAACAGCCCCGCAATACCTACTGACATGCCCGCCCGCGCCAGTTCCAATACTTGATGCCGACGCCCGCCCGAGGCCTTATCTCCCGGATTGCGTCGCTGCAAAGCGTGGGTCACGTCGAAAATCAGTGGCAAGCCACCGCTCACATCGCGCATGACGCCGAATCCCAGCATATCGACCACTAAATTGTCGTAGCCAAAATTGCTGCCGCGCTCGCACAACAACAACCGCTCGTTGCCGCACTCACGAAACTTATCCACCACATTACCCATTTGCTCCGGGCTCAGAAACTGTGGCTTTTTGATGTTCACAACGGCGCCCGTTTCCGCCATCGCGCGCACCAGATCAGTCTGACGCGCCAGAAACGCGGGCAGCTGGATAATGTCGCAAACCTCAGCCGCCGGCGCTGCCTCATCGGGCGTGTGCACATCGGTGATCACCGGCACACCCACCTGCTCACGCACATCCGCCAGAATCTCCAAGCCTTCACGCAGTCCTGGCCCGCGGAAAGATTCGATCGAACTGCGGTTAGCTTTATCGTAAGACGCCTTGAAAACCAGCGGTATGCCCAGTGCCTCGCAGACATCCCGATAGGTGGTTGCCACCTCCAGCGCGAAATCGCGACTTTCAATGACATTGACGCCCCCGAGCAGCACGAAAGGCCGGTGGTTGGCGATCTCAAGGCCGCCAACTTCAATCGTACGATTCGGTGCAATCATGGCTCAGTGCTTGTTCCGCCCGGCGTGTTCCAACGCCGCGGCAATATAGCTGGTAAACAGCGGATGACCACCCCGCGGTCGGGAAGTGAACTCGGGATGGAATTGGCAAGCCAGGAACCAGGGGTGATCGGGTAGCTCAATCATCTCGACCAATTCCTGATCGCTGGACCAGCCGGAAATTTTCATCCCCGCAGCTTCAAGACGCGCAACATAGTTGTTGTTCACTTCGTAACGATGTCGGTGCCGCTCGCGAATCACAGGCTCACCATAGACCCGTCGCGCCAAACTACCGTCCACCAAATGGCAGGGCTGCGCACCCAAGCGCATCGTACCGCCCTTATCGGAGTGCTCATCGCGGACTTCCTTATCTCCTTCAGCGGTCTGCCACTCAGTAATCAAAGCGATAATGGGGTGTGGTGTATCTGACTGCATTTCAGTGGAGTGCGCCCCTTTTAATCCGCAAACGTTGCGGGCGTACTCAATCATCGCAACGTGCATGCCCAGACAGATACCCAGGAAAGGAACCCCGTTCTCCCGAGCGTAGCGCACCGCCTCGATCTTACCGCTGACACCGCGATCACCGAACCCGCCGGGCACCAAGATGGCGTCCAGATGCGACAGCAGACCGACGCCCTCACGCTCAATATCCTCGGCGTCGATATATTCGATGTCGACACCGGCAAGCGTCTGCAAACCCGCATGGCTCAGCGCTTCATTGAGAGATTTATAGGCATCAGCGAGATCGACATACTTGCCTACCATACCCACCTTCACGGTGCCCTCGCGATCGCT
Organism: Halieaceae bacterium; assembly: GCA_036351405.1. Classification (GTDB taxonomy): domain Bacteria; phylum Pseudomonadota; class Gammaproteobacteria; order Pseudomonadales; family Halieaceae; genus Luminiphilus. The sequence continues at coordinate 5,067 of JAZBOZ010000249.1, forward strand.
AAATTCGCGACGCACGACGTCGTCCCACTCGCTGAGATCAGCATCGGCGCACTCAAGTCCAAAACGCTCGAGAATGAAACTGTCGAGCCCCTGCGAGTGGAGGTTGCGGGGAATCTTGTAGATGGAGTCGGCGTCGAGCACTGGGATGACTGCGCGCTCTTCCACATTGGTAAATAAAGAGATCTTGCGCCGGGCGCCCTCGTCGACTTCAACCGAACAGCGGCAAAGCAAAACGTCAGGCTGCAGACCGATCGAGCGCAGTTCCTTCACAGAATGCTGGGTCGGTTTGGTTTTGATCTCGCCTGCGGTCGGAATGTAGGGCACCAACGTCAAATGCATCAGTACCGACCGGCTGGCGCCCAACTCGAGCTTGAGTTGTCGAGCCGCTTCCAAAAACGGTTGGCTTTCGATGTCGCCCACCGTGCCGCCCACTTCGACCACAGCGATATCGGCGCCATCGGCGCCCGCGATAATCCGGCGTTTAATCTCGTCAGTAATGTGCGGAATGACCTGCACAGTCCCGCCCAAATAATCACCGCGACGCTCTTTGCGCAGCACAGTGTCGTAGACCCTGCCCGTGGTGAAGTTGTTGCCCTTAGTCATGGTCGCGCGGGTGAAGCGCTCGTAATGCCCCAGATCGAGATCCGTTTCCGCACCGTCGTCGGTCACAAAGACCTCACCGTGCTGGAACGGGCTCATCGTACCCGGGTCAACGTTGATATAGGGATCGAGTTTAAGAAGGGTAACCTTGAGTCCTCGGGCTTCCAGCACCGCTGCCAGAGAGGCCGCGGCAATGCCTTTGCCAAGAGAGGAAACAACACCACCGGTAACGAACACGTAGCGCGTCATGCGAGACCACCAAGCTGCGGGAAAAATGGCTCGGGGCGCGGTCAGCCAGACGACCGCCATCCGAACTCCGATGGGCGTTCAGTTTATCAGCAGACGCTCAGCCACTCAATTCAGACGGCGCGGAATTCGGGCACCAAAGCGGTAATAATCCACCGCGTTCAAAGTGGCGACCGTCCTCGGCTTTGCCATCACAAATACCACAGCCGAGCACCGCCAATACGTCCCCAGCATCGTCACAAAGCAGCGGCAGTCGCTGACGCCACCATGGTGGCACATGGCTCTCCTGCCACCATTGGGAAACCGGTCGTCGCGGGCGGCCCTTCGGCATGACATGCTCACCGGGCTCGGCCGGTCGCGCGAGCAGTTCGAGGCCGGGGCGCAAGCCCAACGCCTCGGGATCACTGCGCCAATGCAGCTCCCCCCACGGTCCTGCGGCTTGCTTCCCCACGACCACCCGCGAAGGGACAAGTGGCTGAAACTCAAGCCCTGTGCAATGCACCGCTTGTCGCCAACGCAGCAACCGACACTCAGGCAGAACCAATTCGGGAATACGGTCGGCCGCAGCCTGCATGGCCTGCCGACAAAACTCCTGCAAGCGGGCTTGGTCAGGCGCCTGATGGCCGAGGGCTGTGAGCCAGCGGTGCAACGATACCGTCCAGTGCTCGGGGCCGACATTGTCAGGCACCGGGATCATGGGTTCCGCTGCCACGTTTTGCTGATCAGCTGCCGCGCTATCTGCAGCCCCAGACTCGACATCGATCCAGATCTGCTGCAGCTCGGCGGCGCGCGCCACCGTTTGCCGATACCCCGGCCATCGCGCTGCGACCTGCGGCAGCACGTTGTGGCGAAGATAGTTGCGGTCAAAGCGCAAGTCCGCGTTCGCGACATCGTTGACATACGCGAGGCCCCGCATCGACAACCATGCGCTCAACGTCGACTTGGGTGTCGTGAGCAGAGGGCGAACCAGTCGGCCGTTACCCAGCGTGCGCTGCTCAGGAATACCACGCAGCCCCTGCGGCCCAGCCCCTCGCAACAAGCGAAACAAGACCGTTTCCACCTGATCATCGAGATGGTGACCCATTAGCAAGAGATCGCCGGGAGCGAGCAAGTCTGCAAGCGCCCGATATCGCAGTGAACGCGCCGTCGCCTCCAGCGCAGCAGCGTCGGGATCAATTGGGTCGGTGCGGATTACGGTCAGTGGTACATCAAGCTTCGCGCAATGATGCTCGCAAAGGCTCACCCAGGCATCCGCGTCTGCACTGATGCCATGGTGAATATGCACCGCGCGCGGCAGGGGTTTGGCTTGTTTCTGACACCACTCCGCGGTGAGATACAGCAGGGCTACGCTGTCGGCACCGCCAGACACCGCGACCCACCAGGTGTGGTCGTTGGAGAGCTCGGATAACCGCTGCTCGAGGTGTTCGAAGTCAGCCACCTCGCGTCTTTGACTCAGTTCCCGTAGGACATCAGCCGCTGGTATCGCGCCTCAAGCATGCTGTCCTGATCCATGCCGCAAAGCCGATCGACTTCAGTCATCAAGTGGGTCCGCAAACGTTCGGCCATCGCATCGGGATCCCGATGCGCACCGCCCAGCGGCTCAGGGATGGTCGCGTCCACGATACCCAGCTCTTCGAGGGTGGAGGACGTTACACCCATGGCAGCCGCTGCATCAGGCGCATGCTCTGTGCTCTTCCAGATGATGTTGGCGCAACCCTCGGGCGAAATTACGAAGTAGGTCGAGTACTGCAGCATCGCCAGATGATCACCCACGCCGATGCCCAAAGCGCCTCCGGAGGAGCCCTCCCCCACTACCACACACACCACGGGCGTGCGGAGCCGGGACATCACGGCCAGATTTTGCGCAATGGCCTCGGAAATGCCTCGCTCCTCCGAATCGATACCCGGGTAGGCTCCGGGCGTGTCGATCAGCGTGATCACGGGCATGTGGAAGCGCTCGGCCATTTCCATCAAGCGCAGGGCCTTGCGGTATCCCTCGGGCTTCGGCATGCCGAAATTGCGATACACCTTGTCTTTGACGGCGCGCCCCTTCTCTTGGCCGATCACCATCACCGGACGACCATCGAGCCGAGCGACACCACCGACGATGGCCTTGTCATCACCGAAATGGCGATCACCATGCAGCTCGTCGAACTCTGTAAATAGACGTGGGATGTAATCCATCGAGTAGGGGCGCAGTGGATGCCGCGCGACGCGCACAATGTCCCAGGGACTCAAATCGGCATAAATCTTGGCAGTTAGCTTGCGACTCTTCTCCTGCAATCGCTCTACTTCATCGGCCAGATCGATGTCGCTGTCTGATTCGACACTGCGCAACTCCCCGATCTTTTCCTCCAGCTCGGCGATGGGCTGCTCAAAATCGAGATAGTTGGGGTTCATTGCACGGAGATCCTGAGGACTGAGTTTGGGTGCAAAGTCTACAAACCCAGCGGCAGCACGTCACCTGCCGTGTTAACGCAATATGACAACTAGGGTAGTCTTCACCCCCATGCCAACAGACACCACTACCCGCACCCGCTTGATACTCGCTCCGATGGAGGGGGTGATCGATGCCGTGATGCGCGAAATGCTCACCGCTTTAGGCGGCATTGATCGCTGCGTCACTGAATTCGTGCGGGTCTCGCAAACGAAGCTGCCGTCGCGTGTTTTCTACCGACTCTGCCCCGAGCTCCGCAACGACGGCTGCACCGCCAGCGGCGTGCCAGTATACCTGCAGCTGCTTGGCTCAGACCCGGGCCTGATGGCGGCCAACGCGCAAGTCGCCGCCAAGCTCGGCGCACCCGGGATCGACTTGAATTTCGGCTGCCCGGCGAAGACCGTGAATAAATCGGAAGGCGGCGCGGTCTTGTTGCGACGTCCACAGCTGGTTGGGGCCGTCTGCCGCGCGGTGAGAGACGCGGTGCCACAGGAAGTCCCTGTTACTGCAAAGATTCGGCTCGGCTTCGACGACGATGGCGACTTCGAGCGGGTGCTTGAACAACTCGAGGATACGGGCATCGACGAACTGGTCGTGCATGCCAGAACGCGACGCCAGGGCTACCGCCCACCCGCCCATTGGCACCGCTTACAGGTGGCCAGGCAGCAGCTGCCCTTCCCCGTCATTGCCAACGGCGAACTGTGGTCACCGGGCGACGTCCAGCAATGTCAGGCCGTGAGTGGCTGTACCGATTTCATGCTGGCACGGGGTGCACTCTGCCGACCGGACCTACCCGCGGCGGTGCGCGCATCGCTGGACGGGCTGCCACATGAGCCACTGGCATGGTCCACGGTTCAAGAGATGCTCCAGTATTTTCTCGAAGCCAATGCCCAAGCCTACGAGCGGCGCTATGCGGTGAACCCGGTAAAACAGTGGCTGGTCTACCTAAAGCACTACTACCCACAGGCCGCTGCGCTGTTTGCTGAAACCAAGCGCATCAACGATCCAGACGATATGGCGGAAGCCCTGCGGGATTACCCGAAGGCTGTGGCCGCCTGACAGCTATTTTTAATCAACAGACCTCCGAGGACATAAGATGACCGAGGCCACTGCTTCGCAAAATAACGACCGGCACTTTTTAGGCCATCCCAAAGGTTTGCAAACGCTATTTTTCACCGAGATGTGGGAGCGTATGAGCTACTACGGGATGCGTGCGCTACTGGTCCTGTTCATGACCGCAAGCCTGCAGAGGGAAGGACTCGGCTTCACCGTGGCCACCGCGGGTGCGATCTACGGTCTGTACACGGGCGCTGTGTATTTTCTGGGCTTACCCGGCGGCTGGCTGTCTGACCGCCTGCTCGGTGGCAAGCGCGCCGTGTGGTACGGCGGGCTCATTATTTTCGCAGGGCATGTGGTTCTGGCGATTGACCTACAGAATCTGTTTTTTGTCGGCCTGATACTGGTCGCTTCCGGCACAGGCCTGCTGAAACCCAACATTTCGGCGATGGTAGGCCAGCAATACAGCGACGGCGACACTCGACGGGATAGTGGCTATGCCCTGTACTACATGGGCATCAATATCGGTTCGCTGATCGCCTACTTGGTCACCGGTTATCTTCAGGAAAACTGGGGCTGGCACTACGCCTTTGGCGCTGCGGCGGTCGGTATGGGGGCGGGTCTCATTCAGTATTATTTCTCCAGCCACTCACTGGCCACCGATTCCGTGGAGCCGGCTAACCCCTACTCCGATGCCGCGAAACCCAAGGTTTGGATGGCGGTTTTGACCGTTCTCTCTATTGCCGCTGTTGTGATCGTACTGGCTCACATGGGGGTCGTGGTCATTGATCCTGTCGCTCTGGCGCAGCAGGTGGCCGTCGCCTTCACTGTGATCTTCTTTGTCTACTTTGGGTTGATTTATTTTCGCGGGTCACTGAATGACGCGGAGAAGCAGCGAATGTGGGCATTGTTCCTGGTCTGCGTCGCCTCGGCGTGTTTCTGGTCGGGCTTCGAGCAGGCAGGTTCATCGCTAAACTTGTTTGCCCAAAACTATACCGACCGAATCTTCGAAGAGGGTTCTGCCTTGGGCGCCTGGCTGGGCATGGAAGCCATCCCGACCGTATGGTTCCAGCTGTCCAACTCGCTGTTCATCATCATCCTGTCACCTTTTTTTGCGGCGCTTTGGGTGAATCTGGCAAAGCGGATGATTGACCCTTCCTACACCCTCAAATGCGCCATCGGCCTCATCATCATGGCCAGCGGCTTTCTGGTCATGTTCATGGCGTCCCAGTACGCAGCACAAGGCCTGAAAGTTGCCCCCATGTGGCTGGTCACCACCTACTTCCTGCATACGGTGGGTGAACTCTGCTTGAGTCCCGTCGCCCTCAGTGCTGTCAGCAAACTGTCTCCCAAGCGCTTCGCCGGGCAAATGATGGGCGTATTCGTACTGACGTATTCGATTGGCAACATCATTGCCGGATTGCTGTCGGGCAATTTCGATCCTGAGAATGTGCAGGAAATGCCCAACCTCTACCTGCAAATTGCGCTGTTCAGTATCGGTATCGGCATTGTGGTTGCCTTGATGAGTTTCAAATCGCGCATTTGGGAAAGAGCAGGTATTAACCAGCAGGGCTGA
>JAZBOZ010000250.1:0-28817 GCA_036351405.1 Halieaceae bacterium
GTCGATTATTAGGTTGCTCCGCTTCCAGAGCGCACCCATACAATCGTCAAACGAACGATTACGTGTTATCGGCAAGCACTGCTTGCACTGATGGAAAACGTAATGGAGGCTCGGGTCGGAATCGAACCGGCGTTGACGGATTTGCAATCCGCTGCATAACCACTCTGCCACCGAGCCATGGGGTGCGACCAGAACTGGTCGTCTTGCGAAGACCGCGAAGTGTACGCGACTGAACCTCTGAGAGGAAGTGGAGCGGGAAACCGGGTTCGAACCGGCGACCTCAACCTTGGCAAGGTTGCGCTCTACCAACTGAGCTATTCCCGCGCAGCTGCGGATTGTACGTCTGCCGGGCTAGACGTCAACTATTAGTGTGCGCGTCCGTCTCCTGCACGGTACGCCAGAAGACTTTGAGATAAACCATCATCGACCACAGAGTCAGCACCACCGCGATCACCAGCAGCAATTCGCCCAGCAATCGCAAGAAAAAGCTGCCGTCACCGTCGGATTGCCACAGCAACACCGTGACGGCCACCATTTGCACGGCCGTCTTGACCTTGGCTACCTGAGTCACCGCCACAGAAGCATGCCGACCGAGCTGCGCCATCCATTCACGCAGTGCACTCACGACCACCTCGCGGCCGATGACCACACAAGCAGAGATGGTGATCAATAGAGCATCCATCCGAGCGACCAAAAGGACCAAAGCGATGGCCACGATTAATTTGTCGGCCACCGGGTCGAGAAACGCGCCAAATGCCGTCGTCTGACCCGAGCGACGCGCCAACCAGCCATCAAACCAATCGGTCACCCCCGCGACAGCAAACAAGATGGCCGCCCACCACCCCCTGGATTCACCCGGCAAATAAAACACCAGAACCAGCAGTGGAATCGCCAGAACTCGCAGCAATGTCAGGATATTGGGCAGGTTTAATGGCACGGGGGCACTCGTTGTTGAAGTCTTAGCGAGATTGTCGCACAGGGTAAGCGATCTGCGCGCCCTCAGGCACTGTGTAGATGGTCGTATATCGTCTGGGCCAGACTTTCACTGATACCGTTGATCTTGCGCAATTCATCCACGTTAGCATTGGCGACACCAGCGGCGCTGCCAAAATGACGTAGAAGCTCGCGACGCCGCTTGGCACCGATACCCGGAATGCCTTCAAGGCTGGACTGCTTTCTCGCTTTGTCGCGGCGCCCACGGTGGCCACTGATCGCAAAGCGGTGCGCTTCATCGCGGATTTGCTGAATCAAATGTAAGGCAGGATTGTCCGCACGAATTCGGAACTCCGCCCCCGTCTCGCCATCGATCAACGTTTCAAATCCCGCTTTCCGCGTCGTGCCTTTGGCGACCCCGATCACGCGAACCGTGCTGATTTGGTACTCAGCCAATACATCTCGCGCCTGCGCTACCTGTCCCTTTCCGCCATCAATAAACAATACATCAGGCAGCGCACCCTCTCCCTTGGCTAGCCGCCGGTAGCGCCGCTCAAGGGCCTGCTGCATCGCAGCATAATCATCGCCACCGGTAATGCCATCGATGTTGAACTTGCGGTAATCCGCCTTGCGAGCACCACTTGAATCGAACACGACGCAGGACGCGACAGTCGCCTCGCCCGCGCTGTGGCTGATATCGAAGCACTCCATTCGCGCCGGCGGCCGCTCGAGATCCAGTGCCTCACGAAGCGCCTCCAAACGCCCGGCCATAGTTTGCTTGCCCGCCAGATAGGATTGCAGGTTTGTCTCAGCCGTCTGCAGCGCCAGTTGTAACCATCGGGCACGCGTCTCACGGACACGCGAACGAATCTGCACTTTATGGCCTGACGCCTCGGCCAAGGCATCAGCTAATGCCTCACCCCCTTCGAAAGTATGGCTGACCACAATCTCGTTAGGCACGGTCTGATTACCCGACAAGTAAAACTGCGGCATGAAACCCTCAAGCACCGCGGCTTCATCTTCATCGAGCTTGATCCCGGGGTAGAACGTGCGGCTTCCGAGGACTCGAGCCTCTCGTACGAAAAGCACTTGCACACACGCCTGACCGTGGGCGCAGCTGACAGCCATAATATCGAGGTCACCCGATGCGCCCTCAATGCCCTGTGTCGCCTGCACTTCCTGCAGCTGCTGGATCTGATCACGAATTTCCGCCGCGCGCTCGTACTCGAGCAATTCCGCAGCAGACTCCATGTCATCAGCAAGGCGATCCATCAACTCGCGAGAGCGACCACGCAGAAAAAGCGACACCTTATCCAGCTGCTCCTGATAGTCCTCCCGAGACACCATCCCGACACACGGTGCCGAACATCGACCGATTTGATACTGCAAGCATGGGCGCGAGCGGTTGCGAAAGAAGCTGTCTTCGCACTGACGCACCTTGAACACCTTTTGCATCAAGTGAAGGGTCGAGCGCACGGCGCCTGCACTGGGGTAAGGCCCAAAATACTCGCCCTTGCGGCGCTTGGTCCCGCGATGAAACCCGAGACGCGGCCACGCATCCTGGCTGGACAGGTAGATGTAGGGATAGGACTTATCGTCCTTGAGCAGAATATTGTAGGGGGGGTGATGCGCCTTGATCAGGTTGTGCTCAAGTAGCAATGCGTCGCGCTCGGTAGAGGTAACCGTGACCTGAATATCTCGAATCTTCGACACCAAAGCCATGGTTTTCGCCGTCAAACCGCTGGCGCGAAAATAACTCGTCACCCGATTCTTCAGGTTCTTTGCCTTGCCGACATACAGCAGGTTTCCGCCCGCGTCATACATTTGATAGACGCCAGGACGGGTGGTCAGCTGCTTGAGGAAAGCCTCATGATCGAACCGCTCGGACACGTCAGAGTACGCCCTTGTCTCCAATCAACATGGGCTCGCGCTCCAGACGAATTTCGAACGTTGCTTCAACAGACTCTGCGATTTCATCGGCCAGGGACAAAAAATGCGACACGTTGGTGGCACCACGATTGACCAGCACCAACGCATGGTCCGGGTGGACACCCACCTCATCCCGATCCACCCCACGCCAACCTAGGTGTGCAATCATCCAGCCCGCTGCCAGTTTGATCATGCCGTTCTCGGCAGGGAACTGGGGCATTTCAGGCCAGCGCATACTGAAGATCTCGGCGCTGTTCCAGCTGACACTCGGATTCTTGAAAAAGCTACCGACGTTGGGCGTCACAGAGGGGTCGGGCAAACGCGCCTTGCGGACATTGATCACCGTCTCAAAGATGGTTTGCTGGGTGACCGGCCGATCGCCGAGAGCTTCCCTGAGCGACGGATAATCTGCGACCAGCTCGGCATTTCTATCTAGCCGAAAATCAACCGCGGTGATCAGGAAATCCTTGCCAGCTGGCCGTTTAAAGACGCTGTCGCGGTACCCGAACCCGCAATCTGCATGACTGAGGTTGCGCGTCTTTCCTGTCGATCTTTCGACCACCTGCACACCACAGATCACCTGCTCAACTTCGACGCCGTAGGCACCAATGTTTTGCACGGGTGCGGCGCCAACAGTACCGGGAATCCAGGCGAGGTTCGCCAACCCGTGGTAGCCCATGCGGGTACACCACGCCACAAATGGATGCCAAAGTTCGCCGGCAGCGACACGCAAGGTGATAAACCGGCCATCGTCGTCGAGTATCTCGATACCCGTGGTTGCAATGTGTAGCGTCAAACCGTTGATTTTTGGGTAAAGCAAAACGTTACTGCCTGCGCCGAGTACATTGACCTCCAACTGACGTTCTGCGGCCCATGCCAGCGCCGGCACAAATTCCTCATTGCTGCTGATGCTCAGGAAGTGCTCTGCCTCACTGTGCAGTCCGAGCGCGTTGTAGCGCGCAAGCGGTTGGTTTTGGGGATTTAACATTTACCCACCTCCATGCACTCGCGAACTCTCGCGAGGTCATCGGGTGTGTCCACGCCGGCCGGCACCGTTACCACGGCTGGCGCCACCATAATCACTTCACCCGCCTCGAGCGCGCGCAATTGTTCCAAGGACTCCAAACGTTCCAGCGGTGATGGCGCCATCGCCGTAAACGCGCGCAAAAAACCGGCTCGATAGGCATACAAACCAATGTGACGACATGCGCTGACAGGCGTTGATAGATCTTCGAAGGTGTCGCGCGGCCAGGGTATGGGTGCACGAGAGAAATACAAAGCTCGGCCAGAAGCGTCAGCGACCAGCTTAACCGCCGCTGGGTTCAAGAACTCCTCGCGATTGGTAATCGGCTCCCAAAGCGTCGAGATTGCCGCATCGCTGTGCTGAGCCAGCAGCGATGCAACCTGGGCAATATTCGCGGCAGGCATGAGCGGCTCATCGCCCTGAAGGTTGACCACGATCACATCATCGTCCCAGCCTTTCTTGGTCGCAACCTCAGCCAGTCGATCAGTACCCGAGGTGTGCTCTTTAGCGGTCATGACAATAGTCACCGGCTCATCTGAGAGCGCATCAGCGATACGGTCATCATCCGTAGCAACCGTCACACTGGCGGCCCCACTTTCCATTGCCCTGCGCCAGGTATGCCAAACCATGGGGCGGCCAGCAATGTCGAGAAGCGCCTTGCCGGGTAATCGGGTAGAGCCAAAGCGGGCAGGAATTACGACATGAAACACACGAACGACCTCTACTGCGCCTCAGGGTGGCTGTGCGCACATTCCAGCACCGCGTCCACCAGACCGTTGGGTAAATCCACGTCAACCTCCACCACCCAGATTCGGGAATCCACCGGTTGAGGAAGTTTTACTTCATCTTTAGCCGTGACCAGAATAATCGAAGCGTCCAGCGAATCCAGCGTCCCGCTATCGATAGGCTGGTGATCGGCCACTGCAATGCTCTGCGCCTTTATCCCCAACGCTTCCAGCATAGCGAAGAATTGATGCGGCTGACCCAAACCCGTTGCCGCGACCACGCTTTGGTCCTGCCAGTCACTGATCTGCGAATCGACATCGCTGCGCTGCCCAGTCCGCGCATGGCGCAAGCCCGTCACGCGATAACAAAAACCTGTGCGCGGATCCTGACCATTGCGCTCAAGCACCCAATCAACCGTCGATAAACGATCAGCCGGCTCGCGTAGCGGCCCCGCGGGGAGTAGCCAGCCATTACCCACACCTCGCTCACGATCCAAAATGGCGATCTCGAAATCCCGCCACATGCTGTAGTGCTGCAGGCCGTCGTCAGACAACACGATATCGACTGAGGTATTCGCCGTCAGCCAGGCGACGCAGCGCGCCCGATCGGGGGATACAACCACCGGAATATCCAGCGCTTTTGCCATCATCAGCGGCTCATCGCCGACGTCGGCTGCAGTATGCTGATCGGGATTCACAAGCTCAGGTCGTGTCCTCTTTGCCCCACCATAGCCGCGGCTGATCACACCGACCCGAGCGCCACGCTCCGTGAGAGCTGCGGCAAGTGCCAGCACCACAGGCGACTTGCCGGTGCCACCAGCAGTAATACCCCCTACCACAACCACGGTCAGAGGGGGCCGAGCCGGCGGGTGCGCGAGAAACTGGCGCCTTCGCCAGCGAACAAAGAACACTGCCAATAAAGAAAGCGGACGTAGTGCCCACGCCCAGCGCGCATTTTGATACCAGGCAGCCTCAGCCTGACGCTCTAGCCACAGTCTGGACATCATGCGTCTTCCGTCAGAACTTGCTGATACAGGCTGGCATAAACACCGCCCCCTGCCAGCAGAGATTCGTGTGTCCCGGTCGCGACTACGCGTCCGCCATCAAGCACTATGACTCTGTCGGCGTTCTCAATCGTCGCAGGACGATGGGCAATCGCAATCGTGGTGCGTCCCTGTGTCATCTCATTTAGTGCAACCTGCAGCGCTCGCTCTGAATCATTGTCCAGCGCCGAAGTCGCCTCATCCAAAATAAGAATGGGTGCGTCTTTGAGCAAGGCACGGGCGATGGCAATCCGTTGTCGCTGACCGCCGGACAACCTAGCGCCACCGTCTCCAAGGTGGGTATCAAAACCCTCCGGCAGCGCTTCAATAAATGACAGCGCCTGAGCCCGACGTGCAGCCTCTCTGACGTCTTCCAACGTTGCATCCGCTTGCGCACCAAACGCGATGTTATTACGCACGTTATCGCTGAATAGCACGACGTTCTGCGATACCAGAGCAATCTGCGACCGATAGCTATCGAGCGCGTAATGATCAATCGACTCCCCATCGAGACAGATAGTGCCCTCATCCGGTGAGTAAAAGCGGGTTAACAGCTGCACGAGCGTGCTCTTGCCGCTGCCCGACCGACCCACCAGTGCCACGCGTTCACCGGCGTAGATGTGAAGGTTGATCCCTTGCAGTGCATCGCGCTCCGTACCCGGATACCGGAAGCTCACGTCGGCAATCACAAAATCACCGCGGGCTGTCTCCAAAATATGCTGACCACGATCACTTTCCGGCGGCGTATCGAGCTGCTCAAACACGTCCTCGGCCGCAGCGAGACCACGCTGGACGATGCTCTGCACTCCGCTCAAGGTTCTGATCGGCTTGCCCAATTGCGCAGCGGCCGTGATAAAAGCCACTAAAGACCCCGCTGAAAAGCCGACCAAAATATCCGGATCCAGCGCAAACCAGAACAACGTGCCCAGAGCCAGCGCCAGCAAGGTTTGTATGACCGGCGTTGAAATGGCCTGCACGAAAGCGAGTTTCAGGCTTTGATTGCGGTTGAATTCGCTCGCCTTGCGAAACCGCTCGCTTTGCTGCTCCGCGGCACGGAACATTCGAACCTCTTCAAAGGCGCCCACCGCCTCGCTACTCAACTCGGTAACCGAACCCATGGACTCCTGAATGCGCCGGCTGTAGCGGCGGAAGTGACGCCCCACCACCGCGACCACCAACCCTATCGCCGGCGCTACCGCAAAGAAGACCAGCGTCAGGCGCCAGTTCAAGTACAGCATGTAAGTCACCAACGCGATGATCGTCAGCCCTTCACGCAGCAGCGTTTTAAGCGCGTCAGATGCTGCGCCACTGACCTGTTCGACATTGAACGTGATCTTGGAAACCAGGCTGCCGCTGGAGTGTTGATCTTGATGAGACCGGGGCACCTTCAACAAGACGTCGAACAATGCGGTGCGCAAATCGTGCACGACTGAGCGGGCGACGATATTCATAAAATAGTTGCCGGCGAAGAACCCCAGAGCACGTCCCAGCGACAGAACCACTGCCGCGATGGGCACAGCCCAGCGCGCATAGCTGACCGGATCCATATCGCCTGGGGGCCAGATCCATTGCGCTGCAGCGGCCACAAAACCCAGCTGACCCGGCGCTGTCTCACCTAAGGAGTCAAGTAAAAACTGCGTCAGGTCGGCAAGGAGTACATTACCGAGTGAATAGACCAGAAACCCGGCAATACTCAGCAGGAAGGCAGCAGCGTAAGGCCGGACGTAACCCAGCAGCCTGCGATACAGCGACCAGTCACCAGGATTGACCTCAGTTGCCACGAGCCTGATCCGTTGCAGCGGGTGTTTGGGTCGCGATGGTGAGCTGTTTGAAGCCCAGCTTGCTGGCCACATCCAAAGCAGTGACCACGTACTGGTGAGCCGTCGCACTGTCTGCCGCTATCGTCATCGGTAGATCTCGCTGATCCCCTGCAGCCGCGCGCAGTGCCGAACGCAGTCCCTCGCTGTCGGACGGTACGACCTCATCATTGAGCCGAAACACGCCTGCCTCATCAATCGTCAGTTCCAGCTGGCTGACTTCGCGGCTCGCCACGCCCTCCGCCTCAGGCAGGTTCACTGCTAACTGCGTGCGCGTGGTGAAGCTGGTGGAGACCATAAAAAAGATGAGCAACAGAAACACCACATCAATCAGTGGTGTCAAATTGATGCTCAGCTCATCACGGCGCTGACGGCGAAACTTCAAGTGTCGTATTCCGTCTTCTTATCACTGTGCAGAGCATCGACCAATTTAATGGTCTCCTGCTCGAGGCCCACTACGATGGTGTCGATACGCCCAGTGTAAAACCGGTGCATTACCAAGGCTGGAATGGCCACTGCGAGACCGGCCGCGGTAGTAATGAGCGCCTCTGAAATACCCCCAGCCAGAGCATTTGCATTACCCGTGCCTTGGGTAGTGATCTCAGTGAAGACGCGGATCATGCCCAAAACCGTGCCCAGCAGACCGAGCAGAGGCGATATTGCTGCGACGGTGCCCAGCGTATTCAGGTAGCGCTCCAGGTCATGGACCACGTGGCTGGCTGCCTCCTGGATACTCTCCTTCATGACATCGCGCCCCTGACTCCGATTGGCAAGTCCGGCGGCGAGAATTTTCCCGAGCGGAGACCCCTGACGCAGCGACTTGAGCCGTTGTGCATCCAGCTCACCCGCTTTGAGCTGCTTCCAGACCGTCGCCAAGAGATGGGGTGGCGCGATTTTCTGAGGATTCAGAGCAATGTAGCGCTCGATCGAGATCGCCAAGGCGAGCACCGAGCACAAAACGATGAGGGGCATCACCCAACCCCCGGCGGCCAGCAAATCGAACACAATCACTCTCCATAGAATGTAGCGTGAGTATACCTAGGGGTCCGCCATTACCCCAATGCCACATCGTGACGATATGCAGCATTTTCAGGGCAATCGGAGCCACCATGGGCTCCAGAGATTACGACTGGCAGTCCGCTGCACACGTCCGTCCCGCGACAATTCCCAACGCACAGTCCCGCTCTTTGCGGTATCAACAATGTCGATATCGAGTGCATTGAGCCGTGCCACGACTTCAGGGGCGGGATGTCCAAAACGATTACCCCGCGCACGGCTTAGAATTGCCTGGCCGGGGTCAACCCACTTGAGCCAACTGTAGCCTGTCGAAGTCGAACTGCCGTGGTGTGCAACCAACAACAGGTCTGCCTTGAGCCGCTCCCGCCAATAGCGCACCAGCTGTCGCTCCCGCCGCAGACCGATATCCCCGGCCAGTATGATCCGTGTGCCATTCGCCTCGATCAGTAACACGCAAGAATTGGCATTGCTTGATTCGAGATCCTGCCCCTCACCATTCAAGAATTGAAACGTGATCTCAGGCGCCCAATGCCACACCTTGCCCTCCGTGCAAGGCAGGCCTTGAAAGCCCCACTGACGGGTGACAGGAAACGCCTGCATCAACACTTCGATCCCGGCGCTGTGATCATGATCCTGGTGGCTCGTCACCAGAGTATCGATCTGAGAGATACCGTGATGCCTCAACCACGGCAAGATGATTTTGTCGGCCTGAGTAAACCCACTGGGGGAACCGCCTCCAGTGTCATAGAGCAATATGCGGCCTCGATGGTTGAACACCACTGCGGTCCCCTGCCCTACGTCGAGCACGACCAATTCAGTTTTCGGGTTCAAAGGCCAAAGGGCAAAGGCCGTCACCAGGCTACCTAACACCCCCAGCCCCCGCCGCTTCGTCAACAAAGCCAGGGCCAACACACCGAGCCCCGTCGCCAAAGAGGCACTGGCTTGTACCTCCAGCATCAAACTGCCCGCTCGAATTGCGAGCCAGTCCAGAACATTCAGTAGTAAAGGCAGCGGCAGACTCGACAAACGCCAACCGACCAGGCCGGTTCCGGTAACCAGCGTCTCGGATGCCGCACCCACCAATGCCAGAGGTACTGTCCAGAAGGTCAAAACCGGCACAATGACCAGGTTGGTGAACACCCCCGCCACACTCGCTTCACCGAACCAAAACCAACCGAGCGGCAACAGATAGAGGATGAGACGGAACTGCAGTGCTACTGCCCTGAACAACCAGGGACGCTCGTCCGGCGAGCGATCCACCAGTAACAGCAATACACCCGTAGCGCCTGCGCTCATCCATAGACTGCTGGCCAGCAGCGCGGGCGGATCCCACAAAAGGATTATCGCAACGGCGAGCCCCAATGCATTGAGTGGTGCCACCTGCCAACCCAATGCGCGGATCCCGAGCACCACCCCCAACATGATGAGCGCTCGTTGAGTCGGGACCGTAAGTCCTGCCAGAGCGGCATAGGCCAGCGCCGCAAACAGCGTGACCATCATTCGCGTGCCCTCACCACCACGATCCCCTCGAAAACGGTGAAAACGCCGTGGAAGGCCAGCGATGCCCCAGGCGAAGGCAGCCACCAGACCAATGTGCAACCCGCTGATTACCAGTACATGAGCCAGCCCCAAGTGACGGAAACGCTCCCAATCCTCTGTGGATATGCCCGCTGCATCACCGACGACTAGTGCTCTGAGCAAAGCAGCCTGTCTCTCGTCCGGGATGGCTGAATCCAAAGCGTGCGCCAATCGGCGACGCCAGGCCTGAAGACCTGTGATCGCCACTTTCCGCGCCAGCAACTGGATGACCGTCCCGTTGGCACGACGGTCGCGCGCCAAATTGCGCGCCTGATCGGGAAAGGCGCCGGCGGACAACTGCGTAGAGGGCGGCCTGAGCCGCACACTTGCTTGCAACACATCGCCCAACTGAAGAGATGGCTCGCCCTGATAGAACGCCATGCCCAACGCGCCTCTGACGTGGCACTCCTTGCGAGCTGATGCGAGCAGCGCACCCTCGAACCACTGCCGTGGCGTGCCGTCGGGTAATTGATCGACGCGTGGAAAAGTCACCACTTTCACCGTGACCTCATGGGCATCCCGCCAACAGGTCTCGGGCAACTGACCGAACCACCAATCAATACCATGGGCAGTACTCACCGCAGCCCCCATCGCGAAAGCGGCGGCCGATCGGCTTAGTCTTCTCGGGCAAACCCGGGGAATTAGCCAAACCCGAACAGCGCCCGCTGCAATCGCTGCCGCTATCACCAGACCAATCCCCCAACGGGGATCGGGGAAGAAAAACGGTAATATCAGCCCCAACATTAAGGCCAAGAGGATGACGGGGAATGCTGCCTGCATTGACCGGTGCTAGTGCCGCGGTAGGTACGAGGGCATAATTCATCGGCCGATTGAAACGCCAGCGTATTTATCGATGAGAGAACTTAGCCCTAACAGAGCACTGCTCGGCAGTGATTCAAACCGACTTCAATCGGTCTGCTAGGGCATGCCAAAGAATTTTTTAAAAGGGATGGCGCCCTCCCCGCAGAAACTGCGGGAAATCCGCTCGTTACGCCCATTGGGTGAGTGGATTTACGAACCCAACCTCTGGCACATCAACCGAAATTCGGCGGCCAGGGCATTTGCCATCGGGTTGTTTTCCGCCATGATGCCGTTCCCTGGGCAAATGTTTGTCGCCGCCTACTTTGCTGTCCGCTGGCGAGCCAACCTGCCATTGAGCGTGTCGCTCATTTTTCTGACCAATCCCCTCACCATGCCCGTGGTGTACTACACGGCCTACAAACTGGGTGCATTCATGTTGGGCCTCGAGCCTCAACAGGTCGAGTTTGCGATCACTTGGGAATGGCTGACGGGTACTCTGGTGTCTATCTGGCAACCGTTCCTACTGGGCTGTTTCACCATCGGTTTCTGTGCGGCCGCGGTGGGATACTTCATCATTGATGTGCTGTGGCGTATGCAAATACGACGTCAATGGAGAGCACGCAGGGAACGGCGTGAGCAGCAACAGTCTAACGATTGAGCGTTGCAGCAACCGGCAGCTTTGCAGCCCGCCATGCAGGCAACACGGCCGCTATGACACATAGCGCCAGAGCCGTAGCACCCACCAAGAGAAAATCTTGCGGTTCAATAGATACGGGTAAAAAGCCCAGCGGATAAACATCGGTATTTAACAGCGGTCGTCCCTGCAGCCTGCCAAGGCCTGCCGCAGCAGTCGGGGCGATTGATGCCAACAACCAACCCAACAGAGCACCAGCAGCAGCGCCCAAGCCGCCAATCAGGGCACCCTGAACCAAGTACACCGTCATGATGTCACGCTTCCTCGCCCCGACAGCGCGTAACATCGCGATAGATTTGGCGCGGTCAGTCACCACCAAAACCAGTGAAGAGACGACGTTGAACGCGGCGACTGCGATGATGGAGGCCATCAGCAAAAGTATGAGGTTTCTCGACAGCTGAATCGCAGAGTAAAGATTGCCGTGGCTCAAGGTCCAGTCAGTGACGTAAAACCAGGCTGGCAACTGACTCGATAGTTGCCAGCGCCAGCGTGGCGCGGCGAACAAATCATCGAGATGCACGGCGATACCGTTAATGCCGTCTGGCGCGCCCACCATCTCCGCCACCGCAGCGCGAGCTGCTATCGCAAGCTGCTGATCCAGCTCGGTGCCGGTGTCGATAAGGCCGCTCACCGTGAATCTCGCGGGTTTCCCAAGCCCCTTGCTCATGCCGTCGGTGCCCGGCGCAAACAGCGTTACGCCATCACCCGGCTTAATCGACAACTGTTCGGCCAATCCCTTGCCCAGCAGTAGATGATTGCCCTCAAGAGCCGGTGCAGAATGATCCAAGGTGGCGCTAAACCGGCTGGCATCACCCTCAATACCCAGCAATCGCAGCGCTCGGGCGTCACGACCCCGCAACACCAGCGCATCAGCGTCAAAAAAGGTCTCGACCGATTTGATACCGGGATAAGCGAGGATCGTTTGCTGCACCGACTGCCATGCGGCGGGTTCAGCACTGCCCCTTACCGTGACATGAGGTACCAATTCCAAAATCCGACCGCGCATCTCGCGCTCGAAACCATTCATCACCGACATCACGGCCAACAACAGTGCGACTGCGATGGTCAGCCCAAGAATTGATAACCGGGAGAGAAACGCGGACAAACCATCACCGGGGTCCAGCGTCTGACGAAGGGCGATATCGAGCAATTGCCTGATCGGCATCAGGCAGGTTCCAACCGGCCATCGACTAATCGCAGACACCGCGCCATTCGGTCAGCAATCGTCGTATCGTGAGTGACTACCACAAACGCTGAATCGAACTCGGCCAGCGATGACATTAATGCCAACACCTGCTCCGCTGATTCCGGGTCGAGATTGCCGGTGGGCTCGTCCATCAGCACCACCTCGGGCTGATTGATCAATGCTCGAGCGATCGCAACGCGCTGACGCTCGCCACCGGATAACTGTGCTGGCCGGTGCTTGAGCCGCGCTTCAAGCCCAATACGAGCCAGCAAAGCCGTCGCCCGCTCAATAGCTTCCCTGCGACCGGTACCGGCAATGCGGGCGGGCATTGCCACGCTCTCCACTGCTGTGAACTCGGGCATCAGGTGGTGGAACTGAAACACAAAACCCATTTGTTGGTTTCGCCAACGACAGCGCTCGGACTCACCCATGGCATGCAGCCGCCGGCCCGATACCTCAACGAAACCCGTGCTCGGTTGATCAAGCCCGCCGAGTAGATTCAACAACGTGGACTTACCTGTGCCCGAGCGTCCGATGATGGCGACCGACTCGCCGCGCTCAAGCGTGAGCGAAAGATCTGCGAGCACCTCAATCGCATGATCGCCATCGATAAAGGACCGCCCAAGCCCCTCCGCCCGTAGCACAGGATCACTCACCGCGAAGTACCTCTGCGGCAGGAATGCGGGCGGCACGGATCGCAGGATAGAGCGTCGCTAACACCGTGAGTAACAGCGCTGCGAGCAGCGTCGCGGACACGTCGCCCCAATGCAACTCGGACGGCAACGCGCCGATGTAATACACCGCAGGATCAAACAATTGGAAGTTCATCAACCGCTCCAAGGCCCCGACCAATTGATTGATATTCAAGGCCAACGCCACGCCAATCACGCCTCCCGCCACAATACCGACTAATCCCAGGGTTAATCCGTAACCCATAAACAGTGACAGTACGGCCCCACGACTGAGTCCCAAAACGCGCAACACTGCAATATCACTCCGCTTGTCGGTCACTGACATCGTTAAAGTCGACACAATGTTAAATGCAGCCACTGCGACCACAGACAACAGCAATACGGCGACGGTCACCTTTTCCATGCGGACCGCAGCAAACAAAGAACCTTGCGTATCACTCCAGCTTTGGACGTTGAAGCCGCCACCCAATCGGCCCTGCAAATCCGCCGCTACGCTATCGGCCTGCATCATATCAACGAGCCGTAGTTGCAAACCGTCAACCTGTTGCCGACCGGTTAAACGGCGCGCAGTCTCCAGCGACACGAAGGCCTGTTTGACATCGGGCTCCGCACCCACCTGAAACTCACCGATCACTTCCAGAGAGCGACGGCGCGGGAAAATACCCATCGGTGTCACGCTCATAATGGGCATGACCACTTCGACTCGGTCTCCCACCGTGACACCTAGCGATCTCGCCAACGAACGCCCCAAAACAACCTTGAAACCCGGTGACGCCAGGTCTTGCCAATCACCCGTCACCATATGTTGATCGATAGCGTTGACCGTGAGTTGCGCGGCGGGATCGACCCCAGACAGCTGGACACCGCGAGTGCGACTGCCCACCCGCAACAACACCGTATCGTCGATATAGGGCACGGCCGCCGTCACGCGCTGATCATGTTTCAGGTCGCTCGCCACTGCCTGCCAATCCGCAAGCTGGCCAGTCTCGGGTGTGACATAGGCGTGGGCGACAACAGAAAGAATCCGGGTATGCAACTCGCGGGAGAAGCCATTCATTACCGACAGCACCGTAATCAGACTCGCAACGCCAATCACCATGCCAAGCATCGAGGCAATCGCGACAAAGCGGGTAAAGCGCTGCTGCTGACCGCTAAATGTATAGCGGCGGATGATGTCAAAAATCAGGGAATGCACGGATGATTCGCGCGGGGATTCAGGAACGCGGGTCGTGGTACTCCACGGCTGTTTCTGAGCGACGAGCAGGCGTCCGTGTCTCGGTTTCACAACGTACCGGATCGCCACCACAAAGCTCGCACTTCTGGTCGATACCCAGTTTGCCCACGCCGCCGCAGGACCCCTTGATGGGCTCTCGACCGGCAATAACACCCACCGCCATAGCGGCCATGATCACTGCAAAGGCGAAAAACGACACGAGATAAATCACAAAATGCCTCCGCTGTGGACGCCTAGCGCCCGTCTGTGACCAGATAGTTGGCCATCGGTTCCGTCCATTCTACACCGAAGCCGGCGTCACCATGGCGTACGAAGTAGACGGCCAGATCCTGCTCGTCGGCCAGCGCTCGTGCTGCGTCATACCCCAAGACGATCAATGCCGTTGCCCAGGCATCGGCAATCGCAGTAGACGGATGGATAACCGTTACTGACACCAGATCGTGCTGAATGGGCCGACCCGAACGAGGATCGAGCAGGTGACTGTAGCGCACGCCGTCGACCTCGAAAAAATTGCGGTAATCACCAGAGGTCGCGATACCGGTATCTGTTGCCGCCACCGCGGCCTGCACATCGCGACGCTCCGTGCCGACCGGTCGCTCGATAGCGATGCGCCACAGATCACCGCGCGGGCTGGGACCTCGCAGACGAATCTCGCCGCCGATTTCGAGCATGTAAGCGACGACGCCCAACTCGTCCAGCGCATCGGCACCCAGGTCAACGCCATAGCCCTTCGCGATGGAGGAAAAATCGATCGCGACACCTTCAACGCGTTTCGCCAACAAACGCTCTTGGGGCACCCACTCCAGCTTGTCGAGCCCCACGCGTTGCAGCGCCTGCAGGATTTCGTCATCTGTTGGGACGTGCTCGGGACCCTCCGGACCAAAGCCCCACAAGTCTGATACTGGCGACAGCGTAATGTCGTAGGCATGATTCGTGGCGGCAGAGATGCGCATCGCCTCGGTCAATACATAGGCAAAATCCCAGCCGACTTCTACAAACTCGCCCACAGGCGCGCGGTTGAACACGCTCAACGTCGAGTCCGGGTCATAGTGGTTCATCTGCTGGTTGACGATATTGAATGCGCCTTCCAAAGCAGAACGCACGGCATCGGGGTCTGGCGTCTCCAAGCCCGGGGTGTACGTCAACGACCAGGTGGTGCCAAATACACCACCGCTGAGTCGAATCGGCTGCTGCTCGGTTTCACAGCCACTGAGCCCCAGTACTAAGCCCAGCAGCAGCCAACGCAGGAGATTAACCGCCAAAGTCATCGAGGTAGATGTTGTCTCGCTCGACACCGAGATCAAGCAGCATCTTGATCACCGCGGCGTTCATCATCGGCGGACCGCACATGTAGTACTCGCAGTCTTCAGGCGCCGGATGGTCCTTCAAATACTGTTCATACAGCACGTTATGGATAAATCCTGTGAGTCCATCCCAATTGTCCTCGGGCTGAGGATCAGAGAGCGCAACATGCCAGTCGAAGTTCTCATTCTCAGCCGCAAGGCCGTCATAGTCCTCGACGTAGAACATTTCGCGCAGTGATCGAGCTCCATACCAGAAGCTGATCTTACGCTTGCTATGCAGACGCTTGAGCTGGTCGAACAAGTGGGAACGCATAGGCGCCATGCCTGCACCGCCGCCGATAAACACCATCTCTGCGTCAGTATCCTGCGCAAAGAATTCACCAAAGGGACCGTAGACTTTGACCTTGTCACCCGGCTTCAGATTGAACACCCAGCTGGACATCACACCCGCGGGGATACCCTCACTACCCGGAGGCGGCGTGGCAATGCGGATGTTGAACTTCACAATGCCCTTTTCTTCCGGGTAGTTTGCCATTGAGTACGCGCGAATGGTCGTCTCGTCGCAACTGGATTCAATGTTGAAGAATCCGAACCGCTCCCAATCGCCACGGTACTCCTCGCCAATATCAAAATCGCTGTACTTCACATGATGGGGCGGACATTCCAACTGCACGTAGCCGCCAGCCCGGAAGTCAACGTTTTCGCCCTCAGGCAGTTTAAGTACCAACTCTTTAATGAAAGTGGCGACGTTGTCGTTACTCTCAACCGTGCACTCCCACTGCTTGACGCCAAACACCTCTTCAGGAATCTGGATCTTCATGTCCTGCTTAACCGGTGTCTGGCAAGACAAGCGCCAGCCGTCATTCGCTTCACGGCGAGTGAAGTGGCCCTCTTCCGTGGGCAGCATAGCGCCACCCCCTTCTCGCACCACGCACTTGCACTGGGCGCAGGTACCGCCGCCGCCACAAGCGCTGGCGAGGAAAAGATCCGCATCCGCGAGTGTCTGCAGCAACTTGCCACCTGCGGGAACCTCGATCGTGCGCTCACCGTTGATTTCAATCTGCACATTGCCGCTGGCGACCAGCTTGGAGCGCGCGGCAAGGATGATTACTACCAAGGCAACCACGATGACTGTGAACATCGCGACGCCGTAAACAATTGTCATATCCATTCGCTCTGGAACCTCGAGTCAAACAGTCAGCGCATTAAATGTTGATGCCGCCAAAGGACATGAAGCCCAGTGACATCAACCCTACTGTAATGAAAGTCACGCCCAATCCCTGTAGACCCTCGGGCACATCGCTGTATTTAAGCTTTTCGCGAATTCCCGCGAGTGCAACGATAGCCAAAGCCCAGCCCACGCCGGCACCAGCACCAAACACGACACTCTCACCGAAGTTGTAGCTGCGCTCGACCATCAACAGAGAAGCACCAAGAATTGCGCAGTTCACGGTGATCAGTGGCAGGAATACACCCAGCGCTGCGTAGAGTGCCGGCACGTAGCGATCCAGAAACATCTCCATGATCTGCACCAACGCAGCGATCACACCGATGTAGCTCACCAAGCCAAGGAAGCTCAGATCCACCTCGGGCAAACCGGCCCAGGCCAGCGCGCCATCGGCGAGCAAGTATTGGTAGATCAGATTGTTGACCGGCACGGTAATCGTCATCACGACGACGACCGCAATACCGAGGCCAATCGCGGCTGAGATCTTCTTCGAGACCGCAAGGAAGGTGCACATCCCGAGGAAGAAAGACAGCGCCATGTTCTCAATGAACACGGAGCGGATGAAAAGGCTCAAAAGATGTTCCATCACGCGCTCTCCTCAACGGGTGTGTGCTTGGCAATCACGAATTCGGGTTTCTCGACCTGATCCTTCTGCCAAGTGCGAATCCCCCAAATCAGCATACCGATCAAGAAGAACGCACTGGGAGGTAGCAGCAGCAAGCCGTTCGGCTGGTACCAGCCGCCCTCAGTCACCAGCGGCAAAATCTCAACGCCGAACAGTTTGCCGGAGCCAAACAGCTCTCGAATCGTAGCGACGACCAACAGTACAAACGAGTAACCCAAGCCGTTGCCGAGACCATCAAGGAAACTCGGAATCGGAGGATTCTTCATCGCGAAGGCTTCCGCGCGACCCATGACGATGCAGTTGGTAATAATCAGACCCACGAATACCGATAGTTGTTTCGAAATGTCGTAGGCCACCGCTTGCAGCGTCTGGTCAACAACGATCACCAGCGAGGCAATGATGGTCATCTGCACGATGATCCGGATGCTCGACGGAATAAACATTCGGATACTGGCGATAAAGAAGTTCGAAAACGCCACTACCAATGTCAGAGCGATACACATGACCAGTGTGACCTTGAGTGACGAGGTGACCGCCAATGCCGAGCAAACACCGAGAATCTGCAGCGCAATCGGGTTATTCCGGAATACCGGTTTAAACAGGGTATCTTTGATATCCATCACGCCTCTCCCTTGCGCAAGTTATTGAGGAAGGGTTCAAAGCCGCGCTCGCCCATCCAGAAACGAACCAGGTTATTGACACCTTTGGTCGTGAGCGTCGCCCCGGACAAACCATCGACTCGATAGTCTGCATTCGCAGCCCGCGTATCGACCGTGCCCTTGATCACTGAGATCGCCACGTCTCCATCGCGGTAAACACGCTTGCCGGGCCAAATCGACTTCCAGCGGGGGTTATCCACTTCACCACCGAGACCGGGGGTTTCACCATGCTCATAAAAGCCAAGACCCGCGATCGTATTAACGTCGGATTCCAAAGCGACGAACCCGTAAAGCGTCGACCAGAGGCCATAACCATGGATCGGCAAAATCACTTTCGATAGCTCGCCGTTCTCACCATTCACCAAATACACCAACGCTTTGTTTGAGCGGCGCATGATCCCGGCGATATCCTCTTCAGGACTGAGATCGATCGATGTCTCGGGATCATCCGCCATCGCGCGCTGATCGAAACCCTCTGCAGACATGTCAGTGAAGCGACCAGTTTCGAGATCGACGACTCGCGCCTGCACCTGCTCGAACTGTGCCTCTACAGACACCTCGGGGTCATACAAGCTGGCGGCCTGCAGAATGTTGCGTTTGAGGTCACGAGTCTTGTTGACCTCTTGAACGGGCTTGAGCATGACCGCAGCGGTCGACACAACGACCGAGCAAACAACACATAGGGCCAGCGCAACCGTCAGTACGCGGCCAAGGCCTTCGTTACTGCTGGACACGGGCGAGCCTCCTCTTGATGTTGGATTGGACGACAAAGTGATCGAACAAGGGCGCAAACAGGTTGGCAAACAAGATCGCCAACATCATGCCCTCGGGGAAAGCAGGATTGACCACACGAATGAGTACACACATCACGCCGATCAAAATGCCGTAGGCCCAACGACCGCCATTGGTCATTGCCGCAGATACCGGATCCGTCGCCATGAAGAATGCGCCGAACGCGAAGCTACCGACGACCATGTGCCAGTACCAGGGCATTGCGAAGGCCGGGTTGGTATCAGAGCCCACCGTGTTGAGCAGCGTGGAAAACAGGAACATACCCAGGAACACACCGCCGACGATGCGCCAAGACGCAATGCCCGTGAGCAGTAACACGGCACCACCGATCATGACGGCAAGCGTCGAGGTCTCTCCGATAGAACCCGGAATCGCACCGACGAATGCATCCCACCAAGAGTAAGCGGAAGTCAGGGCACCCATACCATCAGCGGCAACCATACCCAGCGGCGTCGCACCGGAGTACCCGTCTACCGCGGTCCAAACCGCGTCACCAGAGAGATCTGCGGGGTACGCAAAGTAGAGGAATGCCCGGCCAGTCAGTGCAGGGTTGAGGAAGTTTTTTCCCGTACCGCCAAACACTTCTTTGCCGATCACCACACCAAAGCTGATACCAATCGCAGCCTGCCAGAGGGGTAGATCCGGGGGCAATGTCAGCGCAAACAGAATCGATGTGACGAAGAAGCCTTCGTTGACTTCGTGCCCACGCTTCATCGCGAACAGCACTTCCCAGAAGCCGCCAACCAGGAAAGTCACAGCGTACAGCGGCAGGAAGTGCAAAGCGCCGTAGAGCATGCAATCCCAGACACTCGTGGGGCTGTAACCACCAATCGCTGAAATCACTGCACCACGCCATCCGTCCAGCGCGCCTCCCGAGGCTGCCATCACGTCATTGGCCTGAAAACCCAGGTTATACATGCCATAGAACATGGCGGGGAAAGTGGCGAACCACACCGTAATCATGATGCGCTTCAGGTCCACACCATCGCGAACGTGCGCTGAGCTGCGCGTCACATGGGCAGGCGAATAGAAAATGGTATCCACGGCTTCATACAGCGCGTACCAACTCTCGTAACGGCCACCCGGTTTAAAATGCGGCTCCATGCCGTCGAGCATTTTGCGGAGTCCCATAACTCAGCCCTCCTTCTCGATGCGCGTGAGGTTATCGCGCAGTACAGGTCCATATTCATACTTGCCGGGGCACACGTAGGTGCACAGCGCGAGGTCTTCTTCGTCTAACTCCAGACAGCCCAGTGCCTGTGCGGTCTCGGTATCACCGACCAGCAGCGACCGCAGTAGCTGTGTCGGCAAGATATCCAGTGGCATGACGCGTTCGTAATTACCCACGGGCACCATGGCGCGTTCGCTGCCGTTGGTATTGGTCGTCATGGCCAAAGGCTTGCTACCCAGCCAGCTGGAAAGGTAGATGCCGAGCACCGAGTGCTTACTGGCACCGGGAGACAACCAGCCCATGAAATCCCGCTGCCTGCCCTCTTTCAGCACGCTCACCTGATTGTGGTAACGCCCGAGGTACGCAGTACCCGTGGTCAGCGCGCGCCCGCCCAACACAGAGCCAGACAGCACGCGGTTATCGCCAGACTTCAGCTCACCCGCTGTCAGCGCCTGCAGGTCGGCGCCCAGGCGCACTTTGAGCAGCCGGGGATTTTCAACTTGAGGCCCGGCCATACTAATCACGCGATCGGTGTACAACTGCCCGTCAAGGAACAACCGACCAATGGCAATGACGTCCTGATAGCCAATGGTCCAGACAACGCGATTCAGCGCAGCACCGCTCAAGAAGTGGACGTGTGTACCTGCCAGACCCGCCGGGTGAGGCCCGGCGAAGGTTTCATGCTGAATATTGCTCGACTGCCCCACAGGCAAATCGGCTTCGGGCGCGCTGCAGAGGTATACAGGGCAGCCGCCCAGCGTTGCCAGCAAGTCCTGACCGAGCGCGAAAGCCTCAGCCTGATCGGCAATGATCGGAGCGGGATCCGGCGCGTGAGGATGGGTATCCATCGCTGTAATAAACAGTGCTGCAGGAGAGACCGCGGGATCAGCGACCCGGCTGAAGGGGCGTGCACGCAGCGCGGTCCACTGTCCACTTTCGATCAGCCGCGTCTTGATGTCTTCTGCTGTGAGGTTGCGTGCGGCAGCGGCATCCATCGCGCCAAAATCAACGGCCTCATCGCCAGCCAACTCAATCACCAGTGACTCGAATACGCGGCGTGCACCACGGTTGATGGCCACCACCTTGCCACCTGCTGGCGCGGTGTAAACCACACCCTCACACTTTTTATCGGTGAAGACACGTTGCCCGCGTTTGACGACATCGCCCACCGCAACTTCCATCGTCGGCTTCATGCCAATGTAGTCTGGCCCCACAAGGGCAACGGTGCGAACGTTCGGTGAATTATCGATCTGAGAGGAAGGAGCCCCTGCTAGAGGGATATCCATGCCGCGCCGGATTTTAATCATTTGCTCACTCGTATCTGCGCTCATTGGTGCAGCGGTACGCCAAGCGCACCGTCAGCAACGGAGGCGAACAGTCAACAATTGTGACGCGGGCTTGTCTTCGACGCTTTCGCGTGTCCCCCGGTCAGACTGTGCCTGGTGTCGACCGGGGCGAGCTTCATCGTCTATGCGAATGATTTTTTACTGCGCTCGGTCGCGCGCATTGTAGCCAAGCGCGCACCGAGAGGCCACTCGAATCAGAGAGGGCCAGTATCCCCTTGGGGATACGTAAGGTATTGAATTCCCGCCATTTGCTCGAGAATCCGATATACCTGGCAGCTATATCCATATTCATTGTCATACCAAAGATACAGAACTGCCTGTTTCCCGTTGACAATGGTTGCCTTGGCGTCGAGGACACACGCTGCTCGAGAACCCACGAAATCGGAGGACACCACCTCGGGCGAGTTGGAGTAATCGATCTGCTTGCGCATTGGGGAATGCAGCGCCACGTTGCGCATGTATTCGTTGAGCGTCTCTTTGTCGGTCTCGCGCTCCAGCGTCAGGTTCAAAATCGCCATCGAAACATTGGGGGTCGGGACGCGGATGGCATTACCCGTCAACTTCCCTTCCAGTTTCGGCAATACCTTCACCACCGCCTTGGCCGCACCCGTCTCGGTGATCACCATGTTGAGCGGTGCACTGCGGCCACGTCGCTCAGCCTTGTGGTAGTTGTCGATCAGGTTCTGGTCATTGGTATAGGCGTGTACCGTTTCCACGTGACCGCTGACGATGCCGTACTCATCGTCCATGGCTTTGAGCGGCGGCACAATCGCATTGGTGGTGCACGATGCTGCAGAGATGATTTTATCGTCGGGGCCGATCACATCGCTGTTGATACCCGCGACGACGTTCTTCATGTCGCCCTTGCCGGGCGCGGTCAGGATGACTTTGCTGACACCTTTGGCCTGCAAATGTCGGGACAGCGCCTCCTCGGTTCGCCAGACACCGGTGTTGTCGACCACGATGCAGTCATCAATACCGTGGGCGGTGTAATCCACCTCTTCCGGCGCATCGGCGTAAATCACCTTGATCTCGTTGCCGTTGGCAACGAAAGAGCCGCGCTCCTCATCAACGCGGATAGTGCCCTCGAAAGCCCCATGCACCGAGTCTCTTCGCAGCAAACTCGCCCGCTTCAACAAATCGTTGGGCGCGCCACCCTTGCGCACCACGATCGCACGCAGACGCAAGCTCTCGCCACCATCCGTCTTGGCGATGAGAATCCGCGCCATCAGTCGGCCAATCCGGCCGAAACCGTAGAGCACCACATCGCGCGGTTTATCCACGGGTTTTTGTTCTGAGCCGATCAAAAACCCGAGTTCGCGCTCAACATATTCATCGACGGACAGCCCCTGCCCCTCGCCTTTCTCAAAATAATTGACCGCAAGACGACCTACATCAATATGGCTCGGGCCCAATTCGAGGTTACGCATTGCATCAAGCACCGGCGCGGTTTCGAATTCCGAAATTTCGTTATCTTCAACCTGCCGTACCCAGCGATGGGTCTTCATGATTTCCAGCACGCTCTGGTTAACCATGGAACGCCCGTAGATGTAGCATTTGACGTTACGCTCCCGTGCCATTGAACCCACCATCGGGATCATGGCTTCGGCCAGCGCCTCGCGCTGCTTCCAGTCGGCAAAATAGTCCTCAGGACGTTCGCGCTTGCGTTGCTCGCTCACGGTATCAACCTCGCTTTTGGGGAATCAAAGGGGGCCGTGATTATCAGGGGGCTGGTTGTACGAGGCAATACGAGGTTTTCCCAACTGGAGGACAGCGCCCACACACCCTAAAATAGCGCCCCGCCCCGAAATCGGCTCGCATCCATCATGTTTGTCTCTCTCATCGAATCCCTGCCATGGCCGGAAAAAACCGGCTCACGCACTGCCATGGGTCCATTTCCCGGTGCCGGAGAGACGCTGGCGATCGCCGAACTCAGTCAGCTTGATCGACCGTTGGTGGTCGTTACCCCATCGACGATCGCCGCCCAGGTTCTCGAACGTGAGCTGCCGCTGTTTTTGCCCGAAGGCACAGAAGTACTGACGCTGCCGGACTGGGAGACCCTGCCCTATGACAACTTCTCGCCGCATCAGGATATCGTCTCGGACCGACTCAACGCCTTTCATCGGCTACCTAATTTAAAACGCGGGGTACTGGTGGTTCCCATCACCACCCTGATGCAGCGCACAGCGCCGACCCATTACGTGGCCGGCAACAGCCTGATATTGCAGAAGGGGCAGACCTTCGACACCGAGGCGTTTGTCCGCAATCTCACCCTCAACGGTTATCGCTCGGTGGATACCGTTTATGAGCACGGTGAATATGCCATTCGCGGGTCGCTGCTCGATATTTTCCCGATGGGCAGCAGCACCCCCTATCGCATCGATCTATTCGACGATGAAGTAGAGAGCCTCCGCACCTTTGACCCGGAGAGTCAGCGCACCGTTGACCATGTGGATTCGATACGGCTACTGCCTGCCAGGGAGTTCCCGGTCAACGACGCCGCCATCCACCGCTTCCAGATGGCGTGGTACCGGAACTTCGAAGGCGACCCGGACAACTCGCCCACATTTACTGAAATTTCCCAGGGCCGCGTACCGCCGGGAGCAGAGTATTACCTGCCCCTGTTCTTTGAGCAGACCGGCTCTGTGTTCGATTTCCTGCCAGACAACGCAGCCCTGATTACATTGGGCGACCACCACAGTGCGGCGCAGAAATTCTGGCGCGAGATCAATACACGGTTCGAGGAATACGGTATTGACCCGAGAAGACCCCTGCTGCCGCCGACTCAGGGATTTTTACCGGTCGAGGAAGTGTATGAGCACTTCGGCCAACGCGCGGTACTGGAATTCCGCACAGGTACTGAGGCGCCAGCCCATGCGCTCACCGGCCTTGAAGCGCCGCCCACGTTTTCACGCGAGGGCAATGCGACGGTCATGTCTCATTTCGCCAAATTCGTCGACAGCCACAACGCGCCCATCCTGATCTGCGCAGAGAGCGCCGGCCGTCGTGAAATAATGCTTGAAAGCCTCGCGTCACAGGGTCTAAAGCCCAAGCCCGTCGATGGCTGGCGAGATTTTCTGGGTGGCGAGGCGATGCTGGCGATCACCGTCGCGCCACTGGACCGGGGCATCTACTTCGGCAAGGGCAGGCCGACTTTAGTTGCGGAGAGCCAGCTCTACGGTCAGCGGGTGGCGCAACGGCGGCGACGCTCCAAAGTCTCAGAGACCGACACGCAGGCCATCATTAGGGACCTCACGGAGCTGCGGCCGGGAATACCCGTTGTTCATTTGGAGCACGGTGTCGGCCGCTACCTCGGCCTGCAAACTCTGGAAATCGACGACGCGCCGGCCGAGTTTCTGGTACTCGAGTACGCCGCCAACGATAAACTTTATGTACCGGTGGGCTCACTCCATCTGATCAGCCGTTACTCCGGAGCAGACCCCGATACCGCACCACTCAACCGGCTCGGCACCGAGCAGTGGGATAAGGCGCGCAGCAAAGCGCAGAAGCGCGCCGCCGATGTGGCGGCACAGCTCCTCGAAGTTTACGCGCGACGTGAAGCCAGAGAAGGGTTCAAACACGACCTCGATGAGGCGGCTTGGCAGCGTTTCTGCGACTCCTTCCCATTCGAGGAGACGCCCGATCAGGCGGCTGCGATCGAGGCTGTGCGCGAAGACATGTGTAGCGCACGGGTGATGGATCGCCTGGTCTGTGGGGATGTGGGCTTCGGCAAAACCGAGGTCGCCATGCGCGCCGCGTTCATTGCGGCCCAGAATGGCAAGCAGGTCGCCGTATTGGTACCGACCACCCTACTGGCACAGCAACATTACGCCAACTTCCGGGACCGTTTCGCCGATTGGCCCGTCAGCGTTGAGGTGGTGTCCCGGTTCAAGTCCGCGAAAGACATCGATGCGGTCACGCAGAAAGTCTCCGCGGGCAAGGTCGACATTCTGATCGGCACCCATAAATTGCTGCAGTCCGATTTTCATTTTAAAGACCTCGGCCTACTGGTCATCGACGAAGAGCACCGATTTGGCGTCAAGCAAAAAGAAGCGATCAAGGCTCTGCGCGCCGAGGTCGACATCCTCACCATGACGGCAACGCCCATACCGCGAACGCTCAACATGGCACTGGGTGGACTGCGAGACTTGTCGATCATCGCGACGCCGCCTGCGAAACGCTTGTCGATCAAAACTTTTATTCGTGAGCACAGTGTCGCGCTGGTCAAAGAAGCCGTGCTTCGCGAAACGTTGCGCGGCGGCCAGGTTTATTACCTGCACAACGAGGTCAAAACCATTGAGGAAACTGCGCGCAAGCTGGGCGAGTTATTGCCTGAGCTGTCTGTCGGCGTGGCACACGGCCAGCTGCGGGAGACCGAGCTGGAGCGGATCATGTCCGACTTCTATCACCAGCGGCACCATGTGCTGGTCTGCAGCACCATCATCGAAACCGGGATCGATATTCCCAACGCCAATACGATCATCATTGATCGCGCCGATAAGTTTGGCTTGGCACAGCTCCATCAACTGCGTGGACGGGTGGGCCGCTCGCACCATCAAGCCTACGCCTATCTGCTCTGTCCGCCCCGCTCCGCGCTGACCGCCGATGCTGAAAAACGGCTTGAGGCGATTGAGGCAGCCGGTGAGCTGGGTGCCGGTTACATGCTTGCCTCACACGATCTGGAGATTCGCGGTGCCGGAGAACTCCTCGGTGATGAGCAGTCAGGACAGATTCACAACGTGGGATTCACGCTTTATCTCGATATGCTGCACTCAGCAGTCGCGGCATTGCGCCGCGGCGAGATCCCGGACGTTGACGCGCCATTGGACAGCGGTACCGAAGTCAAACTGCACGTGCCCGCACTGATACCCGAGGACTACTTACCAGACATCACCACGCGACTAGTGCTGTATAAGCGCATCGCCCAGGCCAACAGCACGGATGCGCTGCGCGAGATTCAAGTGGAGATGATCGATCGCTTTGGCCTGCTGCCGGACGCCATCAAAAATCTGTTCACACAGGCAGAGCTACGGGTCAGAGCCAAAGGACTCGGTATCCACGAGCTCGAAGCGACGCCCAGCGGTGGTAGTATCGAATTCAAATCTTCGACGCCAGTGGAGCCCATCAGCCTCGTGCGCCTGATTCAATCCGATCCACAACGTTACAGCTTCGCCGGTGAGAGCAAGTTACGGTTCACTGCCACGCTTGAAACCCTCGAAGCGCGAACAGCGTTTGTGCATGACTTACTGCAGACGTTGGAGTCGACGCTACCCAAGGAGGCCGCCGCGTGAAGAGAGCAGCGATGCTGTGGTTGGCAGTGCTTAGCGCGTTGCCTGCAGTCGCCCAGCAGATGACGCCGGCCGACCAACCATTAGTGGCGGGACGGGAGCGCCCGCTGCCCGACCCCGACACCCGATCCGGCTGGATTCGGGTTGAAGTGGCCGTCCTTACCGACGATGCCAGCACGACACTGGCATCAGAGCGCTGGGAGGCAACGCCCAGCGTCCGGTATCCGGCTCAGTGGCGCTGGCTCACGGATCTGGAGGAACAAGCCTCACTCAAAGCCCAGTTCCCCGGCGCCAACATCGATGTCGACGAGCGCGGCAGCATCACCGTCACCTTGCCACCACCCGCGCCATCGGTGACCGAGGATTTGACCGACGGCGCAGCTGCAATCGGGCCTGACGGAGAACCGCTGGTACTCGACCCTACGATAGACCCAATGACCGGTAGGCCCAGCGCAACGCCCTCCTCCAATGCCGTCCCTCTGGAGTCCCTGGGCGCTGCCAAAAAGTCGACGGCTGAAGAGGAGGAAGACTGGCTGGCGCCCTTCGCAGAAGAGACCTCTCTCACTGAGGCAGCGGCGCGCCTGGAGGCCGGCATGCAGACCGCCGTCGCAGAAAATGTTGCGGTTAACGAGCCCGAACCACCCGCCCCGCCGCCCGAGCCAATCGCCTTTCTGTCACGCCCCACAAACATGCTGGAAGATGGACTCAATGCGCTGCGTCGGCAACGGGGTGAGGGAGCGGCCATCCGCGCAGCATGGGTGCAACCCCCTGGCGCCTCGAATCTGCCGATCGTTCTGGACCGCTCGGGCGACGAACTGCTTTGGCCCAAAGTCCAGGGCTTTGTTGAGTTGCGCCGCGGCAGCGATCTGCGGGTCGGCATCAACTTCTGGCTGAACACCATGGGCGAGTATCTACCTCAGGGTTTTGCCATGGATCCGCCGCCTCGCGCGGCCAAGCGTATTGCGGTGCTGGAGCCTGACCCGGAGCCCTTGTTGGGCACCGAGCTCGGCGTAGGCGTCGATTTAGCCGTCGCGCCCTCACTACAGGTACCCAAACAAACCGATAGACCCGCGACATCACAATCGGGCAACGAGGCGGTAGCTTTCATCGATCCCGAAACCGGCCGTCAAAAGCTCGGCAACCGTCAAAATGACGCCGACA
Organism: Halieaceae bacterium; assembly: GCA_036351405.1. Taxonomy (GTDB): domain Bacteria; phylum Pseudomonadota; class Gammaproteobacteria; order Pseudomonadales; family Halieaceae; genus Luminiphilus. Next base: position 28,248 of record JAZBOZ010000250.1, read on the forward strand.
CCACGATGGATGGCGATTCATGGCCCTACCGACACCTGATCGCGGTCGCCGACACCCGCTCAGTACCTGAGAACGGCGTGCGCTACTTCGATCACCCGGCGCTTCAGGTGCTGGTCACTTGGCGGGAACTCACCTGGGGAGAGGTGTGGTCACTCGGCGAAGCTGACGCTGAAAAGACGGCCGAACTGATGCCACCGGACCCGTCGGCTGATGACAGCGAACCTGCGTCAGTGGTGCCGCCGAGTATGCGTGAGCGCTTCTGAACCGCCTTCCGTAAACCGCACGAGTTTATGTGGTGATCTCCTCGGCCTCGGGACTCACCATATGCAGTGTTCGCGTGGGGAACGCGATCTCGGCACCGTGTGCATCGATGATATCGAGGATCTTGAGCAGCACATCCTGTTTCACCGCGTGATACTCGGTCCAGACAATCGTCTTGGTGAAGGCATAGACGAAAAAGTCCAACGAGGACGGGCCAAACGCGTTGAAGTTGACCATCAGCGTGCGCTCAAGATCGATATCGGGGTGCGTCTCCAGCATCGCCTTGACCGAGGCAACGATTGACGCGAC
>JAZBOZ010000251.1:0-12096 GCA_036351405.1 Halieaceae bacterium
CGCCCGGCGTCGGTCGGCTTGGCGGGGCAACAGCCCGTCGATATCACCCGCTATTTGCTTGCGAGGGGCGTGTTGGGAGCGAGCATTGCACCGGATGGTAAAACCGTGGCGTTCTCTGACCGGGTTACCGGTGAACCCCAGTTGTGGACCGTGAACGCCTCCGGCGGCTGGGCCACTCAACTGAGCTTTGGTAGCGGCATCAGCGACTTTCATTGGAAGCCCGATGGCACGGGGTTATTGATCACACGCGATACCGATGGCGATGAGCGAGAAGGCTACTACCTGCTTACTGCTGACGGGACACAGGAAAGCGAAGTGCTGCCAGCCTCTGACGCCTACCGCAGCTTCGGCATGTTCTCCGCCGACGGCGAGCAGTTTATTTACGCTTCCACAGAGCGTAACGGTCGCGATTTTGACCTTTATGTTTATGACTTCCGCGATCAATCCAGTCGACGTATTTATGAGGCGAACTTCGGCTTTTTCGCGCAGGCATGGCAACCGGGCGGCGCGCTGGTATTGGTTGACGAGACACGTGGGGAGGACGCTAACGACGTTCATCTACTGAATGTAGACACCGGTGTTATGACTCCCCTCTTCACGCCGGACGTCGCGGCATACCACGGCAGTTACCAGTGGACACCCGATGGTCGCGGCTTTTACATGGCCTCGAATCAGGATCGTGATCGAGCAGCATTGGCATTTTACGACCTTGCGAGTGGGCAGCTGCGCTATTTGGAGACGCCGAGCGGTGTCGTCGAGGAGGTAGCGCTTAGCCATGACGGGCGCTATCTGGCCTGGGTCGTCAATAACGAGGGTGTCTCCCAACTCGCCGTACGCGACCTAAAGGACAACCGGGACATCACCGTACCGACAATGCCTAGAGGCGTGCTCCGCATCAGCTTTGCCCGGTCCGCGAACGCGCTGCAGCTGACTGTGCGCGCCCCCAAAATCCCGGGGGATGTCTTGGTCTGGAATCTCGAAAAAAACGACATTAAGCGAGCCTTCCGGTCGAACTTGGCGGGCATCAACCCGGCGGTTTTGGTCGAACCGGAGTCGCTGCGCTATCCGGCGCGAGATGGCGAGTTGTTACACGGTTTTCTATACCGGCCAAAAGTCACTTCACCCGGCACCTCAGCGCCCGTTGTCGTTCGCGTCCACGGTGGACCCACCAGCCAGGCACGCCCTGTCTATCGCGCGCAGACCCAGTATCTGGTGAACAAAGGCGTAGCTGTTTTCGATGTCAACGTCAGGGGCTCTACCGGTTTTGGCAAGCGCTTCAGCAGGCTCGATAACCAGGAGAAACGATTGGATTCAGTTCGGGATCTCGTCGACACGGTCGATTTTTTGAGCACTCAACCGGGCATCGATACGGAACGGGCAGGTGTTATGGGGGGCAGCTATGGCGGCTACATGGTGAATGCGGTTTTGGGTGAATACCCTGATGTGTTTGCCGTAGGCGCATCCTTTGTGGGGGTTTCCAACTGGGTCAGAGCCCTGGAGGAGGCCTCGCCCGGCCTCAAGGCATCCGATCGCATCGAATACGGCGATATCCGAGAGCAAAAGTGGAAAGACTTTTATCTCGACAACTCGCCCATCAATAACGCCCACCGAATCAAAGTGCCCTTGTTCGTAGAGCACGGCGTCAACGACCCACGTGATCCGGTTCAGGAGTCCGATAGCATCGTGCGCACGGTGCGAGACGGTGGCGGCGAGGTCACTTATCTCCGCTTCCCGGATGAGGGGCACGGTATCGCCAAACAGGAAAACCTCGTGACATTCAATCGACAGCTGTCCGAGTTTCTTGAACGGCACTTGCTTGAGCGGGACTCACTCGACTCGAATAAACCTGAGGCGCAGTAACGCTGTGATACCAGTCTGACACTGCTCTGCGCATGAATTCGATATCGATGAGTGAGTCCCGCGAAGATTGCCTGTGGTGGCAGGGTTCGGACCCCGATTGTTTGCAAGCAAACATAATGCAGGGCCGTCATACGACTGACATCGCCATTGTCGGTGGCGGTTTTACCGGCTTGTGGGCAGCCATCCACGCCAAATTGCTCGCACCCGATACCGATGTCACATTGCTCGAGGCCCGCGCGTTTGGTCACGGCGCGTCGGGCCGTAACGGCGGCTGGTTAATGGGAACCCTCGAAGGATTAAGCCGCTATGCCTGCGACGATGGCCGTTTGACGGACGCCACCCGCGACATTCTGCGGCAACTGATTCCGGATTTTGCAAAGACGTTAGAGACGCTGTCCATCGACTGCGAATTGAACCGGGCTGGTGCAATCTATGCGGCAGCGCACTATCCGGAACAGGCGCGTCGTGCGCGAGACTACCTGGAAGCGCACCACCGCTTGGGGTTCGACGACACCGATTTCCGCTGGCTCTCTGCCGACGCGGTGATGGAGCGTGTTCAGCTGCCTGCTGTCAGCGGCGGTGTTTTCACGCCACACGTAGCAACACTGCATCCCGGACTGTTGATCAAGGGGCTCGTCAGCGCTGCGCGGCAGTTGGGCGTCCAACTCTATAGCCAGACGCCGGCGACTCACTGGGCATCTGGCAAAATCTACACCACCAACGGTGAGCTGACCTACCAGCAACTGCTGCTCGCGACTGAAGGCTATGGCGAGGCGTTACGACCCAGGCACCTGCTACCCGTGCAAAGCGGTATGGTAGCCACAGCACCGCTCCCAGCGCAGGTTTGGGAGGAAATCGGCTTGGCGGGGCGCGAAGCACTGTGCGATTTCTCGCGCGGATCAACCTACCTGCAGCGCACCCGCGACGGCCGGCTGATTTTGGGCGCGAGGGGGCACTATCGCTACGGGGGAAACTGCCAGCACGCCTTTGGCTTGTCGTCCCGAGATCGCGCCATGCGTATCGCAATGGCACGAGATTGGTTCCCAATCCTTCGCGACGTCGCATTCCCCTACGCCTGGGGTGGGAGCCTGGCAGTACCCAGAAACTATGCGCCTGCACTGATCGTTAATCGAGATGCAGCTGTTATCACCGCGGGCGGTTATTTGGGTGAAGGTGTGGGCGCCAGCTTCCTGTTCGGCCGCACCGCAGCAGAGCTCATGCACGGGCATTCCACTGCGGGGACATCAATGCCGTGGGTGCGGGAATCAACGGTCGCCCCCAGGCGCTGGGAAACCGAGCCACTGCCCACATTGGGTTTTCATGGTTTGATGGCGCTTTACCGGATCGAAGAGTGGGCGCATACCCGAAGTATGCCGAAGATAGTGCGCAACGCGACCTCTTCACTTTGTGATCGCACCGAGGCCTTGATGGGTTTGTAATTCAACAACGGAGCACAACCATGCTGTTTGTCATTTCATGCAACGATAAGCCCAACCACCTCCACGTGCGCCTCGCGAACCGTGAGGCACATCTCGAATACGCCGGACGCTTTGCAGATCAAATGATCATGGCCGGCCCTTATCTGGATGATGCCGGTGACATGACAGGGTCAATGTTAATCATGGATTTCCCCGATAAAGCTGCCGCCCTCGCCTTCACCGAGAAAGATCCTTACAACAAGGCGGGATTATTCGAAAGTGTCAGCGTTCGCGCTTGGAAGAAAGTCATCCCGGCTTGAGCCCCAGCCAGGATGACTCCAAAGGCTGAGTCGGTATCGACTAAGGCTTAAGCAGCCATTTGCCCTGCCCCATGACGCCGCGAATGCCCCCGGCGTCCGGCGCCATCAGTACCAAATTTGCCAGACCCTCTGCAGAGAGCCGACCCCGGCCGGGCAATTTCAAGGCACGGGCAGGATTGATCGTCATGGTGGCAAGCGCCACTGCGTAATCCCTCGGGGCTTCGTTCGCGACCTGCTGCAGCAACTCGAGTAACACCCCCGGTGACGCCGCGGTCAGTCCCTGAAGCTCACCATCGACATATAACGGTAAAGACCCGCCCGCATCGGATGAACAGGTGATCTGCTCCAAAGGCGCGCCGGCATCCAGGAGATAGCGGAGCGCCTCAAGCGCCGGGATATCACCAGCCGCGACGAGTTCCGGCGTGGTGGACACCGTAATATCGACAAATCCACCCAACCTCGCCCACTCAATGGCCTCATCCAACAGGGCTTGCGAGCGATTGATATGCGTTGGGTAAAACACCGAGGCGGGTAGATCTGAGCCTTCAATCGCCTCGCGCAGCAAAGCCAAACGGCTGTCTCCGTCGCCGACGTGCACCATGACGGTGCCTCCAAGGCCCGTTAATGTCCCACCCAGTGACGTCTCTGCAGCCAGACGCCGCAGCTCCATGGCGGAGGGTTGGGTGCCTCGATGATCAGCGATCGCCACCTCGCCGACGCCGACAATCGGATCCACCAAATAGAGATCCCGTGTGACGTCTCCGGTGAGTGTCGGCGCTGGAACGCGGTAGGAACCGGTGTACATGAAGGCATCGACGCCCTCCGCTCGCAGCCCCATCACGGTGCCGTACAGCACTTCCAGAGACCGGCCAATCGAGTCGGTGCCCAAAGCGCCAACCGGCGTGAGCACACCGGCGTTGATGAAGTCGGATGCCGACATCTCAGCAGTGCGGTTGCCGAAGCCACCCTCACCACCACCACCACACGGATGGGTTAGCGTATCGACCAACCCGGGCAATAGTGAGCCCCCGTCGGCGTCAAGCGCCTCGCAATCTAGGCTCAAAACGCCTGGCTCAGTAATAGCCACAATGCGCGCCCCTGCCACCAGCACGTCTTTGAGCCCTAACGGTGACGGGTCATAAACATTGGCGTTCGTGATGAGCTGCATCATGAAGATTTGTCCTTGCTGGCAAGCGACTCAAAGTACTCGCGGGTTCGCGCTTTGTTTTCGTGGGCCAAAAATACGATCAGATCACCCGGCTTCGCCCAGCGGGCAGCCGCGCGCGCCGCGTCCATCTCGGTATCCACCAGCGCGATGCTGCGCGACTTGTAGCCCTGCGAGATGTACGCCTCTCGCATCAGCTCAGCAGCTTCCCCTAGCGGTCGGCCCCGGGCATGGCCGTCCATCTGTTTGAGAATGATCCGATCGAAAACACAGTCACCAATAGCGAGAGCAAACTCGCGAATATCCGCATCACCACGATCACCCGCCTGGCCTGTCACCAACAGACGTCGCTTCGCAGGTAGGTTGGCGATCACCGGCATCAGCGCGGTGAGTCCGGCGGGATTGTGTGCAAAGTCGAGCAACACGGTGGCCCCGCGAATCTCGTAAAGATTGGCGCGACCCGGGTTGTCCTCGTTACGTAACGCGCTCAAACCCTCCGCAATCACGCCCAGCGGTATCCGCAAGGCACTGGCTGCGGCGGCTGCGGCCAGACTGTTGGCGATGTTGTGCCGAGCCCGGCCGCCGTACGTGACAGGGATTTTTTTCAGGCTGATCACAGGACTCACCTGCTTCCCCTGTTGTTTGACGATCCGGCCGCGCTGCACAGTGAACCCTTGTCCACCGGCTGCCACGTGAGCGGTAAAATGCGGGTTACTCGGAGATAAAGCGAACAGCGTAACGGGGGACTGCGCAGTCACTTTGCGTGCCATCAACAGTGGATCATCCGCATTGAGGACGAGGCGGCTTTTCTCATCCAGCGCGCGCGTCACGCTCCACTTTACAGCGGCCAAATCGTCGACCGTTTCAATGCCGTAATCACCGAGATGATCGGCAGCGATATTGGTGATCACAGCGACGTCTGCTCGTGCTACAGCGAGACCCCGACGCATCAACCCGCCGCGAGCGGTTTCGAGAATCGCCAACTCACAACGCTGGTCACGCAGTACTGCGCGCGCGCCCGCAGGGCCCGCATAATCATCCTGTGAGAGGATGTCGTCACCCATCGCCAACCAGTCGGTAGAGCTCACTCCGGCGACTCGCCCCTGTGCTCGAGCGATCGAGGCCAACAGTCGCACGGTTGTGGTTTTCCCGTTAGTCCCCGTAACCAGCGCCGTCGGCACCGCTTTCAATCTTGACCAGCGCACATCATCGGGATGCGGCAGTTGATACAGATCCCAGGTCTGGCTGTAGCGGCCAGTGCCCAAGGTTAGTTCTTCGTCATCGAGCAACCAGAGAGTCCCATGCGCCTTCGCCGCATCCAGCAACCGCTGCAGGCGAGGTCGCTCCTCATCTCGAAAGTCATTACGCAAGTGCCGCGCAACGCGCAGCAACAGATGTCGCTGGGTACCCCCCAGCCAATCCCGGGCCGCATCGAAGGCGGCCTCATTGATTTCGGTGGCTGTGTATAGCCCGTCAACCGGCGCCTCGATAGCCAGACTCACCCCACCCTCATAGGGACGAACGGCTGTCACCGCAGGCCAGTCCATTTCCTGAAGCAAGCGGGTTACGTGGCGCTGCCATGCTGCCACCAACAGGTCGCGCTCTTCATCAGACACCGAGACATCGATGACCGCACCCGGGGCTGACAACATGAGACCAGCGCCAGTCAGTCGACGGGAATCCATCAGTCGCATGAGTAACAGCGCTCAGTCGTCAGATTCGCGGGCGATGCGAACACCCCGCTCGTCACGAATGAGTTCCAGATCCTCATCGAAAGAGAAGTTGCCCATAAACTCGGGGGATATCTCAACAGCAGGACGCTCTGGCTGGTCCCTGACCACCTCCTCGCCGGGTTGGAAGTAGATGATCTGCTTCCAGGAGCGAGTGACATTGTCAGCAAGTACCAGCACCAGATCTCCACCGCGAGCCATCTCCAGAGCGGCCTGATTGGCATCCTGCTCACTTTCGATAATCTCAATGTGTTCTTCCGGCACACCGGCGTCGATTAAACCTTTGCGCAAGAGCTCGGGAACCTCCCGGGGGCCGCGGGAGCGCAGGTTGTCATCACGACGGCAAATGTAGTGATCGAAATGTCCTGCGGCGACTGCTGCCACTTCCAAAATATCCTCATCACGACGGTCTCCCGGCATGGTTAACACCACAATCTTGCGGCCGCTGATGTCGTAACGGTCCACAACGTCGCACACCATTTTGACCGCGGCGGGATTGTGCGCGTAATCGAGAATCACCCGGAAAGGATGCTCGTCATACACATTGAGCCGACCCGGAGATTGGAAGAAGGTGCTGTCAAACGTTCGCAGGCCATGGCGAATGTTCTCGAGGTCGATTCCCATGTGATAGGCCAACGCGGCGGCAAACATCGCGTTTTGCACATTATGTAGTGCCCGCCCCTCAAGCGTCGCGGGGATCAAATGCGCCCAGAGCAAGGGAATGTTGTGGCCGTTATTGTCGTACAGCGTGATCATATTGCCGTTGATACCCTGCTCCAGCACCAGTGCCGTGCCCCCGGCTTTGACGTGTTCGCGCACCAGCGGATGAGATCGGTTCATGGTGACGTAGCAGAGTTTTTCGGCGGTACAGTGGTCGGCCATCTGTAGACAGTGCACGTCGTCGGCATTAAGCACCGCAGCGTCTGTCGCCACCTCTACGACAACCCGTTTAACCTCGGCGAGGTCTTCAAGTGTGTCGACGCCTTTGAGGCCAAGATGATCGGCCGCGATATTGAGACAAGCAGACACGTTGGCGCTGTGATAGCCCAAACCGCTGCGCAAAATACCGCCTCGCGCGGTCTCCATCACAGCGGCATTAACCGACGGGTCACGCAATACAATCTGCGCAGCCATCGGCCCCGTCATATCGCCGGCCACGCTCAGGCGCCCATCAATATAAACACCGTCGGTACTGGTCTGGCCGACGACTTTGCCGGACATCTTGAGGATGTGTGCCAGCATCCGAGACGTGGTGGTCTTGCCGTTAGTGCCGGTAATCGCGGCAATCGGGATACGTGACGGCGAGCTCTCGGGGAACAGCATGTCAATCACGGGCCCCGCCACATTGCGCGGTTCCCCTTCCGAGGGTGCCACATGCATTCTGAAACCGGGCGCGGCATTGCACTCACAGATACCGCCACCCACCTCGCGATAACTGCGTGTGATATCCGTAGTAATGAAATCAACCCCGCCGACGTCGAGACCCAGCGCCAAAATCGCCCGCTCAGCCATAACCCTGTTATCCGGGTGAATCACATCGGTCACATCCACCGCGGTGCCGCCTGTACTCAGGTTGGCGGTGGGCTGCAGATAAACAACATCGCCTGCCTCGGGAACACTGTCCACCGTCATGTCTCGCTGGGCCAACATGCGCTCTGCCGCGTGATCAAGGGAGATCCGGGTCAGCACCTTTTCGTGGCCCACCCCGCGGCGCGGGTCTTCATTTACCGCGTCAACCAACTCGCTGATGGTGGCGCTGCCGTCACCCACGACGTGTGCTGGCACTCGCTTGGCCGCTGCAACCAGCTTGCCGTTGACCACCAACAAGCGGTGGTCGAGGCCCTGGAGAAACGTCTCGATGATGACGCCATCGCTATGTTCTTTGGCCTTGTCGTAGGCCTTCTCCAACTGCTCCTCGGTGTGGATATCGGTGGTCACCCCTCGGCCATGGTTGGCATTCAGGGGCTTCAGCACCACCGGAAAACCGATGCGCTCTGCAGCGGCGAAGGCTCGACGCAGCCGGTAGACGACGGTCTGACGGGGAACCGGTAAGCCCAGATCGCCGAGAATACGGTTGGTTTCGTCCTTCTCTGACGCCAACTCGACCGCGATATGTGGCGTTGCAGAGGTAATCGTTGCCTGTAACCGTTGCTGAAATTGGCCATGACCGAGCTGGATCAGACTGTGTTCGTTAAGTCGAATCCACGGAATGCCGCGGGCCTCTGCCTCCTTAACCAGCGAGTGGGTGCTAGGCCCCAGCGAGCGTCGCTGGCAAGCGCGAATGAAGTCATCGCGCTCTTCTGCAAAGCTGAAATCGTCGGGTGCGTCCTCAGGCCTCAGATCCGCAGGTAGTAACGAGTGCAGCAGATCGAGCGCGAGCTTGGCCGCCTCGATACCCGCAAATTCTTCCTCATACTCGAAGACCATGTCGTAGACGCCACGCTCGTCGGTAGATCGGGTCTTGCCGAAGCTGACGTCGTAACCCGCCACGCCTTGCAATTCGAGGACCACATGCTCGAGCACATGGCCCAGCCAGGTGCCTTCGTCCTCCGACATTCTGCGAATCAGGCCGCCGGGCTCACGATAAGAACAGCCGTGATCTGACAGCCCGGGCAATGCCTCAACCAGCGCATCCACAAAATCTGGCCCCAAGCGAGCTGTAGGCCAGTCTTCCAAAACGCCCAGATCGACGCGATGCCTGATCACCGGGAACAATGCGTAGACATTGGGCCCGCGATATACGCTGGTCTCGATAAACTCCATGGGGTTGGACTCCGAACTGGCACAGGGAAGCCGCCACTGTACCGCTTGATCCCCATCCTTTGAATAGAGCGTTGACCCACTCGACGCATCTCCAGTGCATCTCATGCCTCCGCTCCACGACCCCGACATCTGTCGGCGGTCGCCAAACTCGCGTTGTTGGTCGATAATCAGCGCTCGCGATTTTTTCTGGATACCTCAATTGCCGATCATCATCGACACCAGCGGCTCCGGCAAACAGCCCAAAGCTGACGCCCCCAAAGGGACTCTGGCGCTGATCGGCGGACGCTTTGAGCCCGATAACTCACCGCTTTTCGCAGCCCTGCGACAGCGCTGCAACGGCCGAATCGCTATTCTGTCGATGGCCTCAGGCTACCCCGAGGAAGTGGGTGCCGAGACGGTGGAGGATTTTCGGGCTCAGGGTTTCTACGCCGAGCTGGTACCCATTTTTTTTGAGACCCGCGAGCAATCTGCCTTTGACGCCAATTATGTTGAACGCATCAAAGCCTTCGGCAGCGTGTTTTTCACGGGCGGCGACCAATCGCGCATCGTTAACACCCTGATCCAGAACGGAGAAGAAACCCCGGCGCTGTTGGCCATACGCGCGGTCTATCGCGACGGCGGTTTGATCGCTGGCAGCTCCGCAGGGGCAGCCATCATGTCGGGGCCGATGATTCTCGGTGGCACGTCGCTGCATGCGATCACGCGTGGCATCGATACAACGCCCGAAGCGGTCGAGGACTTCGATGCTTTTCGTCTTGGCAAAGGATTGGGCTTTTTCCAATGGGGCATGGTGGACCAACATTTCCTCGCCCGCGGTCGTATCGGACGACTGATCTGTGCCGCCCACGAAAAAAAGCAAAACCTCGCGTTTGGTATCGACGAAAACAGCGCACTGCTGGTCCATGATGGCTACGGCGAGGTGGTTGGCGAGACCGGCGTATTGATGATTGATCTGCGCAAGGCACGCTTCAAAGACAGGGGCGAAGATAGGCTCATCGAGAACGTTCGTGTTTCTTATCTCGACGATGGTGATGCAGTGGATCTCAAAACTGGCCAAGCTCGCCCCGCGGCCGATAAAAAACGTGTTCGGGTGGGACGCAACGCGTACCGCGCGCAGGCACCCGTCAAACGCAACGCCTTTGCCGGTTACGGCCTTCACGACCTGATGCTACGCCTCGTGGAAAGCGACCCAGCGCATTACCAGAGCGACAACGCGCTTGCTTACGACCCTGCCACCGAAACCCTGGTGACATTGGAAATTGCCCGAAAGCCCCGAAAATCTCGCGCCCTGCGCGCAGTTCGGGCGGGAGAGATTCGCTACAGCGCCATCAATTTTGTGCTCGATGTTCACCGTCAGCGAGGAGCCTCCTCGCCGCTCGCGGACATCAACCAGATCCGTCAACCCCAACCCGCACCCGACGCCAGCCTGACCCTGCTTGGCAACTCGCCTCATACCTGGTCAGAAACTGCACGCAAGGCATTGGTCGCTGGCTTAACAGAACCCGTGGGTATTATTCCGACCGCCTCGGGCGAGCCAAAAGCGATGGCTGAGCGTTATTCCCGTTGGTTTGAGCGCGAGGGGATTGCCTGTGAGACCTTGCCGATCACCCTGTCCAATATCGAACGCGCCAGCCGCGATCGTGTTCTCCTGAAAAAAATGGAGAGCATGGGTAGTCTGCTGCTCACCGGCGGTGATCAAAGGCGACTGACCGAGGCATTGCTGCACTGCGCCGAGGCCACGCCGGTATTACATCACCTGGTGACTGCGTATGAGCGCGGTTTGCCAATTGTCGCCGTGGCGGGAGCCGCGAGTGCTCTCGGCAACCAAATGATTGCCGAGGGGGACAGCGTCGCCGCACTTCGCTACGGCAGCTCCGAGGACGCCAGTGGTTCAGGGGGGATCGTCGAGCGGGGTATCGGACTTACGGATATCGGCCTGATTGATCAGCATTTCACCCAACGACATCGCCTCGGTCGACTACTCATGGCCTGTGTCGAACAGAAGCAGCGCATGGGCTTTGGTATCGGTGAGGGCAGTGGCCTCAAGCTCTATGGCAACGGAGATCTTGAAGCGATTGGCGACGCGGGTGTCGTCATGGTGACGCTGGATTTCGCACGGGTAACCCTGGCACCGGGCAATCCGGATCCATCGGGTATCCGAATTCATTTACTCACACCCGGGCAGCGACTGCCGATTAGTGATATCGCCAGTACCCATCAGCACTGCGTCGATGGGCGCCGCCTCTTGAATGAGGCAATCGATAGCCTGGAAAAAGACTTCCGCGAGGCATCAGCAGCGGGCGCTGCAAGATTTGATATCAAGGACTGGCAAGCGACTATCAGTGCGTAAACGCTAATGGCTGGGCACTGATGACCAGATCAAACTGACCCCGCCCAGTCAGCTGCACTCAGGTTAATTCGCTTCCGCCCGTTTTTGTGCCGCTACCAGCTCGCGAACATCCGCCAACAGGGCTTTCGCGTCGAACACCACCCCATCCTTGATGGTGTAGACAATCCCTCGCGTGGTCTTGAGTTCACCCGCCTCGCGATCAAGATACTGGTGCCCCGTACCGTAGAGCACTTTGAAGTTTGCAAGAGGGTTCTCATTGACGATGACCAGGTCCGCCCGGTTGCCAATTTTGATGCTGCCAATATCGTCAATCCCGAGCAGCTCAGCACCTTTAACGGTAGCGGACATCAATACTTCCAAAGGATGAAAGCCGGCTTCCTGAAGCAGTTCCAGCTCGCGGATGTAGCCAAAACCATAGGTCTTCCAGATAAACCCTGAATCCGAACCGGTGGTCACACGACCACCACGATTCTTGTACTCATTGACGAAA
>JAZBOZ010000252.1:0-27772 GCA_036351405.1 Halieaceae bacterium
GACCCGCATGTGGATCTGTCCGCCCACGCGCATGGATGAACATCAGCTGATGGAAGAAGGCTACTACTCTATCTTTGGTCGTGCCGGTGCCCGCACCGAGATGCCCGGCTGCTCACTATGCATGGGCAACCAGGCGCGTGTTGAACCAGGCGCGACCGTGCTGTCGACCTCAACGCGAAACTTCCCCAACCGCTTGGGCGATGGCGCCAACGTCTACCTCACATCTGCAGAGCTCGCAGCCGTGGGTGGCGTACTGGGCAAACTGCCAACTCCCGAGGAATACATGGAATACGCGAGCAAGATCGACTCCATGTCAGCGGATATTTATCGTTACATGAACTTCGATCAGATTCTGGATTTCCAGAAACTCGCCGAAGATGGCAAGCGCATCGCTGCGACCATCATCGACGAAGTGGCCTGATCTCAAAGTCTCCGGGGAGCTGATGCTCCCCGGGGATACCCTCTTGCCTCACACAGCGTCAGGCAGCTGTTACACCCATAAATCCAATCAACCTTAAGTGCGAGCGGGCTCGTAGAGCTTCGCTTCTATGAGTGCAAACTCGGACTCTATTTGACGGGCTTCACGCTCGGGCAACCCTGTTTTCACGCGCTCAACAAACGTGCGGGGTGCTTCTCCTCGCAGGCGTTTGATGCCACGCCGCTCCAGTCGACGACAGAGTCTCTGAAAATCCCGCTCTGCCGGTGGGGGCCGTTCTCCCGGCTGCGGCCTGAATAACCACCATGTCCCGGGCCCGAGGATCAGCAGCGCGCCACCGAGCGTAAACAGCACCATCCTTGACGGCGTGATCTCACCCAGCAAACGTTTGAGCACTTCTATTTGCGTGTCACCGCCAAAGCCGACAACCAAACTTTGCCACTGCCACGCCATTGCGTCGTAACGCATCCGCAACCAGTTGATGACACCGATATCGCGGTAGCGCAGCGCTGACATCGGAGAATTCGCGAGGAAGCTGGCGTCATCCCTCAGTGCCTCACTAATACCCAACTCGATCCGCTCCGGCGAAACCGCCCCGGTGGGATCCACCCTGACCCAGCCCTGACCTTCAAGCCAAACTTCAGACCAGGCGTGCGCATCCAACTGCCGCACCACCACCGTTCCGTTCACAGGGTTGATTTCACCCCCCTGATAACCCGCGACAATCCGGGCAGGAATACCGGCCTGGCGCATCATCGCCGTGAAGCTGTAGGCGTAGTGTTCGCAGAAGCCGCGACGGCTCTCGAACAGAAATGCGTCGACGAAATCCCGATCGACAATCGGCGGCGGCTCCAATGTGTAATAAAAAGGCTGCTCGCGAAACCAGCGCAAAGCGCGCTCGACGACCGCCACAGGGTCGGGGTTGTCTGACAGCCAACTCGCCACCAGCGCCCGGGTGCGCGCATCACGCCTCGCGGGGTACTCGGTCTCGAGCCGCCGGCGCCACTCAGGCAAATCAACTTCCAGCGGCGTCCCAGGCCAGCTGATCACGCGATAGCCCATTTCAAACTCGACAGCAGCCGGCGCAACAAACCGAAAATCGCTGATGGCAATCGCCCCCGGGTTTTGTGGCTCTGCATAGCGCAGGCCATACAACCAGCGCTGCTGGGTCGGCGCCTGAATAATGCGATAGGCCAGTGGCTCTCCAACCGTGGCTGGCGGCGCTTCGAGGCGACCGTAATTGGGCATCGAGCGCGCACGATGCTGCCGCCAAGTCCCGTCATCGAAACTACCGAGCGTGAGCCCCCGCCAGTAAAGTGCGCTGAGGGGCGGGATGTCGCCTGCAAATTGAGCCCTGAACGCCACAGCGTCGTTTTGGCCCAACCGAGCAACATCGCCCGGACGCAACGTGTCACTCATTCCAGTCTCCGCGCCGTGGCGTTTGATCGGCACACTCCACAAGGGCGCGATACGCGGGAAAAACAGGAACGGGAGGACCATGAGTGGCAGCGCTTGCGCGACCAGACCAACACTCACACCCAAAGGCCGCTTCCCGGCCTGTGCGTTGGGGTTTTGGTTGAGCGCAATCAAGGCGGACAATAAGAGCGCAACACACAGCAGCACGTAAATTGCAGAGGGGATGCTCTGATCGAACAAGAAAATATTCAAACAGATGAAAAACCCGAGGATGGCTAATACATAACCGTCACGGGATGACTTGGCCTCCAACAACTTCAGCGACGATGCCACCAGCAGCAGTGCGACCATGGGTTCGAGACCGAGCAATGAACGAAAACTCACCAGAACGGCCGCCGCAGCAGCGATAGCGAGAAGCGCCCGAGCCCATCGCGCCGGGTATGACCATCGCCCCTGATACACCTGAAAACGCCAGAGACTGGCGGCTAACGCGACTGCAAGAATCCATGGCGGCAGGTACAGAAGCAGGGGCAAGAGCATCAGCAGCTGGCTGCCGATCAGCCAGAACAGCGCGTCTCTCGGTAGCTGTGCGCTCGCCTTCATGAATCTGAATCCATCCCATATAGCGCCAGAGCCTGCAGGGCTGCATCGCGATGCCCCTCGCCGCGCGCAGGCGCGATTTCGTAACCCGGCAAACGCAGACCCCACACATCACCTGAGGCATCGGCCGCTAGAACAAGTGCACATAGCCAAGACAGGCGCTGCTCGGTAGTCCCTGATGAAAAGCTCGAAAAATCCAGCCATAGGTCGTCACTTTCAGGCTCTCCGTACACCTTGGTGGTGAGGGGCTGCCCCTTGGCCCAGGCTTGCCAGTTCACGGCCCGCAGCGCATCGCCCGGCCGGTAGTCACGAAAATCGGCGATATCGTCGCCACTGCCGGGCACCGGGAGCAAGCCATCGCTCTGCCCCCCACCATCCCGAGACATGACCGGTGGATCGACAGGTTGCGGATACACCAACGCCCGAAAATCGAGATCGAGCCAAGTCCAACAGCGCAAAAGTCCCAGCGGATATCGGGACTCCAGCAAAAACTTTCCCGGCCGATACCAACCGCGGCGCGTCACCGAGTGATACAGCGATACCGTAATCGAGGCACCCGGCCCAATATCCACTAACGTATCGGCACTTTCCCACCCGAGACGCAGCCCCTGATAACGCCGCTTGCCCGGCGCTGTCATGCGAATCGCAAAGCTCGCCTGTTGGCCGGGGAACACGCTATCGAGGCCGACCGCGCGTAAACGAAGACGATGAAGGTTCGCAAAGGTGTGATGAACGGCGACCACAAACACGCAACCCAGCAGGAATGTCAGCGCATAGGCCATGTTGTTCTGGTAGTTAATGGCAGCCACCAACATAACCAGCAGCATCAGTAAGAACACCAGCCCGGCCGCAGAGGGGAAAATAAAAAGACGTCGCTGAGTCAGTATCACTTCGGGCGCCGAAGGTAACCGGCGGCGCAACCAACGCTGCCAGCGCTGACGCAGCGGACGAGCTAGCCGGCTGCCGAGTGCAATGGAATTAGCCCGCGACGACATCCACTTGCTTACGCATTAATTGCACCAGTGCGTCCCCATCTCCGCCAAAAGCGGGGCTCGGCATAACGCGGTGCGCCACCACTCCCTGCATGACCACCTGGATGTCCTCGGGCACAACGTGCGAACGACCCGCCATACAGGCCCAGGCCCTGGCTGCATTAAGCAAGGCAATCGAACCTCGCGGTGACAAGCCCAAGGCGAACTCAGGCGCTTCTCGCGTGTAGGCGACCAGTCGCTGCACGTAATCCACGAGACTGTCGGATGCCGAGACGGCGCTCACGGCCTTTCTCAACGCCAAGAGCTGCTCAACAGGCAAACAAGTGCCAATGCTTTCAAGCTCTGCGCGGGCGCCCGTCAGCAACAGCCTCTCGGCGCCGGGGTCGGGGTAACCCAGAGACAGCCGCATCAGAAAGCGGTCGAGCTGCGACTCGGGTAGCGGATACGTTCCCGATTGATTGACAGGATTCTGCGTCGCAATGACAAAGAAAGGCTCAGGTAGGGGCCGCGTGACACCGTCGATCGACACCTGCCCCTCAGCCATGGCTTCCAGCAAGGCGCTCTGGGTACGCGGTGTTGCGCGATTGATCTCATCTGCCAACAGGAGCTGCGTAAAAACCGGTCCCTCGCGGAACTGAAAGGCACCAGACTCGCGATCAAACACCGAGACACCCAGGATATCGGCAGGCAACAAGTCGCTCGTAAACTGGACTCGGCTGTACTTGAGTCCCATTACTGATGCCAGTGCGTGAGACAGCGTGGTCTTCCCCATACCGGGCAGATCTTCAAGCAACAGATGGCCACCAGCGATCAGACAAGCAAGAGAGAGCCTTACGGACGTATCCTTACCCAGAAGTACACGGCTGATCTGCTCCACCGCCTCATCAACAACGGCTTTTACCTGCATGCTGCAGCCCCCTTGGGAAGTTGACTAGCTGTGTGCGGCGATAGCGGCAAAGCCCCGCGCGCAGTCTGCCTTCAAATCTTCGATATGTTCGAGTCCCACGGCGATTCGGATCAAACCGTCGCTGATCCCAGCCTCTGCGCGCTGCTGATCACTCAAGCGCCCATGCGTAGTGGTCGCTGGATGAACGATGGTGGTCTTGGCATCACCGAGGTTCGCGGTGAGTGACATAAGCTGTGTTGCATCGATAAATCGCCATGCGGCTTCCCGACCTCCGATCACTTCGAAAGACAGCACGGCACCAAAATCGGATTGTTGGATAGCTGCCAGTTGATGCCCCGGATGGTCTTCGAGACCGGCAAAGTTCACCTTGGCCACTGCAGGCTGCTCCAGCAGCCAATGCGCCAGTGATCGCGCATTACTGCAGTGCCTCGCCATCCGCAGGGATAAGGTCTCGAGACCTTTGAGTAGCACCCAAGCGTTGAAGGGGCTCAACGCGGGCCCACAGGTCCGCACGAAGGCCACCATAGGGTTAATCAGTTCACTGCTGCCGACGACTGCGCCACCCAATACACGTCCCTGTCCATCGAGGTACTTGGTCGCCGAATGAATCACCAAATGTGCGCCCATGGCCAAGGGCTGCTGCAGTGCCGGCGTGCAGAAACAGTTATCAACGGCCAGCACAGCGCCCGTGTCATTTGCCAGTTTCGCCAGTGCTGCAATATCCGCCACCTCGCACAGCGGATTGGATGGCGACTCACAAAACATCAGGCGCGTATTGTCGCGACATGCACAACGCCAGGCATCGAGATCGCGAAGCGGTACGTAACTGACTTCGACGCCAA
This sequence comes from Halieaceae bacterium, assembly GCA_036351405.1. Taxonomy (GTDB): domain Bacteria; phylum Pseudomonadota; class Gammaproteobacteria; order Pseudomonadales; family Halieaceae; genus Luminiphilus. The sequence goes on from JAZBOZ010000252.1 coordinate 5,194, forward strand.
ATTTTTCAAAATAGTTTTGGAACAAACCCACCGTACTGCCAAACACGTCGCGCGAGCAGATAACGTGATCACCCGCGCGCAGCAGTGCCATACAGGTAGTGAGAATCGCGGCCATACCCGACGCAGTACCCACAGCAGCCTCAGCGCCCTCAAGCGCTGCCAGCCGCTGCTCGAAACTACGCACCGTAGGGTTGGTATAGCGCGAGTACACGTTAGCCTGTCGCTCGCCGGTGAATCGCGCTGCAGCATCGGCCGCAGAGTCAAAAATATAACTCGACGTGGTGAAGATCGGTTCGGCGTGCTCGCCCTCCGGGCCACGGTGGATGCCCGCCCGAACCGCCAGTGTTTCAGGGTGAGCTGTGTCTAACCAATCGCCACGATCGCTGGTCATCCGCGCTTCACCGCCTTTTTCTTACCACTGCCCTCGCCACGCGCCTCCTCGATCCGGCGCAGATAGTTGTCATCGATATGACCCGCCGGGTACACCCCATCAAACACGGACGACTCGAAGTGCGTGATGGACTCATTACCCTCACGAGATGCTGCCAACAGATCGTCGAGATCCTGATAAACCAACCAGTCTGCGCCAATCAACTCACACACTTCCTCAACGCTGCGATTGTGCGCGATCAGCTCGTTGGCCGCGGGCATATCGATGCCGTAGACATTGGGGTAACGCACCGGTGGTGCCGCAGAGGCAAAGTAAACTTTGCGCGCACCCGAATCACGCGCCATTTGAATGATCTGGCTACAGGTCGTGCCGCGCACAATTGAATCATCCACCAGCATGACGTTCTTGCCCTCGAACTCCAGTGGTACCGGGTTGAGCTTTTGGCGAACCGATTTCTTGCGCTGCTTTTGTCCCGGCATAATGAAGGTTCTGCCGATGTAGCGATTCTTCATGAAGCCCTCGCGAAACTTCACGCCAAGATGGTAGGCCAAAGCCTGTCCTGCGACCCGGCTGGTATCGGGGATCGGAATCACCACATCGATGTCATGCTGAGGCCGCTCGCGCAGAATTTTCTGCGCCAATCGCTCACCTTGCCGCATGCGCGTCTTGTAAATAGAAACACCATCAAGCATCGAGTCCGGGCGCGCAAAATAAACGTGCTCGAAAATACACGGTGTGAGCTGTTGTTTAGCCGCACACTGCTGACGCATCAACTCACCCGAGGCAGTAATGAATACCCCCTCGCCCGGCGCGACATCGCTGATCAGCTCGAAACCAAGCACGTCGAGCGCAACGCTCTCGGACGCCACCATGTATTCTTTTTTACCCTCTGCAGATTCACGCACACCCAATACGAGCGGACGTATCCCCATGGGATCCCGGAACGCAACGAGGCCAAACTGGGCGATCATAGCGACCGCGGCATAGCCACCTTCACAGCGCGCGTGTACGGCACTGACCGCCGCAAAGACGTCTTCCGCCGCAGGGGTGAGCTTGCCGAGACGCTGTAATTCGTGGGCAAAGACGTTGAGTAGCACCTCCGAATCCGAATCGGTGTTGAGGTGCCGGAGATCGGTCTGAAAAAGTTCTTCCGTGAGTGCCGCGGAATTGGTCAGGTTACCGTTATGCGCCAGCGCGATGCCGTAGGGCGAATTGACGTAAAACGGCTGCGCGAGCTGTTTGCCCGAGCTACCCTGCGTCGGATAGCGCACATGACCGATGCCGTAGTGTCCGAACAGTCTTTGCATATGCCGCGTGCGAAATACGTCGCGCACAAGGCCTTCGCCTTTACGTTGCAAAAATTTACCCGCTTCACAGGTCATGATGCCCGCTGCATCCTGGCCGCGATGCTGCAACATGGTCAAAGCATCGTAGATATCGGTCGCAACATCACGACCCGCGACAATCCCTACTAATCCACACATCACGCCCCCCTAGAGCATGTCATCAGGGACGAGCCGTTCGCCCGCCTCTGTCACTACCGGTGCTTCCAACCAGTGCCCGATATTGTCATCCACCCAAGTGGTGACCGCATCAATCGTAGGCATCAACCTCGACCGATCGAGGCTTGCCTCCTCGGCGTCGGGCAACATCCCCCGCAACAGCCAGACCAATACCATGACCACCACCAAACCACGTAAAACGCCGAACCCGGCGCCTAGCAAGCGATTGCCAATATCGAATCCCGGTTGCCGGAGCTGTTTGGAAACCAGGGATGTCAAAACGCCACTGACCGCCAGCACACCGATAAAAATCAAAATCCAGGAAAGGATGTAGCGCACCGCCGGGTCGCTGAGCAGGTGACTGATTGCCTCGGCCAGTGAACGTGCCAAAAGATTGGCGAGTACAAAGGCTGCAAGCCAACCCAGCAGGGACATCACCTCGCGCGCCAAACCGCGCCAGAGGCCGACCAGCATTGATAAGGTCACGATCGCGACAATGACCCAATCCACGTAATTGAAGCCATGGGTGGCAACCGCCAGCTGCTGCTCCAGCTCCTGTGGATTCACTGGACATACCTCAATATCGCGGATTCCACCCGCAACTCGGGGTCAATCACCGCTTTGATCTTTTCCAAGCGAGCGCGCTCAACTTTGGGCCCAATCTGCACGCGGTAGAGTGATCGCTTGTCGCGTTTGATGGGTTTGATGAAGGCTTTGTAGCCCTTGTCGCCCAGTCGAGCCAGCAATGCCTGAGCGCGCGTTTCGGAACTGACTGTCGCCACTTGGAGCACCCAAGCCACACCCAATCCCTGTTCATCGAGCACGGGCTCCGCGGGCGGTTGCTCTCGCGTTGCCAACGGTTCGAGTTCATCGGCCTCGGGCAGCCCACTCATCAACGTTTCCGGTTCGACGGCGTCCTCAGGCGGCTCAGCAAGCTCGGTGGCCGTGTCGGCAGCGCGCTGCGCATCAGCCTGATCGGGAAGCTTGGGCAACTGAGCACTAATGCGTTCTCGAGGTACCTCGGGCACTTCCAGCGGCGAGGTGTCCACTGCCGGCCTTGGGGGCATGGATTCAGCGGGCAGCATCTCGGGCTCGGGCGCCTCGACAAAAATGATGGGCCAGAAAACGACGCCCAGTGCCAACAGCACCAGTGCGCCCACCAATCGTTGTTTAACAATGGGTTCCATCAATTCCCCGCCGGAGACACAGCCGCCATCCGCGTCAGCGCGGCGCCCACAGTGACAAAAGATCCAAACACCAGCACCCGATCCCCCGCCTGCGCCATGCGCGATGCCTGCTGCCAAGCGTCTTCAAAGTTGGGGCATATCTGCGCGTCGGTCTCAAGGCCAAATTCGGCCGGGTCAACGGCTCTCGCCACTTCCGGAAACCGTGGAAAAAACCAGTGTTGTACTCGGTCACTCACGGCCGCGAGAATATCACGGAACGGCTTATCACTCAGCGACGCATAGATGGCGAACGTCCGCCCGGACGCTGGCCGGGCATCACACCACGCCAGCAGTTGAGCGACAGCTTCGCGGTTGTGCGCCACGTCAAACACCCACTCAACGCCCTCGAGCCGTTGACACTGGCGGCGGCCAGGCAACTGTGTGCCGCCCATAGACTGCTCACGCGACAATGACGAAGGGTCAAAACCCATCAATTCCCAGGCTTGAACCGCCCCTGCAATGTTGGCGTTCAGCAGCCCCGCAGGCTGAGGAAGCGGGCAACGCGCACCAGCAAGGGTTTCGACCGTTTGGCCCTGAAGTTTGAAATCTCGACCCAACAGCACGATGCGCGCTCCCAGCGCATCAAGCGCCGGTAACAGCGTGGTCGGAGGATCTTCATCGAGCACCACACAGGGTCGCCCCATCCGCGCGACCTGCACTTTCTCCACCGCAATATGTTCCCTGTCTGGGCCCAGCCAATCCTGATGATCCAGACCGATACTGGTCACCACTGACAGGTCGGCGTCGATGATATTGACCGCGTCCAATCGGCCGCCCAACCCCACCTCGAGGATTTGCCACGACACCTCCTGCTCACGAAAAATCCACAAAGCAGCCAGCGTCGCAAACTCAAAATAGGTGAGAGAAATGGCGGCCCTCGCACGCTCGATCTCGGCGAAAGCCGCCGTGATGACACGGTCAGATACTGGGGATCCGTCGATCCGAATACGTTCATTGAAATCGACAAGATGGGGTGACGTGTACGCGCCGCAGCGAACCCCTTCAGCCACCAATGCCCGCTCAAGCAGTGACACAACGCTGCCTTTGCCGTTAGTACCGGCAACAATGACTGTCTTCGCCAGCGCGGGGGGCAATAAGCCCATACGAGCAGCGACTTCGCGCACTCGATCCAGACCAAGATCAATCTCTTTCGGGTGCAAACCCTCCAGCCGGCTGAGCCAGTCAGCCAGCGACCGATCAGTCATCGTCTTCGGTTACACTTCCGTTGCTCTCGGCGGAGACCTCCGGCGAGACGGTCTCAGACTCGTCTTCCTCAAGCTCCTCGATTTCCTCGGGTTCAACGAGGGCTTCAGGCACAGCTTGATGGGTCAACTTTGCCAGTAATCGGTGGACCGTATCCCGCATTTCCATGCGGTGAACGATCATATCGATCGCGCCATGCTCCAGCAGGAATTCGCTGCGCTGAAAACCACGCGGTAACTTTTGACGAATGGTCTGTTCGATGATGTTAGGCCCGGCGAAGCCGGCACGCGCATCGGGTTCCGCAATATTGATGTCGCCCAGCAATGCCAGCGACGCGGACACGCCACCGTAGATGGGGTCAGTCAACACCGATATATACGGCACGCCGGCTTGCTTCATACGCTCAATCACCGCCGATGTTTTGGCCATCTGCATTAATGAGATCAGCGCCTCCTGCATCCGCGCACCGCCTGAGGCAGAGAAACAGACCAGTGGAATGCGCTCCTCGAGCGCTTTCGTGGCGGCACGGGTGAACTTCTCCCCTACCGCGTAGCCCATCGAGCCACCGTGAAAATTGAATTCGAAGGCAACAGCTACCAAGTCCAGCGAGTGCACGCGACCGCGCATCGCGATCAGCGCGTCCCGCTCACCGGTGGTTTTTTGAGCTGAGCTCAGACGGTCTTTGTACTTGCGCTTGTCCTTGAATTTCAGTCGATCCACCGGCTCGATGTCGGTGAAGATCTCTTCACGCCCCTCTTCGTCAAGGAACAGGTCGAGTCGCCGACGCGCGCCGATGCGCATGTGGTGGTCACACTTCGGGCACACGTCCGCATTGCGCTCGAGATCAGGTCGATACAATGCTGCATCGCATTTGACGCACTTCTTCCACAGCCCCTCAGGGATGTTGGCTCGGCGCTCGCTGGTGTCCTTGCGGACACCCGCGGGTAGAATCTTGTCAATCCAGCTCATGCGACGTCCCGGCTTGAGTAAGCCTGCGATTATAGCTGGGGGGAGTCAGTTGGCGGAAGCCGCACCGTCAACGCCGCGACGAATTCCCTCAATGAGTGATATGCCCTGCGCGATGGCTGCCACATCAGCCTCGCCACTGGCGCGGGCGTCAGCCACAGTTTTGATCAATGCTGAGCCGACAACCACGCCATCCGCCATCGCTGCTACGGCGGCGGCACTCCCGGCATCCTTGATCCCGAAGCCAACGGCGACCGGCAGCTCCGAAGTCGCACGGATACGCTCCAGGTGCGCAGCGACGTCGTCAGTATCGAGATTGCCCGCACCGGTCACGCCCTTAACCGCGACATAATAAATAAAGCCGCTGGCACGTTGCGTAATCGTCGCGATACGCAACTCCGGTGTTGTCGGAGAGATCAGGAAGATGTTGTCGATCCCCACACGCTGCAACTGTTCGTTGATGGCGTCGACCTCCTCGGGTGGCAGGTCAACGGTAATCAAGCCGTCGATACCCACTTCCGCGCAGCGATTGGCAAAGCGCTCATAGCCCATTCGTTCGACGGGGTTGGCGTATCCCATCAGCACGATGGGTGTGTCTGCGTCGTTTTCCCGGAAGCGCGCCACCATCGAGAGCACATCGGACAAGGTCACACCGTTATCCAACGCCCGCTCGTGGCCCTGCTGAATCACAGGGCCCTCCGACATGGGGTCCGAAAAGGGGACGCCGACTTCTAATATGTCGGCGCCCGCGGTCACCAAGTCGTGCATCATCGGCACGGTCGCATCCGTGGAGGGGTCTCCCGCTACGACATACGGAATGACCGCAGTACGGCCTTCACTCTTCAGCTGCTTAAAAAGCCCAGCAAGTCGACTCACGATTGGCTCCCGTCAGAACGAAATGCCGTCGAGCGCGGCAACCGTCAAAATATCTTTGTCTCCACGCCCCGACAGATTCACCACAATGTGCTGATCGGGACGCATCTGTGCAGCCAGCTTTTCGGCATAGGCCATCGCATGCGCGGTTTCCAATGCAGGCATGATGCCTTCCACGCGAGTCAAGCGATGAAAGGCGGCTAGCGCCTCATCATCGTTTGCTGCCACGTAATTGACCCGACCGATGTCCTTAAGCCAAGCATGCTCAGGGCCAACGCCAGGATAATCCAGTCCCGCTGACACCGAGTGGGTATGCATAATCTGACCGTTTTCATCCTGCATCAGGTAGGTGCGATTACCGTGTAATACGCCGGGCACGCCGGCACTCAGCGGTGCCGCGTGCTCACCGGTCTCCACACCATGACCGCCCGCTTCCACGCCATACATTGCGACGGATTCGTCACCGAGGAACGGGTGGAACAGGCCGATAGCGTTAGAACCGCCACCGACGCAAGCTACCAGCGCGTCCGGCAACTTGCCATTCATTGCAAGACACTGCGCACGCGCTTCACGGCCAATCACGCTTTGGAAATCGCGAACCAGCATAGGATAGGGATGCGGACCCGCCACCGTGCCGATGATGTAGAAAGTATCGTCCACATAGGTCACCCAATCGCGGAGCGCTTCGTTCATCGCGTCTTTCAAGGTCTTGGATCCCGAGGTCACCGGGATCACCTCCGCGCCAAGCAATTTCATCCGGTATACATTGAGCGATTGACGGCGAACGTCTTCCTCGCCCATAAACACGTGGCATTCAAGACCGAGGCGCGCTGCGACCGTGGCACTCGCCACACCATGCTGCCCGGCGCCGGTCTCAGCGATAACACGCTTCTTGCCCATGTGCTTAGCCAGCAATGCCTGACCAATCGTATTGTTCACTTTGTGAGCGCCGGTGTGATTCAGGTCCTCGCGCTTCAAGAAGATACGGGCGCCGCCAATTTCATCAGACAGTCGCTTGGCTTCATACAGCGGTGATGGACGGCCGACGTAATGCGCCAGGTCCTCATCGAACTCCCGCTGAAAGTCTGGATCGTCCTTCAGTTCGCTGTAAAGCTGCTCCAGGTCCGCGAGTGCTGACATCAAGGTCTCAGCCACGAACTTGCCGCCGTAAGGTCCAAACCGCCCGTGCTCATCGGGCACTGAAGCGTACAGTTCGGGGGAAATATCAGCCGTCATATTGCGCTCTCCTCAAAAGCCGCCCGGGCGGCGGCCACAAATTTCTGCATCTTTAGCGGATCTTTAATACCCGGCGCCGATTCCACACCGCTACTCACGTCGACCGCTGCGGGACCCACTGCTGAAATCGCAGCCGCGACATTGTCGGGGCCAAGACCGCCGGCCAACACCAGTGGACGTGGGCTGTCAGATGGCACCAGGGCCCAATCAAAGGTTTTCCCGGTACCGCCGAACTGACCCGCCGCGGCGGTATCCAACAGGAACCCCCGGGCCTCGGGATAACTGTCCATGCTTCGCCGTAGCTCCTCTGAGTCTGTCACTGGCAGTGCCTTGAGATAAGGCCGGTGAAACTCGCGACAGTATTCGGGTGATTCATCACCGTGAAACTGCAACAAATTCAGCGGCACCCGCTCCAGCGTGCTCAGCACGGTCTCGGTTGGCGCATTGACAAACAGCCCCACTGTCATCACCAGTGGGGAGATGGCCGCTGCGATCTTTGCCGCCTCGTCTGGGCTCACCGCTCGTCGGCTGGCCGCATAAAACACCAAACCAATCGCGTCTGCACCAGCCTCAACCGCAGCTGCGGCATCCTCCGGCGAAGTAATGCCGCAGATTTTTACACGCAAGCCGATTTCTCCATCAATCCGACGCGGGAGTCTAGCAAACTGATGTGGGCATCGGGTCAGAGTAGACCACTTAAAAACATGGGTCCCTCGGGGGTCATGGGCAAACCAAAGTGCGCTGGGTAGGTAACTTCCACCAGATAGAGGCCGGTACCGGGAGCGGTATCAGCCGCCACCGTTCGGTCACGACCATCGAGCAATTCCTTCACCCATCCGGGCGGCTGCAACCCCGCACCGACCATCATTAATGTGCCGGCGATATTTCGAACCATATGGTGCAAGAAGGCATTCGCCTCAATGTCGATGATCACCCAGTCCTGAACACGCATGACACTGATCGCTCGCACATCCCGCCACGGCGTTGTCGACTGGCAACCGGCGGCTCTAAACGCACTAAAATCCTGCTCCCCCAGCAAATACTGGGCAGCTGTTTGCATCGTCGCGGCGTCGAGAGGTTTGCGATACCACGTGACCAACGAGGCCAGATGCGCGGGTCGCACGGCCGTATTGGCGATCACATAGCGGTAGCGACGGGTCAGCGCGCTAAATCGAGCATGAAAGTCCTGCACCACAGGCTGCGCCCAATGAATGCGCACGGTATCCGGTAACTGGCTGTTACCGCCCATGACCCAGGCCTTGGCGCTGCGTCCAACAGGGTCATCGAAGTGCACGACTTGGCCATGCCCATGTACACCCGTGTCGGTTCTACCGGCGCATAGCGTCTTGACTGGCTGCGCGGCAATAGCACTCAGCGCGGCCTCAAGGGATTCCTGAACCGTGTCACAGTCGAGGTGCGGCTGCGCTTGCCAGCCGTGAAAGTGGCCGCCGTGATACTCAACCCGCAGCGCAAATCGCGTGCCCGGCGGCTGTAGTGTTGGATCGAACCCCGAATCAGCGTTACTCAATGCGCAGCAACAACTCCCGCGCCTCGGCCTGCTGCTGCAAGTCGCCGTCCTGGATGACTTCTTCTAATACGGGGCGCGCACCTTCCTCGTCTCCCATATCGATGTACGCCCGCGCAAGATCGAGCTTGGTATCCATCGGATCCGCTTCGGTGGCGTAAACGAGCCCACCTTCGTCGTCATCATCGTCATCTGATGGCTGACCGGGCTCTGGTGCGACCTCGGTACCCAGTACCTCTGCCAATTCGGGAGGGAGTTTGTCGTCCGTCTCGGTAGTCTCGGCCACCTCTGGTTCAGCGTCGTCACCCCAATCGGCACGGGGTTCATTACCCTGCTCAAGCGCTGGCTCCAGATCCAACTCCAATTCGTCGCCGAGAACTACGCCCTGTTCAGCCCGGTCGCTGTCCAGCGTATCGACGACTTCATTGACCGAGTCATCCGGCTCGGCCGCATCTTCCGTCGAGGGCGCGACTACAGGCTCGAGATCAAAACTGAGTTCATTCATGGCGTTAGCACCACCAACCGCATCGCGGTCAGCAGGGTCGGCATCAGCCGATGTCGTGTCAGCACTGATTGGGGCGGCCAATTCACCCAGATCGATATCAGCAGCGGCCGCCGCCTTTTCATCCAGCTCCGCGAGCTTTTCTTCTGCCTGCGCAATGGCCTCGGCATTATCCGTTTCGCGGATCGGACCCAACAGCGCGCGCGCCTCTTCCAAACGATCGGTGCGAATGTAGATATCCAGCATCTTGAGATACCCGCTGGCATTGCCGGGGTCGTTGTCCAGCGCAGTTTTCAGCAAATCAAGCGCCTGCTGATACCGCCCGTAAGCGATGTAAATATCTGCTTCGGCGATGGCATCCGAGAGAGGATTCTCTGCAGCATACTCGTTGTAAAGTCGCTTTCCGTAGCCGCGCTCCCCGCCCTCTTCCATATCCGCTGCACTTTCTGGATCCGCCGCGGGCTCGGCATCTGCAGGCGCCGCCGCAGGCACCTCTGCTGCGGGCTCTTTTTTAACGGGTGCGGTGGCGCCCAGCGTTTGCGCCAAAGTCGGTGCAGCCACCTCACTGTCACTGCGACGACGCATCACAAAGTAACCCAAAACGGCAAGCACCACCGCACCAAAGGTGCCAACCTGCCACCAGGGAACACCCATCAGTCCGCTGGGCTCTGGCCGCTTTGGTGCTGTCACAGCCGGTTGCGACACCTGCGGCTCAACCACAACAGGCTGCTGCGTTGCCTCTGCCGTCTCAGCAGGCGGGAGCGTGTCGTCAGGTGCAGGTACCACCGCAGGCGCTGTTTCTGTATCGGCCAACCGCGCCTGAAGCTCGGCAATTTGGGCGTCTTTGATCGTAACAAGCTCTCGCAGGCTTTCGATTTGTGCGCTCAATTGACCCAATTGGGATTGAATGGCCACAAGATCAGCAGAAGCTTCAGCCGGCTCACCGGGCACGGTTGTGCCAGCCTCGGCCATGCTATCCCTGTCGCTAGCCATACCGCTCGACAGTGCATCGGTATCGTCAGCCTGACTGTCTGAATCTGAATCCGTCAAATCCGAGTCGGCAACCACGCGCAGCGCCGGCGCGGTGCGAAGACCGGCTGCCCAGTCATTGTTTTGCTGCGCTACTGCGTTGATAGCTTCCCGCTGGCTAAGCGTGATATCTGATTCAGCTGGCAGATCCAGCACGTAGCCCGCTTTCAGGCCGTTGATGTTCCCGCCGGCGAAAGCTTCAGGATTGAGGCCAACAGTCGCCAGCATCGTCTGCTCGACAGAGGCTCCCTCGGGGCGCGCGCGCGCAGCGATTGCCCAGAGCGTGTCCGCCTGCTCAACCAAATACTGCCCACCGGTTGAGGGCTTGGCCTCAGCACCGCGGGTATAGCGTCGTTCGGTCACAGCAGGGGCTGGCGCTGGTGCGGCCGCTGGCGTGGACCGGGCCGGCTCACGCTCATCGGACTCAGGCTCGGGCGCTGTCACTCTCGACGAAGCCACCAATGGCGCACTGCTCTCCGATGGGAGATCGACCAATACGGTGTACTCACGAAGCAGGCGACCGGATGGCCAGCGCGTCTCAATGATGAAATCCAGGTAGGGTTCCAGCAACGGATCCTCTGTAGTGAGGACGATGCGGCCACTGTCACGGTCGTCAATCTCGACAGAGAACTGCAGATTGGTCAGAAAATACGCGCGATCCACGCCGAGGCGATCGAAGTCGTCCTGAGTCGCCAGACGAATACGGATGTCATCGGCGCTCAGACCGGAGACATCCAGCAGTCTGATTTCCGCCTGCAGTGGCTCGTTGAGGAAGGAGCGCATGTCGATTTCGCCCAAACCCAAGCCCCAGGAAGGAGAGCTCATCAGGGGAAAAATGGCTGCCACCCCAAAAGGTCGCCAGATTCTGTTCATGAAGTTGTCGCCTTATTGATGCCGGTAGCTTCTTAAGTCGGTGCAGTAACTTGTTCTAATAATGGCGTTTTACCACTTATCCATCGGCCACGTAACCCGCTGATTCACAGGTATTCGCTGACAAGCCGTTCAGCGATCTGGACGCTATTGAGCGCGGCACCCTTACGGACGTTGTCCGACACCACCCAGAGCGACAGCCCCAGTGGGTGTGAAATGTCTTCGCGAATGCGGCCAACAAACACATCGTCCTTACCGGCAGCGTCGCTGACCGGCGTTGGATAACCACCGTCAACCTGCTCATCCATGACCGTGACACCCGGTGCTGCAGACAATAGTTGCCGCGCAGTTTCAGCGTCCAGCTTATCCCGCGTCTCGATATGCACCGCCTCGGAGTGGCCGTAGAACACCGGCACACGCACGCAGGTAGGATTTACCTGAATGCTCTCGTCGCCGAAAATTTTCCGGGTCTCCCAGACCATCTTCATCTCTTCCCGGGTGTAACCGTTGTCCTGAAACGTATCGATGTGGGGCAGCACGTTGAAGGCAATTTGTCGCGGATAGACCGACGCCTTAGCGCCCTGCCCATTCAACAACTGGGCAGTTTGTCGAGCAAGTTCCTCGATGGCCGCCTTGCCGGTGCCGCTAACCGCCTGATAAGTCGCAACATTGATGCGGGTAATACCTACCGCGTCATATATCGGCTTCAGCGCCACCAACATTTGGATCGTCGAGCAATTGGGGTTCGCAATAATGCCGCGGTTTCGGTAGTCCGCTATCGCCTCAGGATTCACCTCGGGTACCACCAGAGGAATATCAGGCTCTTGACGGAAATGCGAGGTATTGTCGATCACAACGCAGCCGGCGGCTGCGGCAATCGGCGCGTATTCGGCACTGACCGAGCCGCCCGCAGAAAACAAACCCACGTCCGCCTGAGAAAAATCGAAATTGGCCACGTCGAGGATTTCAACAGACTTGCCGCGGAAGCGGATACTGTCACCTGCAGACCGGCTGGAAGCCAGCGGGAAAAGGGTCTCCACGGGGAAGTCCCGCTGCTCCAGGATTTCGAGCATCGCCTGACCTACAGCACCAGTGGCGCCCAATACTGCAACTTTTACCGCCTTGCTCATGCAGACAGCTCCTCTGAGTTGTATTCCAGGGCGGCGATAACGGCGTCACCCATAGCGCGAGTTGAAATCGGTTGCACCCCTGACTCCGCAATGTCGGCTGTCCGCAGACCTTGACTCAGTACCTGTGCGACCGCCGCCTCCACCGCATTCGCAGCGGCACCCGCATCGAGCGAATAACGCAGCATCATCGCCACCGAGAGAATCGTTGCCAGTGGATTCGCTTTACCCTGCCCTGCAATATCCGGCGCCGACCCATGCACGGGTTCATACAGGCCCCGTGACTCAGCGTTAAGTGAAGCTGAGGGCAACATGCCAATCGATCCTGTCAGCATTGCAGCGGTGTCCGACAAGATGTCGCCAAAAATATTGCCCGTCACGATGACATCAAACTGCTTGGGCGCCCGCACCAACTGCATGGCGGCGTTATCGACGTACATGTGGGTCAGTTCGACGTCGGGGTAATCACTGGCAACCCGGCTCACAACTTCACGCCACAACATAGTGACTTCAAGAACATTCGCCTTATCCACCGAACATAACCGCCCACCGCGCTTGCGAGCAAAGTCGAAGGCCAAGCGCGCAATACGTTCGACCTCGCTCTCGGCATAGACGTAGGTATTGAAGCCCTGACGCTCACCATTGGGTAACTCACGGATACCCCGAGGTTCACCAAAATAAATGCCCCCGGTCAGTTCACGCACAATCAGCAAGTCTAGACCCGCTACCAGCTCCGCGCGCAGACTTGATGCCGACGCGAGCTCAGGAAACAGAATCGCCGGGCGAAGGTTACAAAACAGATCGAGATCGGCGCGAATCGCCAGCAAACCACGCTCAGGCCGTGCTCCCGCAGGCAGCGAATCCCAGGCCGGCCCACCGACGGCGCCCAATAGCACGGCATCTGCCGCACGCGCCATATCCCGAGTGGCCTCGGGGTATGCCTCTCCCGCAGCGTCAATCGCCGCACCGCCCAATAGTCCTTCATTGATCGACAGCGACAGAGCGAAGCGCTCTGACACCGTCTCAAGCACGCGCCGGGCCTCGGCGACGACTTCCGGTCCAATCCCGTCGCCTGGCAACAGTAAGATTTCGTGCATCAGACAGTTAACTCCCGGAACAGCCATGGACGGGCGGCGGCATGGGCCGCCTCGAACTCGCGGATGCGTTCTGCACTCTGGAGGGTGATCCCGATGTCATCGAGCCCTTCCAACAGGCAATGCCGCCGGAATGCATCGACTTCAAAATTCAACACGTCGCCACTGGGCTCGGTGATGGTTTGGGTCTCCAAATCGACAGTAAGGCGATAGCCCTCTTGCGCATACATATCAGTGAACAGGCGATCCACGACTGCCGCAGGTTGCTCGATCGGCAGCAGTCCGTTTTTAAAACAGTTGCTGCGAAAGATATCCGCAAAACTGGGCGCGATGACACAACGGAAACCGAAATCCACCAGTGCCCAAGGGGCATGCTCGCGGCTGGAGCCACAGCCAAAATTATCCCGCGTCAGCAGAATGCTGGCACCTGCGTAGCGCGGAAAGTTGAGCGGAAAATCGGTATTCAAGGGCCGAGTGCTGTTGTCCTGCCCTGGCTTCCCCTCGTCTAGGTATCGCAAGCTATCAAAGAGATTCGGGCCGAATCCCGAGCGATGAATCGACTTCAAAAACTGCTTGGGAATGATGAGGTCGGTGTCCACATTGGCCCGATCCATCGGTGCCACCAGGCCATCAAGGCGATTAAACGGTTCCACTTCACACCCCCCAGTCGCGCACGTCTACAAAATGACCTGCCACCGCAGCAGCAGCTGCCATGGCCGGGCTGACCAGGTGCGTGCGTCCACCTGCCCCCTGCCTCCCCTCAAAATTGCGGTTCGAAGTACTCGCGCAGCGCTCACCGGGAGCCAGGCGATCAGCGTTCATAGCCAGACACATCGAGCAGCCGGGCTCTCGCCACTCAACGCCCGCCTCCAGAAAAATTTGATCGAGACCTTCGGCCTCTGCCTGCGCTTTCACCAGTCCAGAACCAGGTACAACCATGGCACGCCCAACAGAGTCCGCGACGCGCTTGCCTTTGAGCACGGCGGCAGCCGCTCGGAGATCTTCAATGCGAGAGTTTGTGCACGAACCGATAAACACGGTATCCAGTTTGATGTCGGCAATCGGCATACCAGGCTCCAAACCCATGTATTCCAATGCACGCTGCAGACCAACCCGCGCAGTTTCGTCGGGCATGTCGGCTTCTGTCGGCACGCGACCGTCGATCGCAGCGACCATTTCGGGCGATGTGCCCCAGGTCACCTGCGGCTTGATATCCGCAGCCTGCAACACCAGTTCCCGATCAAAATTCGCGTCAGCGTCGCTGTGCAGCGTGCGCCACCAGGCGACGGCAAGGTCCCACTGATCACCCTGCGGTGCGAGGGGCTTACCTCGGAAGTAATCGATGGTCTTGTCATCCACCGCCACCATGCCTGCTCTCGCGCCGGCCTCAATCGCCATATTGCAGAGGGTCATACGACCTTCCATTGACAGCGCTTCAATCGCAGACCCTGCAAATTCAATGGCATAGCCGGTGCCGCCGGCAGTCCCCATTTCACCGATGATGGCCAGCGCAACGTCTTTGGCGGTGACGCCCAACCCTAGCGCACCCTCGACCCTGACCCGGAAGTTCTTCATTTTGCGCTGTAACAGACATTGGGTGGCGAGCACGTGCTCTACCTCGGAAGTGCCGATGCCGTGCGCCAGCGCACCGAAGGCGCCATGGGTTGATGTGTGGGAATCGCCACATACGATGGTCATGCCGGGCAGCGTTGCCCCCTGCTCCGGCCCCATTACGTGAACAATGCCCTGACGGATGTCGTTGAGTGGTATTTCGGGAACGCCAAATCGGGCGCAGTTGTCATCCAGCGTCTGCAATTGGATCCTTGAAACTTCATCCTCAATCGCTTGCAAACCGCCCGCCCGCTCACTGGCAAGAGTCGAAACGTTGTGATCCGGCACCGCGAGATTGGCGCTCTGACGCCAAGGCTTACGATCCGCCATGCTCAAGCCCTCAAAGGCTTGGGGTGACGTCACCTCGTGCAAAAGATGTCGGTCGATGTAAATCAGGCAGGTGCCATCTGCCCGCTCCTCAACAAGGTGTGCCGCCCACAGCTTGTCATAGAGGGTCTGTCCCATGGTCGAACTCCGAAATCAGTGGCCGTAAAACCAGTAGCCGCCGGTCGGCCTGGAAAACCGACGCACAAGATAAGAAGCGGCAAAGCCACGCAGAATAGCACGCTCGAGCGCCGCGTGGCGCGACTCGAAAACACTGTGGACAACTCGACGAAACAGTCCACGCCCGCCAATCACAGGCTGTGGATAACTATGGGGAAGGATTTGACGCCCAGAATTGGTGCAAAACCGACATTTCAGCTTGCCGTCCAAAATTGGTTTGTTACAGCAACATTAATGTTTTAAAAACAATTATTTAAAATACAAACATAAGAGAGATTATTAAGCAAAGTGCAATACAGGTCGAGTGTCAATAGTCCAGGCTCTGTGTGGAGAACTTTTTGAAGGCGCGCAAAAATTTAACCGGAAATCCGGTGCTGCAGTCGCCAGCAACGATGAATAGGTGCACCTCTTTGGAAGTCAGGGCCGAGCGTTGAAGGCGTGATGTCCTCGACTTGCCAGCGCGCTGACACGGATTCATCCAGCCGGAATTTCTTGCGATTGTTGGAAAAATACAGCACGCCCTGCGGCGCAAGCCTTGCCATCGTCAACTCGAGCAGACTGACGTGATCACGCTGTACGTCAAAACTCTCCTCGGTCGACTTGGAATTCGAAAATGACGGCGGATCCAACAGAATCAGATCCCACTGCCGTTCGCTTTTGGCCAGCCAGGCACGCACATCTGCTCGTTCAATACGGTGCTGCCGCTCGGAGAGTCCGTTGAGTGCGAGATTGTCCCGCAGCCAGTCGAGGTAAGTGTTGGACAGATCAACACTGGTAGAGGTCGCCGCGCCACCCACAGCCGCATGCAGCGTCGCCACGCCGGTGTAGCAAAACAAATTGAGGAAATGTTTGCCCGCCGCCTCAGCACCCAAACGCAATCGCAAAGGCCGATGGTCCAGAAACAACCCGGTGTCGAGGTAATCGTGGAGGTTCACCAACACCTTGACGGGTCCCTCCTCTACGGTAATGCGCTCGCCGCGTCTCGCCTGGCGCTCATACTGTTGGCTACCGCGCTGCCGCTGCCGACGCTTGCAGGCAAGAGGAGTGCTCGGTGCGAGCTCAAAATACGCGCGCACTGCGGCGATAACGTCGTCCATACGGCGCTCTGCCGTCGCCTCGTCAATCGCTTTGGGCGGCGCGTATTCTGCAATATGGGGCGTGCCCTGATAGACATCAATCGCCGCTGCGTACTCGGGAATGTCCGCGTCATAGAGGCGGTAGCAGGACACGGCTTCGCGCCGCAACCAGGGCTTTAATCGCTTCTGATTTTTACGCAGCCGGTTGAGCACCATCACCGCACCGTCACCAAGTGGAGCAGGCTGAAAATCATCTGCTTTTGTGTCATGCGCGGTGTCGGTGACGGGTTGCGGGCCGGTCTCAGCCAGACGGTTATCCGGCGCCAAGTCAAACAACAGTAACGACAAATCTATAGGGCCGCTATGCAACCGATACTGTCGATGGCTGCGTAGACCGATCGCTCGCCCTAATTGGCTGTCGTTGGTCAGCACTGCCGCCTGCCAGCCCCTGAATTCTCTGGCGAAAAGCTCGCCCAACTGCCGATACAAGAGCGGCAATGACTCGCGACGACCAATCCGTTCACCCCAAGGAGGGTTACAGACCAGCACCCCCTGCTCCATTGGCATGTGCGAGGGTCGCTGCAGCTCGCCAATCGATCGAGTCCTGAAACGCACCACCTTCTCAAGCCCCAGGCGCGCGGCGTTTTCCTCTGCGCGCCGAATGGCTGCGATATCGCCGTCGTAACCACGGATCTCAACGCCCTCCGGCAAAGTATCTCGCTGACGGGTCTCGGCATCGGCAACCAGAGCGCGCCACTGCTGGGGATTGTGCTGCAGCCAACCTTCGAACCCGAATCGCTGCCGCGCCAAACCCGGCGCCCGATCCAGCCCCATCAATGCAGCCTCAATCAGCAGCGTCCCGGAGCCACACATAGGATCAATAATCGACCACCCCTGAGCCAATTTGTCCGCCCAACCCGAGCGCAGAACGACCGCTGCCGCGAGATTCTCCTTTAGCGGGGCTTTTCCGGGATCAAGCCGATACCCGCGACGGTGCAAGCTTTCCCCTGATAGGTCAACGCTCAGTATCAAACGTCCACGATTGAGGCGGGCGTTTAAGCGCAAATCCGGCCGCTTGAGATCAACAGACGGCCGACTCAGACCTTGAGCACGCATCGCATCAACGACACCATCCTTGACCCGTTGCGCGCCAAATTGAGAGTTGCGAATAAAGTCAGTACGTCCCGAGAAATCGACTGCCAACGTGCTGCCCGACCGCATATGCTCATGCCAGGGCTGAGCGGCCACCCCCTCGTACAGATCCTGATCAGAGCCCACCGCGAATTCGGCCAGCTGCAACAACACGCGATTCGCGAGCCGACTCCACAAACACGCCCGGTAAGCCACAGACAGCGGCCCCTCGAAACTAACGCCCGCGGGTGTCTCCCGGAGCGATTCCGCGCCCAGAGTTCGCAGCTCGTCGACCAAAAGGTTGCCAAGGCCCTTCGGACATGTGGCGAGAAAACGCAGCGTATTCACCAATCAGAATCCTTGCTCTAGACGAAAAATATCGGCGAGCAGCGCGCGCCACTGTCGATAACGGCTCTCCAGCGAGCCTTTGAGCTCAATGGCACGGCCTTCGTATTCCATCACCGTCGGCACAGCTTCGTTGCGAAAGCCCAGCGCGTAGTCGAAAAGATCCTGCTCCTGCACCTTGACCGCCCGATAAGTGGAATACACCGACTGCAGACTGGCGAAGCTGCCGGCATCGGCGTCATTGTCACGGCGCGCGACCCGCTCGCCATAACTCTCCAACCAATCAGCCCGCGCTTTGGTCGCACTGCACCAGGCAGCATAAGTCGCGCTCATCGACTGCTGGAGATCCACGTACTGCTCGTCCACCGCATCGATAAACATCAGTTCGCTGCCGCGAATCGCAGCGATACGCTTCAGCATAGGATCACTCTCCGCCGGCAGTCGAGCCGCGTAGCGACGGCCATCGCGCTCGCCGAGATATTCGGCAAATTGCTGCGGAGCGAGTGAAGCGGCGTAGCGCAGCTCTGCTACCGTGAGCACGGCTCGTCGCTCTTCGTGAGACAACTGCGACCATTGTGCGGCCAAGCGATTGGCAATGTCATGCCACAGATCGGCAAAGGGATCACCATCGGGGGCAATGGGATAATCCGCTTCGGTGGTTTGGTCGTGTAACGCCTCGTTGATCCAAATACGCCCCGTGGCGTCCACCGCCCGCACCCTGAGCACTAGATCATTGCCATCGCTATGGAGAAGGGTTGCAGAGACTTCGAGCGGCGTCAGCAAGCTGCTATCTGGCAGCAGTCGCACCGCGCCCCAGGCTCCCGAACGAGTCAGCACCCGCCGCAAACGGGTGGCCAACAGCTTACTCTCGACATCACGCACAGCGGATAAGGCCTCATCGCCACCCGGCACGGGCGCAGGGGTGAAAATCACAACACCCACATCCAGCATCGGTTCAATAGGTTCGGCGCGTGTGACTAACGGCACCTTGCCGATTGCCGGGGGCCAATCGGGTGCAGCAGGCTGCTTCACCGTGGGCACCGTCGGCTGCTGCCCACAGCCGGCCAGCTGCAGGCACAGGAACATGATGAGCACTAAAGGCAGAGAGTGTTTCACGGTTTAGGAGGCGCCTCGGTCGTGCAAACTCTGCCTTTGCTCAAAGTCTCGGTACAGCGGAATCCCTGCGCGGTCGGATCATAGCGACGATACACCTTGCGAACCCGCAGGGGCTCACGAACGCGAGACGACGAAACCTCCGTGGTCAGCGCCAGCGTGTTTCTGTTTTCGGCCAGCAAGAGCTGATGCTCGATCACCAGCCCTTCAGGCAAAGCAACGCGAAACAGCAATTCACGACCATCCCAAGTGCAGGCCTCTCGCCCAAAGGGCGTATTAGTCACAACGGGGGGCTCGCGGGTGAGTTGGCATACGAGCGCAAAACTGTTTTCCCGGCGCACCCGCACACTCGATGTGTCCTGCAGTATCTGCAGCAGCTCGGGCGCGGTGATGAGTTCCGCCATATCGGCAAGCGCGAGCACCGCTTCCGGACTTCGACCGCCCAAATTGAGAGTGAGCGGCCCCGATCGCGATGGCGTACGAGCTCGCCGCTCCATATCCCGTTGCCACTGGCGCAGGTTGGCGGAAATTTGTCTGGGCACGCTATCGCTGGCGGAGAAATCGACCTCCCAACTACCCGAAAAATCCAGCAGTGGTTGTCGTTCACGCACAGGCCCATCGGGCGCTGGGCGCGGCTTGGTGCCGCACCCGAGCATCAGGACCATCACGGTGATGATCAGGCTGCTAACAGCCGCCCTGCCGCACACAACTCGCGTCAGACGGTCGATCAGCCCAGTGTTTCTCGTAACTTGAATTTCAGTACCTTACCCGCAGGATTTCTCGGCAGTGCATCAACCACATGTAAACGCAGTGGCAGCTTGTATCGCGCCAGATGTGGCTCCGCGTGCTCGCGTAATATGTCGAGCTCAAGGGATTCCCCCTCATGCAGTGCGACGACGGCCGTGACAGCCTCGCCCCACTTTTCATCGGGCAAACCAATCACCGCGACCTCGGCAATGCTGGGATGGGTGTAGAGAACACTTTCAACCTCAGCCGGATAGACGTTCTCGCCACCCGAAATCACCATGTCCTTGACACGATCGCAGATGAACAAGTAGCCCTCATCATCGAAGTAACCGATGTCACCACTGTGGAACCAACCCTCGCTATCAATCGCCTCAGCGGTCGCCTCAGGGCGATTCCAATACCCCTTCATAATATTGGGGCCTCGAATACAGATCTCTCCCTTCTCGCCTGCAGGCAACGGCTGATTGTCCTCATCGACAATACGTACGTCGCTAAGCACCGGCGGCTTACCCGCAGAACCCACCTTTTCCAACGCTTTATCGGGCGGTAAAAATGAGGCGAAGGGCGCGGTTTCGGTTAGCCCGTAGCCCTGCGAAATTTTAATGCCACGTTCGCCGTAAGTGAGGATCAGTGATTCGGGGCATGGTGCGGCACCCACCACGAGCAGGCGCATCGAATCCAGGTTCGCGGTCGCAAAACTCGGATGCTGGGACATAAACAAGTACATCGCCGGCGCACCAAACATTTGGGTCACTTGATAACGCTCAATAGCCTCCAGAACCGCTGCTGGCTCGAAATGCCGCAGCAACACCAGTTTCGCACCAGTCTGCAACGCGGTCAGGGTCATCACATTAAGGCCACCAATGTGAAACAGCGGCGCGACGGTGAGACAGACGTCATCGCGGTTTCCGCCGAGCGAATAGGACGCGTTGACGTTATTCCAAATGATGTTGCCGTGAGTCAGCATCGCACCCTTGGGTAATCCTGTCGTACCCGAGGTATACATGATCAGTAGCGTATCGTGCTCGCCGAGGTTCACACTCTCGGCAATGGGTTCAGCGCTGGCTTGAGCCTCTCGCAATGAGGCGAACGGCGCATCGTTATCACCCACCGACAAATAGTGCCTGCAAGGCAGCTCATTCATCACACTGGCGATAATGGGTGCCAGTTCCGCATCGACTACCAGCGTGTGCACACCTGCGTCGCCGATAATGAACGTCAATTCTTCACCCGTCAGGCGGAAATTCAGCGGGACAAATACCGCGCCGAGCGCATTCGCCGCCAGCATCGTCTCCAGAAACGCCGGCTGGTTAAAACCCAAGAAAGCCACGCGGTCACCAACACAAACACCGCGAGCGCGAAAAGCGCCGGCTAAATGGCGAACTCTGCGCGCTAGCTCACCATAGCTTATCTCCTCCTCCTCGAAGACGATCGCGGTTCGGTCAACGTTAAGGTCTGCCTGGCGCAGAATCTGTGCTGCGAGATTGAAGTCAACTTGGGGGCAGTGCATCAGAAATCTCCATTCTTATTGTTAAATGTTTTCATTCATCATGACCTGTTGTTCGCACGGGGATTCAGCGAGGATGCGCGACGCCCCATACGTTGTATCCGGCTATCCGAGGAGTGCCGGGCAAGTACATTTGTTCCAATTCCCGTGTGGCAAAACCGCTGTCGTCCAACAGTTCCAAAATATCCCGGTTGAGGTGACAACCGCCAAACAGACGTCGCCACAGAGGATTAACACGATTTTGCCAACGCACAACGTCGGGATCGGGGGCTTTGCCGTGTTCACAGAAAACCAGCTCGCCACCAGGCTTCAGCACTCGCCTCGCTTCTGCCAATGCCGCCATCGGATCCGGAATCGTGCACAAGCTAAACGTCATCAAGACCGCATCGACCGAGTGTTCAGGCAGCGGAATATCCTCTGCCGAAGCCGCCAGAAAATCGACATCGAAGGGCACCGCATTGACTTTGGGTTGCGCCAATTGCCAGGACGCTTCGCAGGGGTCGACGCCAATGACTCGCTCAATGGCTTCAACCGCATAATGCGGGAGGTTATGACCACCGCCGAGACCGATCTCCAGCACGGTACCTCGCGCACGAGGCACAATTTTCTGCCGCTGCTTGAGAATGGGTCGGGTGCCGCAGGCGCAAGTCACCAGCCGCGGTAATACATAGCGGTCGTAAAGTCCCATGGTTTAAGCCTCCAACACCTCGGCGAGAAAGTCGCGCATCGATGCCAACGCTCGTCTCTCTGCCACGGGGTTATAAATGGTGCCGAGATTGGGATCGTTAGCGTTGGGGTTGGTGAAGGCGTGCTGCGTCTGACCGTACGCGTGCAGCTGCCAATCAGCACCCGCATCCGTCATCTCCTGCGTGAAAGCCATCATTGCATCAGGCGTCGCCATCGGATCATCGTAACCATGAAGCGCCAGCACCTTAGCCAGCACCTTGGGCTGTTCGATATTGTCCGGTGCCATCAACAGCCCATGGAATGACACGACACCC
>JAZBOZ010000253.1:0-17176 GCA_036351405.1 Halieaceae bacterium
ATCGAGGCGAGAAAACGGTCGTCATCAAGGATGGACACGGGCACCGACAGCCGCTCGGACCAACGCTGCATGGCGGACCACAAGCGATGCTCACCGGGCGCACAGACCTCGACAGACTGGCAACCGGTAGCCTCCAGCGCCGCCTGGCAGGCGGCCTCAAGGGAGGTCACGCCATCGCTCAACCGCCGATATATGACGCGATAGCCCTTGCTCTCAAGCGCTGCCGAGAAATGTCGCATCGCCGAAAACAAAAGCACTATTTTGTGCCGGTTATGCGGCACATAACCCGCCTCTTCAGCGACCTCTGCGAGCAGGATGACATCTCGCTCGGGATCAGCATGGCGCAGCACCGGGTTGGCGAAGCTCAGCTGATCGCCGAGGATCAATAGTAGTCGTGGTGTGTTCATGGCGATGCTTACGCGGGCCATGCGCTGCCAGACCAGTTGCCAGCCAACAGCGCTCGGCACACACTGCAGGAAAACAGAGAGCACCGCATGAAACTTTTGAAGTGGACACTCAGCATCGCGTCTTTGCTCGCCCTCGCAGGCGCTTTTGTACTGTTCGGCGTGCTACCTGACTACGTGGGCCGTGAGGCCAATCAAGTATCGGGAGATCCGGGCGCTGCACCCAGCACTGCGGCGCAAGCCTTGCATGACACGCTGATCGTCGGTGATCTCCACGCTGACACGGCGCTGTGGTCTCGCAGCCTGACGGAGCGCGGTGACTGGGGGCAGGTCGATATACCGAGACTGATGGAAGGCAATTTTGCACTGCAGATGTTCACAACGGTGACCAAGTCGCCAAGAGGACAAAACTACGACAGCAACTCCGCTGATGCCGCCGACAACATCACCCTGCTCGCCTTTGCGCAACGCTGGCCCGGTGCCACCCGCAACAGTTTGACCGCTCGAGCGCTCTATCAGGCCCAGCGTATTCAACAGGCCGCCGCGAAAAGTCCACACATGATGCTGGTGGTTGACCAGTCATCTCTGGCACAGCTGTTGACGGCACGGGCGCGCGGTGAAAAACAGGTCGGCGCATTGATTGGCACCGAGGGCTCTCATGCGCTGGACGGCAGTCTCGACAATATCGCGCTGTTGTTCGATGCCGGATTTCGGATGATGAGCTTGCAGCATTTTTTTGATAACAAACTCGGCGGCTCACTGCACGGTGAGTCCAACCAGGGTCTGACGGAGTTTGGCCGCCGTGCTGTACAGGAGATGCACCGCCTGGGCGTCATGATCGACGTGGCGCATTCTTCCGAGGCGGTCGTACATGATGTCCTTGACCTTACCGAGGATGCGCCACTCATCGTCAGTCACACCGGCTTTAAAGGTCACTGCGATCGCAAGCGCAATATCTCAGACGCCACCATGCAACGCATCGCCGACGCCGGCGGACTGATCGGTGTCGGTTTTTGGGAAGAAGCCGTCTGCGGCCAGAGTGTCGATGCCATCGTGGGGGCGATTCGCTACGGCATCGACACCTTTGGCGTTGACCACATCGCGCTGGGTTCCGACTGGGATGGCTCCGTCCACACGCCCATCGACGCCGCCATGGTCGCGCACCTGACCCAAGGTATGTTGTCTGCGGGCTTCACCGAGGCAGAAATCAGCGCTGTGATGGGCGGCAACATGCTGCGCTTCCTGCAGGCCCATCTGCCCGACTAAGTCCCCATCGACTCACTGAACTTTCGGAATCGACAGCGCAGATCACGCGTCCTCGAGCCACGGCAACAACAATTCATTGACGTTCACCCGGGCCTCAAGGCGCTGCGCCATCAAAAACAGGCCGCCAATTTTGCGATGCACGTAGGCGGCATCGACCGGCGGCGCCTCCCAGAATTTCTTGTAATCCCGAAGGCCCTCACCCAGCACCGCCATGCGCTCACTCATCGGTGATGCAGCGAAATCATAAGGTGCATCTTCCATAATCGGGTCAAGGGCGACCTGAATCGCATCGAGTACCAGCTCACGGTAGGGCGTTCCCGCAGGTCCGATCGCATAACCCACCTTGTCAGCCGCTGCCCCCATTGCGTCGCGATCACCCGCGAGCGTCGCCCGCAGCAAATCCCGATAGGCATGGGTAAAGGGCGCGCGAAAGCGCCGGGTCGCACCGAAATCCAGCAGCACCACCTGGCCCGTCTCTGTGTTGTAGCGATAGTTGGCGAAGTTCGGATCGGTTTGCGCCATCCGCAACTCAAAGAGCTCAACCAGCAGCAACTCGATGAGCAATGACATGACCCGATCGCGCTCTTCCTGATCCTCATCCAGCACGGACTCAATTGGCTCACTGGGCACATAAGTCATCCCCAGCACCCGCTCCTTGCTGAGCGAGGGAATGACCTGGGGCAACAGAAAGCGCTCATCATCACCGAGCGCACGATTAAATGCCGCCAGATGCTTTGCCTCGAGTCGATAATCCGCTTCCTCGCGCAACTGCTCTTTGACCTCAACCAGCAGCGGCTTGATATCAATGTGAGAGGGCAATAAACCGGAGAGTCGCAGCAGGACACTGAGGTTATCGACGTCCGCATCGATACTCTCGGCGATACCGGGGTACTGCACTTTGAGCACCGCCTCACGGCCGTCGCGCATCTTCAATCGATGCACCTGACCAATCGAGGCCGCTGCAAAGGGCTTCTCTTCGAAATCAATCAATCGATCACGCCAGTCGGGCCCGAACGCATCGCTCAACATTTCATCAAGCTGGCGGCCGGGCATCGAAAAAGCGCCGGATCGCAGCGTCGCCATAATGTCCGACAATTCGCGGGGGATGAAGTCACCCCCATCCATCGACAAAATCTGGCCCAACTTCATCGCTGCCCCACGCATCTCAGACAGCTGTTTCGTGAGCCTGCGCGCGTTACCCGGTGTTAACAAAAGATCTCGGGTGCGAGGGCGATTACCACTGCGCAGCTGTCTCGCCCCTTCGGCCAGCATGCCCCCGGCTACCCCGCCGGCGAGTTTTGCCATCTTGCCGAAGCGCTGCCGGCGGCGGCTGGGTACGGGTTTGTGCTCGTCACTCATCGTTGGCCTCCAGATAGGGTGCCAGCAACTCATGGCCGTTGAACTCGGCGCGCAGCACCGAAATAAAGGTGAAGACTCCGGTCAGCTTGCGAGCGATCACCGCAAAGTCGCCCGAGGGCGTGTCAAAATGACGACTCGCTGCGGAGCCCGCTGCCCGGCGGCCCGCCCGCTGCATGAGTGCCGACTGGTGCCACTGGTACTCGCCCTGACGATTGAGCAGCTCTCGAGGCAATTGGGAAGGATGCATCAGTGGCTCAAGCAAATGCTCAACAAACCGCGCGAAGGTGTCCCGGGCATATTCACTGGCATCCGGCTGCAGGCAACCAAGGACTTCCAGGCCCTGGCAGACCTTCTCGTGGTCCCCCTGATAACCGCCCAAAATCACCTGCTTGAGGCCTGATCTAAAGCCGGGTGAGAGCTGTCTCACCGATCCAAAATCGAGCAACGCAAGGCCCTCGCCCCGGGGCAGGATCAAGTAGTTGCCGAAGTTGGGGTCGGTTTGCATCAAACCCCAATCGAACACTTCTGCGAAAAACAACGACAGCATCGTGCGCCCAAGTGCATTGCGGGTCGCTTTAGGCAACCGTGAGACGCGCGGGTCGGTGACCGGCAAACCTTTGATGTACTCGATGGCCAGCACGTCTGCGTTGGCGTAATCCGCGATGTAACGGGGCACCTTCAGCGGCAATGTCCCCACGGGCCAATCAGTATCCAGGCAGGCCGTCGCGACGGCCTCGGCCATTGCCTGCTCTCGCGGGTAGTCGACCTCGTCGTGCAGCTGCGCGCGCATTTCACCGAGCCAGCTGTCGAAATCCCGCCCGGCCGGCAGCCAACGCGCCAAACGCAGCATTCGCACCACCGCATCAAAGTCCTCATCGATCAAGGCGCGTAACTCGGGATACTGAATCTTGAGCACGATCTGCTCACCGCTGGCACGAACCTTGGCCCGATGAACCTGTGCGAGGGATGCTGCGCCCAGTGGCTCTTTGTCCACTTCCAGCTGGCCTAACCGCGCTCCCAGTGCTGACTCGAGCAGCGGCGCCATGTGCGCCCAATCGAGGGGTTCAGTGCCCGCCTCAAGCTCATGCAGCGCGTCTGTCAGTGGTTTCGGCAAAAAATGCTCACCGAGCAGCGCAAACAGCTGACCAATCTTGACGTAGCTGCCTTTGAGCTCACCGAGCCTTTGGGTAAAGCGTCTCGCTTCGCGCTGCAGTCGCTCATGGTTACCTGCCGCCTCGCCACGCAACCGGCGCAGCGCAGCGTCAAAGGCGAAAGCACCGCCGGCGCGAGCGCCGGCAAGCGAGAGCGAGAGACCGCGGCCAACAGCGCCGCGGCGGATAGGATCACGTTTTGACATGCTCGCTATACGTCACCAGTATCAAACTGGACGAGCATTGTCGCGGATCAGTCCAAGAGTAATTTCGCCAGCTGGGTGCGGTGCTCAAGCGCATCGCCAAACACCTGGCGAGACCACTGCGCGCGACGGATGTACAGCATGCTGTCACAGTCCCAGGTAAAGCCGATGCCACCGTGAAACTGGACCACGCGGTCACCAGCGAACTCAATGAGATCGGTTGCAACGGCCTTGGCCATCCGGCAAGCGGTCTCTGCCGCCTCATCAAGGGGCTCGTCAGCCATCAGCGTCGCCGCGTGGTAGACGTACGTGCGGGCATTTTCCAGGCCACAGTAAATATCGACTGTGGGGTGCTTGAGTGCCTGATAGGAACCAATGAGCTTGCCGAACTGCTTACGCGTCTTCAGGTAATCCGTCAGTGTACCCAGACAGGCCGCAGCACTACCGGTCGCTTCTGCGGCGCTCAGCAGTGCACCGAGCAGTCGATAATCCCGCAAAGCTGACTGTACCGCGGCACCTTCGATCACCTGCATCGCGTTACAACCCGAGAAATCCACTTTGGCCGCCCGCTTGGTGAGGTCAATGAGATCGTGTTGGCTGATCGCTTCGGCGCCCAACTCGCTGCGCTCTACCACTGCGATGACCGGCGCCCCATCCCGGGTGGCGACAACGCAGAACAACTCGGCCACTCCGGCGTCGGTGACAAACTGTTTATGACCGCTGAGCTTGCCAGATGCATCCACCGAGACGGCCATTGAGGTAGCACCCCAGTCGCTGTTCTCCAACAGTGCGACCGTGGCCACCGTACCCGCAGCTATGCGCTCCAGCAGGGGTTCAATCTCGGCGCCACCCGATCGCATCAGTAATTGACCCGCCAGGGTCGTACTTAACAGCGGCGTACCCAGCAACCCCTGGCCCAGTGCCTCCACCACCGGCACAACCGCACCGATGCCCAGTGCAGAACCACCAACCGTCTCCGGTAAGGCGATCCCCGTCCAGCCCAGCGAGACCATCTCCTCCCATACGGCAGGATCAAATCCGGTGTCGGTTTCCAATTGCGCCCTGACCTGCTCGATCGGTGATTTATCCCGGACAAATTCGCGGGCAACATCCAGCAACATGCCCTGCTCTTCGCTGAAGTCGAGACTCAAATTCCCTAGTACTGATGTCATGATTGTCTCCTTCACTTAGGCAGACCGAGCACGTGCTCGGCGATGATGTTGGCCTGAATTTCGGTCGTACCGCCGCCGATCGTGGCGCCAAAATTGGTGAAGTAGGCACGCTGCCAAAACCCGCCGCGGTGCGCGTCGGGATCATCAACGAACAAGCTCCCGGTAGCGCCCTGCATCGCAACAGCAAACTGCCGCAGGCGCCGCGAGTGCTCGGTACCCCGATACTTACCCGACAAGGCCAGACCCATCGGGTAATCACTGGTCAATGCGGATACCCGCGCGCGACGCTGATTGAGTGCCAACGCTTTGTTTTCGATGATGAATTTCACAACCTCATCGCGAACAAGGGGGTCCTCGAGCAACGGCTTGCCGTTACGCTCCATACCCTTCAACTCGTTGACCATATCGTCGATAGACACGGTGACCATCCAATGCGCGCTGGCCTGCCCCGCCTGCACACCGCGCTCGTACTCGAGCGTCTTCATCGCCATCCGCCAACCGTCGCCATCCTCACCCATAAGGCAGCTGGCAGGAATCCGCGCATCCGTGAAGAAGATTTGGTTAAAGCCATATTCACCGGTGATCTTGCGGATCGGATGCGCTTCGATACCCGGGACTTTCATCGGCGAGAGGAAGAACGACAGCCCATCGTACTTACGCCCCGTCTGTGGCTGACTCCTCGCCAGCAAAATCATGTGGTCGGCGTAATTGCCCAACGTGGTCCAGATTTTCGATCCGTTGATCACATAATGATCACCATCGCGCTCGGCTTTAGTCTGGACACTACCCAAGTCAGAACCGTGGTCGGGCTCCGAAAACCCCTGACACCAAATTTCCTCACCCGTCAGCAAGGGCTTGATGTATCGCTGCTGCGCCTCCAGCGAGCCGATGTCCAATAGCATTGGACCCACCCAGTTGAGACCAATCGTGTTGAAGATGATCGGCGCGTGGTGCTTCTTCAGCTCCATATCGACCACCGACTGAAACGCCGGCTCCGCGCCCTGGCCGCCAAACTCGGTGGGCCAGTGCATCCCCAGATAGCCCGCGTGCCAAAGCTTGTACTGCCACTCGCGGAGGAAATCGAGCTGCTGCTCGGTGCCAACCTCGAGGAAGCTCATCGGCAACAGAAAGCCCGGGTCTTTGGGCACGTTCTCTTTCATCCACGCGCTCACTTCATCGCGGAATTTTCTCAGCGTTTCTTTACTGGCTGACATCGATTGACCTCATTGGTTGTAAATGAAGGACGAGCGCTAGAGCCCGTACTGTCGCGCGGCGAGATCGCGCATGATTTCCTCGGAGCCACCACCGATGGCATTCACTCTGACCTCGCGGTAAATGCGTTCCACCCGGTTGCCGCGGATATACCCTGCACCGCCCAGGATTTGCATGGCCTCGCGCGCGCAAAACTCCATGACTTCGCTGGCCTGTACTTTGAGCAACGCAATATCACCCGGGTTAGGCTGACCCGCTTCGATAGCCTCGAAGCAATGGCGAATGTACGCCTGCGTGCTGTTGAGCTTCTGCTTCATCATGGCAATTTTGTGCCGAATCACCTGATGATCGGCCAAGCGCTTACCAAAGGTTCGCCGCTCGGTAGCCCATTGAACGGCCTCCTCCATGCACACCCGACCATACGCTTCCATGGCGGCAGCCATACCCATCCGCTCGCTGTTGAAGTTGGTCATGATCACCTTGAACCCTTCGTTCTCACGACCGATTAGCTGATCGACAGGCACCCGGACGTTATCGAAGTACAGCGTAGCGGTATCCGAAGCCCACCAACCCATCTTGCGATCCAACGGCGTCCGGGAAAAACCCGGGGCGTCAGTGGGTATCAGCAACATCGACACACCGCCGGGACCGGGCCCACCCGTGCGCACCGCGGTTGAAACCCAACTGGCTCGCATACCTCCGGTAATGTAGGTCTTGGAGCCATTCACCACGAATTCATCACCGTCGCGCACGGCGGTGGTGGTCAGGCTCGCCACATCAGAGCCGCCACCGGGCTCGGTAATGCCGAGTGAAATCCACTTTTCACCGGCGAGCACTGGCGGTGCAACCTCAGCTTTCATGGCCTCGGAACCCCAGTTAATGACTGGCGGCAAACCAATACCGTGCACCAGCAAGCTTGCGGGAATACCACCCACACCGAGACGCGCAAATTCTTCCTGGGTGATCCAGCTCAGCCAACTGTCTGCCGGCGTACCGCCATAAGCCTCGGGATAACCCAACCCCAATAGCCCCACCGCGGCTGCCTTGGGCCAAAGATCGATCGGTATCTCTCCGGCTTCGTCCCAGTCATCGGCGTGCGGCGCAATTTCGGCATCGATGAAGCGACGCAGCTGCTCACGCCATGCTTGGTGCTCCTCACGCAAATTGGGGTTCGGTAAACGTGCGGTATCGAAGGTCAGACTCATAGGCTTTTTATTTTTGAACTTTGAGTAGGTTTTTGTACCGAGAGTTTGAAGTTGAGTCAATCCGCTTGAAGTCTGCGACAATCCGCGTCGACGCTACGAGCCGATGATCGCGCTCGACAATCCACACCGCGCCGGACTGCGTAAGTCAGGCTCAATACCCAAGGTTTAACGGACAATCATGAAATATCGCGGTTATTCCGACTACGATCACGCCACTGAACCCCGAGTGGGTGTGCTGCTCACCAATTTGGGCACACCGGACGCCGCGACCAAAAAGGCCTTGCGCCCCTATCTCAAGCAATTTTTGTGGGATCCCCGGGTGGTTGAGGTACCGCGTCCGCTGTGGTGGATGATTCTCAACGGCATCATTCTCAACATACGACCGGCAAGGTCAGCCGAGGCGTATCAGGAAGTGTGGACGGAGCGCGGCTCACCCCTGCTCTACCATCTCGAAGATCAAGTCGCTGGCGTGTCCGAACGGCTTACAGCGACATTCGGCGATCAGGTCGTTGTTCGCGGTGCCATGCGCTACGGCAACCCATCTATCCCCTCGGTGATGGAAGAAATGTTCAAGGCAGGTGTGCAGCGACTGGTCGTGCTGCCGCTTTATCCGCAGTATTCAGCCGCGACCTCGGGATCCACGTTTGACGAGATTGCTCAGGATTTCCAGCGTCGCCGCTGGCTGCCCGACTTTCGTTTCATCAGCTGCTACCACGACGACCCCGGTTACATTGAGGCGATTGCCAACAGCGTCCGCCAGCACTGGGAGACGCACGGTGTCGCCGACAAGTTGGTGTTCTCGTACCACGGCACGCCAAAGCGCTACCTGCTGAACGGTGACCCGTATCACTGCCAGTGCCACAAAACCACACGCCTGGTTGCCGAAGCCCTCGACCTCGCACCCGACCGCTTCCTGACCACGTTCCAATCGCGTTTTGGGCGGGAAGAATGGTTAAAGCCCTACACCGACGAAACCCTCAAGTCCCTACCCGCGCAAGGCGTCAAATCGCTGCAGATCATCTGCCCCGGCTTCTCCGCTGATTGTCTCGAAACCATCGAGGAAATCGGCATGGAGAACCGCGAATACTTCATGGAAGCGGGGGGCGAGCGTTACGAGTACATTCCCTGCCTCAACGCTACAGCGCCGCATATCGACACGCTGACTGCGCTGGTGGAGCGAGAGCTCAGCGGCTGGTCGACACCGCGCTACGACGGCGAGGGTTGTAAAGAAAGAGCGCTGGCCTTGGGCGCAGAGCGCTGATCCAACAAACCCGGGCCAACAACGTAAGCCCATAATCTGGCCAGCAGCCTGCTATCAGTGGGCGCGCCGGCCTTACTCGACCTGCCGTTCCATCACGCGCCCCGCTGAACCGTGATCATGGCCCGCGTGATCGGGCTCGAGCAGTCCGATCGCCCAAGCCAGGCCGATACCCAGCAAAAACAGCACTGTGAGCTTGACCCGATCATGGCTGTGAAACTGCACCTCGGGCAGCAAATCCCCGAGCGCAATACAGATAAACGCACCCGCTGAGAACGCCAGCGCTGCAGGCATCAGCAGTGGTGTGCTGCTGGTCAAATCAACACCGAAATAGAACCCAAATGCGGCCAGGGGGCAAAGCACCGCGAAAACCCAGTTGACCTGAGTGCGGCGCTGATCCGACCAGCCGGCGCTTGCCATCACCGTCTCGATCGATAGCGCATCGAGTGGCTTATGTAACAGCACGGCGAGGAACACGCCCACGCCCAGGAGTCCGCCGCCCCAACTATCAGTGCGCATGACAGCACCAATCGCTACGCCGTCGACCAAGGTGTGAATTCCCAAGCCCAGAAACAGACCGACCCAGCTATAGCGACCAGGCGACGCAGCGCTATCGGCGGCCCGCGCTGGGGCATTCTGCGGGAGGTCATTGCCCGCGTGGACGTGCTGCCGAGCGCCGGTTTCTGTGACGCCCGATGCATCATGCGGCGGCGACCCGTGCGCATGATCAGCATGGCCGTGCCGGTGTTCGTGCTGATGGTCGTGGTCGTGGCCGTGGTCGTGATCACAGGCATCAACACCGGGCGCGAACTCATGCTGGTGAAAATGAAACAGGCGCAGCAACAACAGCATGAACACCAGCCCCACCATGACCCATTGCATCGTAAAGTCGATGTGCCCGGAGCCCGCCAAACTGTGGGGCACCAGATGATAGAGCGCTACACCCAACATCAAACCTGACACCAGGCTCATCATCATCTGGGTGCGCGTATGCGTCATGTGTAGACGCCGTGGAATCCAGGCGCCAAACAATGCTGCCGCAAAAACCGCCAGCGAATAAACGATCAGTAACAGCAGGTTCATGACACCATCACCAGATTGTCACGATGAATCATTTCCGGGTCGCCACCGTAACCCAGGCGATCTGCTATCTCCCGGCTGCTGCAGCCCACCAACAGCGACGCTTCACGGTCAGAGTAATTGATAAGGCCTCGCGCGACCTCGCGACCCGCCGTATCGACGCAGCGCACCATAGCGCCGCGAGCGAACGTACCTTGCACCTCGGTCACACCAACAGGCAGCAGGGATTTCCGATCATCCGTCACGCCCTTAACCGCTCCGTCATCCAGCACCAGTGATCCTTGCACATGCAGAATACTGGCCAACCATTGCTTGCGGGCGCTTTGCGGCCTGCGTGTGGTATGTAGCAAGGTACCAAGGCACTCCCCGCGGCCCAGCGCGGGCAAAACGCCGTTCTGCGTGCCACAGGCGATGACGGTCGTCGTACCAGAGCGGGCCGCCAGCCTCGCCGCAGAGAGTTTGGTGCGCATCCCCCCTCGACCCAGGGCACCTGCCTCGCCCGCCATACTGTCGAGAGCGAGATCATTCACATCCGCCCAGTCGATGAGACGTGCATCGGCATGCTGGCCGGGGTGCCGGTCGTACAGACCGTTTTGATCAGTCAACAACACCAACACATCCGCGTCGATCAAGTTAGCGACCAGCGCACCCAGTGTGTCGTTGTCACCCAAACGTATTTCATCAGTCACCACCGTGTCATTCTCGTTGATGATCGGCACGACCGACTTGCCCAACAGTTCTCCCAGCGCAGCCCGGGCATTGAGATAACGATCCCGGGCACGCACGTCGGCGTGAGACAACAAAATTTGCGCAGCGATGACGTCGTGCTGCTCAAATGCCGCCTCCCAGGCGCGGGCAAGACTGCTCTGGCCGACGGCCGCTGCTGCCTGCAAACCCGCAACGCTGGCGGGACGCTCGCGCCAGCCTAATCGCACCAGACCCGCGGCAACCGCGCCACTCGATACCAGCACCACTTCGGCGCCACTATTGCGCAGTGCCACCACCTGACTCACGAGACTTGCAATAACCTCGAGATCCAAGCCCTGACCATTGGCGGTCAACACGGAGCTCCCGATCTTGACCACCCAGCGGCGGGCACCGCTGACCGAAGAGCGATCGCCGTGCATCAGGGTCGATACTCCACTTCCACCTCGTGATCGTCGTCGTCATCGTCGACTTGACCCTTTTGTGCGCGACGCTCGGCAGCACGGGCTGTGCGCAGCGACTCGATACGCTGGCGCGCCTCCTCCTGCATTTGCGACTGCACCTGCGACTCGCGAGCCGCGAGTTCGGGGTCTGCGGCTTCCTCGGCATTGAGGTGCTCGATACACGTCATCAAATCGCCAGACAATGCAGCGGTACCCTGCTTGCTGATTGCCGAGATCTGATAGACGGGCCCTTGCCAGTTGAGGGCCGCAATGACGGCATCAACACGCGCCTGACGGGTTTCATCGTCGAGCAGATCAACCTTGTTGAGTACCAGCCAGCGAGGGCGTGCCGCCAGCGTTGGGCTAAATCGCTCGAGCTCGCGAACGATGGCCAACGCCGCTTCAGCCGGATCACTGTCATCCAGAGGCGCAATATCGACCAAATGCAGCAATACCCGATTGCGCGTCAGGTGTTTCAGAAATCGAATACCCAGTCCCGCGCCTTCGGAAGCACCTTCAATGAGCCCGGGAATATCCGCGACCACGAAAGAGCGATGGGCATCGACTTTCACCACACCCAGACTCGGGACCAGGGTGGTGAACGGATAATCCGCCACTTTAGGTGTAGCCGCCGAAACCGCGCGAATAAACGTCGACTTGCCTGCATTGGGCAAACCCAACAATCCCACGTCAGCCAGCACTTTGAGCTCCAGCTTTAAGCGGCGGCTATCCCCCTCAGTCCCGGGCGTACTTTGCCTCGGGGTCCGATTGACACTCGATTTGAAGCGGGTGTTGCCCAACCCGTGAAAACCGCCCTGAGCGACAATCAGTTGCTGCCCTTGGTGCTGAATATCCCCCAGCACCTCACCGGTGTCCTCATCAAGCACAGTGGTGCCCAGAGGCACGGGTAGCAAAAGATCCTCGCCCCCTTTCCCCGAGCAGTTGCGGCCGCGGCCGGGCTCGCCATTCTGAGCGCGGAATTTTCGGGTGTAGCGATAATCGACCATGGTGTTGAGCGCACTGTCACCCACCAGCACCACGCTGCCGCCATCGCCGCCGTCACCACCATCAGGTCCGCCTTTTGGGATGTATTTCTCCCGACGAAAACTGACGCAGCCATTGCCGCCGTTGCCGGCGAACACTTCGATTGATACTTCGTCAACAAATTTCATGGGAATAGTCTACCCGTGGAGGGCCCGTGGTGCCGCCAGTCTTGTGCCGTAGTCAGAAACAAAAAAGCCCCGTCGCTGGACGGGGCTTTCGAATCAGACAACGCGAGATCAGGCCGTAACGATACGAACCTGCTTACGGTTCTGCGGGCCGCCGACAAAGAATTCGACTTTGCCATCCGCTGTCGCAAACAGAGTGTGGTCCTTGCCAACGCGAACGTTGTCACCGGCGTGGAACCGGGTGCCACGCTGGCGCACGATGATGCTGCCTGCTGTGACTTGCTGACCGCCAAAGGCTTTGACGCCCAGGCGTTTGCTTTCGGAATCGCGTCCGTTGCGGGTACTACCGCCTGCTTTCTTGTGAGCCATTAGTCAGTCTCCTCTCAGCCCGAGATACCGGTGATTTTGACTTCGGTGTACCACTGCCGATGTCCGGTCTCGTTACGATAATGCTTACGTCGGTTGAACTTGACGATTCTGATCTTCTCACCACGTCCGTGGGATACGACCTCTGCGGTGACCTTGCCACCCTCCACAACGGGGGTGCCGATCTTGACGTCTTCACCAGCGCCGACCATCAGGACACGATCAAACTCAACAGTGTCACCGGTCGCGGCATCCAGTTTCTCGAGCTTCAACAGCTCGCCTTCGGTCACGCGGTGCTGCTTGCCGCCGCTTTCAATTACTGCGTACATGTGTTTCTCCACTCAGTTAGCCTACTCGCAATGTGTAAACCGTCAGAGACGGGGCAGAGTCAGGCACCAAAGTCAGGCCGGCAGCCATGGGCAGGACGGCATCAAGGGCGCGGATAGTACTGGTTAACGCCCTACCTCGCAAGTCGCCAAAATCGGGAAAAAGCCGCGAAGTGACAGTCGCTTGCAGCACTGCCTATAATCCGCCGCGTATTCTGGAGAGTCCCCTGTGATTGAAGCGATTCGCGCCTGCGTGACAGGCGAATTTGACCGCGTCAACGATCTCATCGTCGCGCAGCTGCATTCCGACGTCGATATGGTGGAGAACGTGGGCCACTATATTGTCGACGCCGGCGGCAAGCGCTTGCGTCCATTATTGGCGCTGCTTGCAGCTCGAGCGCTGGGTGAATGCCGCGAATCGCACATCCACTTTGCGGCCGTGGTCGAGTTCATCCATACCGCCACACTGCTCCACGACGATGTGGTTGACCTGTCGATGTTGCGTCGAGGACGCCCGACTGCCAACGCGGAGTTTGGCAACGCGCCGAGCGTGCTCGTGGGAGACTTCCTCTACACACGGGCATTCCAGCTGATGGTGGCACTGGACAATATGCCACTGCTGCGTCACATGGCAGATACCACCAATACCATCGCCGAGGGCGAGGTGTTGCAATTGGTGCGCGCCGGGGATCCGGAAACCAGCATGGCGCAGTATCTCGACGTCATCACCCGCAAGACAGCGGTACTGTTCGCCGCCGCTTGTCGTGGCGCAGCGATGTTGAGTGAGCAGGACGAATCAACTCAATCAAGGCTTCATGATTACGGCCTCAACTTGGGCATCGCCTTCCAGATGATCGACGACGTGCTTGATTATGAGGGCGACCCGGAGGTCACTGGCAAAGCAATTGGCGATGACCTTAATGAGGGCAAGCCCACTCTGCCATTGATCCATGCAATGGCGAACGGAGACGCTAGCGTGCGGACGCTGATCGCCGAATCGCTGCGCCAGAAATCGGCTGCGCGATTGACTGACATCATCCAGGCTGTCCGCCAAACCGGTGGCATTGACGCGACACGCCGCGCTGCGATGGGCTATCGCGACAAGGCCGAGGCGGCCTTGGATGGCCTAGCCGACAGCGATGCCAAAGCTGCCATGCAACACCTGATCAAACTGGCGGTAGAGAGAGAGTCCTAAGCCATGAGCGATACGAGCACGACCCTGCAAGACGCCATCAACGGACTTCAGGGCGTTCGTATCGCCGCTCTGATCGAGCAAGACCCCCATCGCGCCAACCGCTATCGCTGTTCTGGCGCGGGTATCCATCTCGACTACAGCAAACATCGGCTGGATGACACGGCGCGCGAAGCCCTGTTGACGCTCGCACAACAGCAAGCACTCAATGCGGCCTTCGACGGCTTGGTCACGGGCAAAAAGGTTAACAACACGGAAGGACGCCCAGCACTGCACACGCTGTTGCGAGGAACAGCCAGTGACGCATCACCTGAATACTGGCAGGAAGTGGATCACACATTGCAACGGTTGCGTGACACCGTAGAGCGGGTACACACCGGCCAACTCAGGGGTCACGGCGGCGAATCCATCACCGATGTCGTCAATATCGGTATAGGCGGCTCCGATCTGGGCCCCCGCATGGTGTGCGAGGCGCTGGCATCGCGAGACGATCCACTGCGCAGCCATTTCGTCGCCAATGTCGACCCATGGGATCTTGACCGCATCCTGGCCGGGCTCAACCCCCACCGCACCTTGTTTGTGGTGTGCTCCAAATCTTTTGGCACCGAGGAAACACTCACCAATGCGCTCCGGGCCCGGCGCTGGCTCACCGATCACGGCGTGCCCGATGATGCGATTCGGCATCACGTGTTGGCGGTCACCACCAACATTGCCGCAGCAGCGGAGTTTGGCATCTCCGAGTCGCAGTGCTTCCCGATTTGGGATTGGGTGGGGGGGCGTTACTCGCTGTGGTCCGCCATTGGCCTCGTGATTGCGTTGCAATGCGGGTGGCCCGCGTTTGAAGCCCTACTTGCAGGGGCGCAGGCCATGGATGAACACACGCGTCATACCGCGCCTGCCGAAAACTTGCCTATGATGATGGCGTTGCTCGAGTACTGGCATTGCCAGCTTCAGCACTGCGACAGTCACCTGGTGCTGCCTTATTCACAGCGCCTCTCACAGCTCGCTGATTTTTTGCAGCAACTGACGATGGAGAGCAATGGCAAACGGGTGCAGGCTGACGGCAGTGCGCTGCAGATACCCAGCGCGCCGATGCTTTGGGGTTCCGCGGGCACGATCGGACAGCACTCCTACTACCAATTACTTCACCAGGGCACACGCCCCTTCACCGCGGACATTATCCTACCGCTCACCAACGGCGATGTTGATCTCGATGCCCATCGCAAACTGGCCGCCAACGCCCTCGCCCAGAGTCGCGCGCTATTGCTGGGGCGGTCGGAGAATGAGGCAGAGGCCTTGATTGCGGCACGAGGCATGGATGCCAGTCTCGCCCCCCATCTGGTGCTGCCGGGCAACCACAGTCATTCCATGATTTGGTTCGATACGGTCGACGCAAAGCACTTGGGCGCCCTATTGGCCGCCTACGAGCACAAAACATTCTTCCTGGCGCAGCTGCTCGGTATCAATGCGTTTGATCAGTGGGGCGTCGAACTGGGGAAAGAAATCGGCCGCCAGATTCGCGGCAGCCTGGAAACGGGAGAGGGCCTCGACCAGCTCGACCCGGCCACGGCCGCCATCGCGGCGGCATGGCGCGAAGCGAACGCGAGTTAGCCGTCGATCATCGATAACAGCTCTTCTGTTCGGGCGCGCATCAAAGCCTCATCGCCCCGGCTTTCCACATTGAGTCTCACAACCGGCTCGGTATTGGACATCCGCAGGTTGAAGCGCCAATCATCGAACTCAACGCTCAGCCCGTCGATATGCTCAACGCGCGAAGCACCCATGGCGTAGTGCTCCTGCACCTTGGTGATCAACACCCTGGGATTATCGACCGTTCGATTAATCTCACCGGAACAGGGGAACATCGCGGTGCGCTCCTTCACTTGAGCTGCGAGCGAGTCACCTTTAGCTGAAATCATCGCTGCCACCAGCAGCCACGGAATCATGCCGCTGTCGCAATAAGCGAAATCGCGGAAATAGTGATGCGCACTCATTTCACCACCATAGACCGCATCCACTTCTCGCATCTTTTCCTTGATAAACGCGTGGCCGGTCTTGCTTTGCACAGCCTCACCGCCGCCCTGACTGGCAACATCTCTCGTGTTCCAGGTCAGCCGGGGGTCGTGCACAATCCGCTGGGGACCGAGCTTTGAGAGGAAGGCTTCGGCCAACAGCCCTACAATGTAATAACCCTCGATGAACTCGCCGGTGTGGTCAAAAAAGAAGCAGCGGTCGAAATCACCATCCCAGGCGATGCCGAGGTCGGCGCCCTCCGCCCGCACACGGTCCGCGGTCACCGCCCGGTTTTCCACCAGCAACGGATTGGGCACACCATTCGGAAAATGGCCATCGGCCTCGTGGTGCACTTTGATGAAGGTGAAGGGCAGATGCGGCTCGAGCGCATCAATCACGCGGCCCGCACCGCCGTTACCGGCGTTGCAAACGATTTTCAGCGGCTTAAGCGCCGACACATCGACATAGCCCAACAAGTGCTGAATATAGGCATCGAGCGTCGAGACCTCGCGATAACTGCCCGGCTCGGCAGCCGCTTCGAAAGTATTGGCTTCCGCCATGGCCTGAATATCTTTCAAACCGGAGTCGCCGGAAATCGGCTTTGACTCGGCACGCACGAACTTCATGCCGTTGTAGTCTTTGGGGTTGTGAC
>JAZBOZ010000254.1:0-4541 GCA_036351405.1 Halieaceae bacterium
CCGGGACGTGCCAAAAACACCACCTGAGCACCAGCCTCCAAGATGCGATCCTTCATAGAAACCAGGTGGGACCACGCCGCTGCTGCGCAATCACAGCGGTCATCCCAAACGTGAATTACCAGCGGGGTACCCGTATCGGGCAGTATGCGTTGCAAGGCGTCAACGACCGCTTCGGTAGGATAATCAGGGGTCTGCATCAGGCTGGGGTCGAACATGCGCTGCCCGGCTGTTTGCAGTTGAAACAGCATCCAGCCGGAGCCCACCAGCCAAACAATGGCAAGCACGCCGATAAACCAGCGCCTGCGCTGAAGCGCAGCGCCAGGATCACACATACGCGGGTAGGACAATGATGGTGTGCTCATTACGCCTCCCCCTAAGATCGCGACATAGCCACACTTTTGACGAGATTATTATATCTGTCGTCTGACCGCACTAGTGTTCGACAATATTTTGATGAAGGGGTGCGAGCACCGACAGCAAGCGATTTTGTGCCGTGGTACCCAAGCCCGCATCCTCCATCGCCAGGATCAAATCCTCAACCACTGCATTGAATTGGGTGTCGTTGATGCCCATGCCTCGATGCGTCTCGAGCATCGAATCTCCGGTGTATTCGCAGGGCCCACCCGAGAGCTCGCAAATATGCTCGATCACTTTTTCATGGAACCGGTCGATATCGGACTCGGCAAAAAAATCAATGACACGATCATCCCGCCCCAAGTGATACAAAAAGTTATCCGCCACCCTCGTGATCCCGGCTAGACCGCCCAGATCCTGGTAAAGCGAATCAGAAGGTGGTGCCGACTGACAGCCCAGCATGATCGCCGTGATCGCCACCAGATAACTCGACCTCACCAAGCCACACACCGCTCGATGACCTGTCATTGGTTCACCTGCACTGATAAATACCATCCAGATTGATCGGGCAAACCGGCGATATTGCCCAAATCTGCGTATGCCGCCACAACCGCAAATCGCTTTGACGGGAACCAGGCGACGAAGGCATCTCGCCAATCTTCCTCGCCGATACCCAAGAGATCGGGTTTCTGACGGAACTCAATGCCCGCTGCCCAGTTATAGTTGAAAAATGCTGCAGCGCTCGCCTCGAATTGCCAATCCCGACCGCCGTCGGGACCACCAAAACCCAGCAGACCACCCTGATTGGCTTCGGTGCTTCGCAACGTCATATTGGCAAACAGGTTATAACCGGCAAGACCACCGAGCCAAAGTTTACTCGCCGCCAGGTAGTAATCGGTGCTGCTGTTGTCTGCAGCGCCCAGGAGCGCGGGCACCGCGAAGTCTTGCTGGCGCTTGTATTGCAGCCCCGCCGATATCTGCGGCCAGGGGCTGTAGATCAGATCTCCCACAAGGCGCACTTTGGCGCCGACAATATCCTGCCCCAAAGACAGGTCGAGTGGCCGCACATCGATATTTTGCTGCGCAACACTGATCTCCACGCGATTTCTAAAGCCGATTGCTGCGCCGGTGCTCTGCACATCGAAGTCATCAACGCTGACGCGGGTATGAAAGGCCGCACCACCCCACTCGGTATCAGACCCATAGCCGGCAATCAGCGCCCACGGCACGATGCCTCCGCCGCTCGTGCCCTCCAGCTGCATAGCACCTGAAGTTGCGATAATACGGCTGCCAGGTTCGGACAGCGCGCCGGGAGAGACGAGTGCAGCTGCCACCGCCAGCAACAAACAGGAAAACGCTTTTCCCACGATTACAGTCCTACACTCTGCGATTCCGTCGGCGCGTCATCAAACGCATGCCTGACATGTAAAGACTCTTGTTCTAGCCATTGCTCAAAGCTCGCTGCCGGCTGCGGTCGGCTCAAATGGTATCCCTGTATCGCATCACAACCCATCTGCCTTAACAGCTGCAGTGCAGCGTTATTCTCAACCCCTTCTGCGACGACCTTCATTCCGAGGCTATGCCCCAGCTCAACGGTGGAGCGAACGATCTCGAGGTCCTGTTTGTCACCGGGCAGATTAAGCACAAAGGACTTATCAATTTTTAACTCGTCAACCGGCAGGTGCTTGAGCTGTGACAAGGATGAGAAACCGGTACCGAAATCATCGAGCGCGAGCGTGAAACCCTCAGCGCGCAATCGCTCAAGATGCTGAATACCCTGCTCCACGTCTTCCATCATGGCACTTTCTGTGACTTCAAGAACCATGAGATCCGGAGTGGCCCCAGCAGCGCGGACCGTCGCCAGAGTCCGCTCGACAAAATCGGCCTCCGCAAAGTCCCGCCCGGACACATTGACACCTACTTGAACGCTGCGGCCCGCGTCGCGCCACGCGGCCGCTTTCAGAGCGGCCTCCCGGGTTACCCAATTGCTTAAGGGAATAATGTCACCCGACCGCTCGGCCAGCGGAATAAACTCATCGGGGAACACTTTCCCGAGTTCCGCATCTGACCAGCGCAACAAGGCTTCGACTTGTTCGACGCGTCGTGAACCCAGACTCAACTTGGGCTGATAGTGGAGCTCGAACGCCCCCTCAAGAATCGCCAACTGCAGACGTTGGGTTACACGTAACTTTCTATGTAAACGAAGGTCTTCACCCTCTTGATACAACCGCAATTGCGACATCGCGCCGACGGCGCCCGACATGGCGATAACCGCCCGGCGCAGCAAATCATCCAAAGAAGCGCCGTGCTCCGGCGCCAGTGCCGCACTCATCTGCAGATCGACCTTGACCTCAATGCCGGCAACCACCAGTGGAAATTTAAGCGCGTTAGCAACGGTATCTGCCTGCCGAGCGACGTCCTCTCCCCCGGCGTTTTCAGACCAAACGACAAACTGATCTCGGGCGATGCGCGCAACAACATCGGCCTCGCTCAAGGCCGTTTGCAATTGATCAGCAACCTGAGCCACTAGCTGGTCCGTCCAATCCATGCCATAAACCTCGGTGAGCTCGCGCTGCTTGCGCACTTTCACCAACAGCAGACTGTGTTTTTCAAACGTCGATGCACTGAACAACTCATCCAGATACTGCCTCGTCGGCAGATCGGTCAACGCATCGTATCTTGCTTGATGAAGAATCCGCTCCTCGCGCTCGCTGACCGCGAGACCCACCTTTTGCAAGGTTTGCTCAAGAAACCCGAATTCAGAGTCACCGCTAAGAGACGGCTGTACAGCGTAGTCACCTGACGCAATTTTATTGGCGCTACTCACAAGCGCTCGTATGGGTTTGCTGACTGTCAACGCGACAACCCATGCCGTCAACGCGGTCACCAGAAGAGAAACCAGCCCTATCAGCCAAAGTTTGCGCTGCCACGGTCGCCAAGCCGCCAGTGCTTCACCCAGCGAAGTGGATAGCACGATATAAAGTGACTTGCCCCCAACAGTTGTGCGAGTGAACGCATTGGCAAGTAGATCAGTATCAGCCTCTCGTCGCTCCAACGTATTAGCCATTGCCAACGCATCCAATCCGCCGGCCTTCGCATCGGGTAACCCAGCCCATGTGCTGATACTGACCACTTCCCCGGTCTCGCTCTCGAACAGTAATGTCACATCGGTCAGGGCAAGCTGCTGGATGCGCTCAGCAAACTGGAGATCAATTGCATTCCCCATGACGACCCAGCCAATCAGATCGGGGGCACGAACGGGCGCAAGTGCTATTTGGTAAAACGCGCCTTCGCTGTACAGCAAGGGGGCTTCCGCTGCCTGGAGCAGCTCCCGAGCCACCTCCTCAGTGATGGCATGCGTGTTAGCCACAACCTCGCCATCTGGGCTCAGTAGCATCATCAAATCTGCACCCGCCCGGCCTCCATGGTTGGCAAGCACACTGATGGTGGTATCAGTTTCACCGGTCGCCACCGCGCGACGAAAGCCGAAGTCTTCGGATAACAGCTGTGCACGATCAGTCAGTTGCTGTTGTGACTGGCGCAGCAACTGGTTGAAGATCTGCTCAGCGACCATCAACGAGCGTTCTGCATTGCGCTCAACCGTCGCTCGTGCGGACTGCCAGGAAAGAAGGACCGTCGTCGCTAGCGCCAGTGCGATGACCGGCGCAAAGAACAGCAGCAAACGGTTTCGAAACTCAATTTTCACGACGGAAGCGCATCATCCTCTGCTCAAGTGTCGACCGGTCCCGCGCAGCTTGAGGGTCCGTCGAATCCCACGCCATCGGCAGCACCAAACGCGCAGCCACAGGTCGCTGCAACCATTCCCCCAACTGTGGATGCCACACTCGGACCACATCGACCGCATCGGGAATGACAACCATGCCGCTATCTGCCGTGACAACGCCCGGCTGATCGCTGACAAGGATGTAACCCTTCATGGTGTCGTGCACGTTGCAGCCGAGCGTCACCAGCCCGGCACGATCGAACACAACCGGCTCAGCATCGTTGGCGTGGTAGAGCTTTAGCTCAAAGGTTTTGGCATCCGAAAAAGAATATACGTGGTGACGAATGTCATCGCTGTTGGGAAAGCGAATCGCCGTTCCAGGGGGCACCATCGTCACATACGGTACAAAGTGCTTGTCCAACTGATCAACAATGACTTCAGTGGGTT
Organism: Halieaceae bacterium; assembly: GCA_036351405.1. Taxonomy (GTDB): domain Bacteria; phylum Pseudomonadota; class Gammaproteobacteria; order Pseudomonadales; family Halieaceae; genus Luminiphilus. Next base: position 4,526 of record JAZBOZ010000254.1, read on the forward strand.
GCTGAGAGAGCGCGCC
>JAZBOZ010000255.1:0-3788 GCA_036351405.1 Halieaceae bacterium
GGTGACGTTGAGAGTCGTGAGGCGCTGCTCGCCGCATCGAACAGCCCAAGGGCGCTGGAACAGGAAGCGATGATGGTTGGCATGTTCAACGCCGCGGATAACGAAGCGATCGCGCCCAAAAGCGGTCTGCGTATAGATCGGCAGCGCATCACCTCACAACCTGATGGCAACAGCATCAATCTCTGCACCATCCGACCCGATAACGATGAGACCTTACCCTGCGTTTACTACATTCACGGCGGCGGCATGATGACGCTGTCGTGCTTCTACGGAAATTACCAAACCTGGGGGCGTCTGATTGCCCATCAGGGTGTCGCCGTGGTCATGGTCGATTTTCGCAACTGCTTGCGTCCGTCTTCGGTGCCCGAAGTCGAGCCCTTCCCCGCTGGGCTAAATGACTGCGTCTCCGGGTTCCAGTGGATTCGGGCTCAGGCAGAAACCTTGAATATCAACCCGAAACAAATCCTGATCGCAGGCGAGAGCGGCGGTGGCAACCTCGCCATTGCCACTACCATGAAGCTGATTCGTGACGGGCAGCGTGATGCCCTGCTAGGTTTGTATGCCCTGTGCCCGTACATCTCAGGGCAATGGCCGCGGGAATCGTTACCGTCATCGACCGAGAATGACGGCATTTTTATCACTGTCGGCACCAATCGAGGCGCTATGGCTTATGGCATCGAAGCGCTGGAAAACGAAGACCCCCTGGCCTGGCCCTATTTCGCCAGCGAAGCCGATCTCTCGCACTTCCCACCCACCGTGATCCGCGTCAACGAATGTGATCCGCTGCGCGACGAGGGGATCGCGTTCTATCGCAATCTCAACCGCGCGGGAGTCAAGGCGCAGTGCACACAATCGATGGGAACTATCCATGCCAGCGAGACACTGTGCTCGATCGTGCCCGACATCTCACGTGCCTGTGCCCGGGATATGGTTGCCTGGATTCAGGAGTGTGCTGAATAAGACTGTCACATTTGGGACATAGACTCTCGCAGCTTTGGATCTACGAGAGTGCTTCATCGCCATGTCGACTCGAACTGCACAAGCCAAACACATACTTATGTGCCGGCCAGAGTTCTACACCGTCTGCTACCGCATCAACCCCTGGATGCATCCAGCCAAACCGACCAGCACTGCCAAAGCCATCAACCAATGGGAAACGCTCTACCGAACATACCTGGACCTCGGATACAGTGTGGAGTTGATCGACCCGATCGATGGTCTACCCGACATGGTTTACGCCGCCAATGGCGGTTTGGTCATTGATGGAAAAGCACTGGGAGCGAGGTTCCGCTACAAAGAGCGCAGTCCGGAGGGCCCAGCTTACATGACCCGGTTGCATGAACTGGGATTCGACGTCACGCCACCCATAGCTTTTAACGAGGGGGAGGGTGACTTTCTCAAGGTCGGCGATCTCATCCTTGGCGGATCGGGATTCCGCAGTGCCATCGCCAGTCATCACGAAGTCGCTGACGCTTTTGGTAAAGAAGTCGTCACACTCGAGCTCATCAACCCAAACTACTATCACCTCGATACCTGTCTAGCAGTCATCGACGACACCAACATCGCCTATTTGCCCAGCGCCTTCAGCGAAACTTCCTTGTCAATATTGCGGCAACGCTTTCCTGAAGCGATCATCGCCTCCGAAGAAGATGCTGCCGTTTTTGGCCTTAATTTGGTGAGCGACGGCAGGCGTGTTGTTATGGCACAGCAGGCAACCGGATTGGCCAATCAGCTGACAGCATATGGCTACGAGCCCATTGGCGTAGATGTATCGGAACTCAATCTCGGTGGCGGCGGCATCAAATGCTGCACGCTTGAGTTGCGCCATTGATCATTCGCCAATATTGAGATGCCAACCAACAGGAAATACCCATGACCAACGCCGAACTCGCCGCCGAACTCAACCGACACAAGCCGGGCTTTCTCGACCTACTCGGTGGTGAATTGGTGGCAGTGGATCCGGAAGCACGAACCTGCACCTTCCATTTCAAAGTGCCGCTCGATTACTGCCACAGTGGCAATGTTGTGCAAGGCGGTTTCGTCGCCGCGATGCTGGATGCGACGGTCAGTCACGCCGCCTTCGCAGCGGATCGCACGATCAAATCATTGGCAACGCTCGAGTTAACCACGCATTACACCGGTGTCACCCGGGGTGAGGAGCCGCTGATCGTCACCGGCCAGGTTCACAAAATGACGTACAAGACCGCGTTTCTGGACGGCGAAATTATCAACGCCGATGGTGAGATCACCGCGCTGGTGAGAGCAGTCGCCAAGCTGGGGCGCTAAGCCGCGCCCTCATCCCAGCGCACCCAGCTCGACATTTGATCCCCCGCGTTAGGGTTGTAGCTGGGCGGCAACGCCTCTGGTTCGACTCAACTCGATAATGACTTTTCGATCGAGGGCCTGCGCATCGATGTCGCCGGGGTTGGCCGAGGCCTGCTGTTCACCATAAGCGTCGATACGCATGCGCCCGCTCGGGACACCGTTTTTCGCCAGGGCCTCAACCACTGATTCCGCTCGTGCTCTGGACAGGGCGAGGTTGGCGCCCGCGTCACCCCGTGCATCGGCGTAGCCGTGAACGCGGACCTGCACATCAGGATTTTGGCGCAGGTAGCGCGCCAGAGATTTGAGTTGATCGCGACCCGCATCAGACAGCGCCGACTCGCCGGTGCGGAACATCATGGCGACCTCCAACGAATCGAGCATCGCGCGTGCCAATCTGCGCTGCTCCTGCTTTGCGCCGGCGAGCTGTTGCTCTAACATCGCGACCTGCGCATTGGCGCCTGACAAGTGCTCGCGTGCCGCAGTCAGCTCCAGCGCCATATCATCATGGGCGCCGGCACGGCCGACCTCGTCAACCAGCCAGACCCCAACCGCCAAGCCCGCCAACAAGCCGACGGGGCCACCGGTCGCGGCGCCCAGCGCGATGGCGCCCAGCGCAGTCGCTTCCTGTTTGGTTTGGGTGGGAATTTCAGCTGCAGCGGGACGTGCTTGCAGCATAGATACGGACGCCAACGTGGCGATTAAAACCATGACTTTCTTCATCACTAGCTCCTTGGATTAAGGGGTTAACAGTGATGATTAAGCCGGCGAAATATGCAGCCTACGTGTTACGGCGTGTCAAAGCAGCGCGCAATTGTGTTGAATCATGTCAACGCGCTGCGTGGCAGGCCCGCTTGGGCCATTCGCCAGCGAAGGGTGTCCATACGATCCTGGCCGAAAAAAATCTCGTCCCGGAACACCGCGGTGGGCACCCCCCAACCGCCAGCCGCATCGAGCGCACGCTGGTTCGCTTCGATCTCATCCGCATGATCCGCACCTCTGGCAGCTATGGCAGCATCAAGCGCAGCAAGATCGAGTCCGGCTCGAGAGGCAGCACGCTCGAGTTTATCCCCTTTATGCCAATCCACAGTGCCGCCAAAAATCAGGCGAGATACCTCAGCCGCAAACGGCAAGCCCAAGCCACGGCGCTGAGCCTCGACACCCAGACGGCTTAAGCGATGAATATAAGGTTGATCCTTGGGGACTATGGCCGAACCCACGTCCTGCACTACAGGGTCTGGCGACGGCCAGCGATGGGGCATACCGAGCATCTCGGCACGCCGTTCCCAATCCATGACCACGTAAAGCAGGTGTTTGCGCTTGCCTTCGCTGAATAACAATTCCGGTTCACGTATCGCGATCGGTAACACCACGCGCAGGTTGACCTGCACCGGGAATTCTCGAGCAATGGCCATAAGGTCAGGGGTTGCCAGATACGAGTAAGGGCTTCTGAAAGACCAGTAGAC
>JAZBOZ010000256.1:0-16112 GCA_036351405.1 Halieaceae bacterium
CGGTCACCTGCGTACTATCACCTCGGGTCGTGGCCAGTTCTCGATGGAATTCTCACACTACATGCCGTGTCCGGCACAAGTGGCTGAGAAGGTCATCGCTGAAGAGAAAGAGCGCCGAGCGAAGAAGTGATCGCAGGCTATCGGCATCGGTTTTGATGCGTTCACTAAACCCCGGCACCTGCCGGGGTTTTTTGTTTCATAACGACGCAATGTTACGGTGTTAGTTCCCATCCATTAGCGATGCAGGCTTGTATGCGTCACGTATGTATCATCACCACCCATCCGTTCTGGCTTGAACCATTGGGCTGTGGCACCTCGCTGCGCTCGCGTTACGAGTTACTGAAATCCATCGCTACCAAGGTTTCGGTGCTGTTTATTACTCACACCGATCAATCTTGTCCGTTGCCGGGTGGGACGCTGAGGATGGCGGACACCGGTGTTCAGGCCAGTCACGTAGCAGCGATTCAACAGTTTGTGAAAGACCGCGAGGTCTCTCTAGTGTACTTCTCTTATGATCAGTTTGCGGGGCTCGCGCGCGTACTGCCGTGCAAGACAGCGGTTGAAATCCATGACGTCATGCATCTGCGTCAACAGCAGTTCGAGGCGTTCGGATACAGCTTTCCGGTACGCGTGGACGCAGCGCAGGAAATTTCCAGCCTTAAATGCTACGACCACGTGTTCGCGATCAATGCCAGCGAGGCTGAGTACCTGCAGCGACAGGGGGTAGCACAGGCAGCCTACTTACCGCCGGCGATCCCTTTCCGAAGAATCGAGAATGGGAGTGGCATCTGGCGGTTCGGGCTCATCGCTTCACAGGCAGTCCCCAATCGAGATGGATTCGAGCAGATCAAGCCGTGGCTGGCGACGACAGGGCCATTGGTGCTGGCGGGGCCATTGGCGGTGGCAGATGTCGCAGCCTTATCCGGCCATCCCAGTCTGACCAACCTGGGCGTTGTGGATTCGCCGGCAGACTTCTATCGCTGTATCGATGTGGCTTTGAGTCCTGTGCGCTTCGGTGCTGGGCTCAAAATCAAGGTGTTGGAGGCGCTGTCCTGTGGCAAGTCGGTGTTGGCCACATCCCACTCTATTGAGGGGTTTCCCGGGGGGATCGAACGGTTTGTACAAATTGAGGATGACCTCTCTGCCTGGAATGACCGTCAGCTTGAGGCTGCTCGAGACATCGATACTCGAGAATTAGCAGGATGGTACCAAGAACATTTTAGTCCTGAGCGTGTCAGTGATCTGCTCACGGCACATCTGTCATAGACAGAAGAAGTAAGTTCGCAAGAACAGCCAACCGCCTAGTCGTTGGCGAGGGTAGTTTTACGCAAGGCTGCTTAGAATACGCTCAGCCAGCTCCGCTTCATATTCGTCGAGACTTTTTAGCCGTGTATCTCGGGCCAAATGGGCACAGAGCAGGAATACATGCTCTCTTTTGATATCGGCGTAGCGGCCATCGCGAAAACGCGCGAGAGTGTAGTCCAAGTACAGCTTGCTGCGGCTGTCCCACTCAACATCGCGGATAAACACTTCGGGGGAGGTCGCGGTGCGCGTTCTTGGTGTGATCGAGGCGAGTAACTGCTGCTCCAGCCGCCAGGCCACATAGTCGCGGCACTTGACCTCATCCCGGGAGCTGCGGGGCAGCATTAGCCAGTCGTTAACGTACTCGGCCACCTGACAATCCCAGTCAGGTATTGACCAGTCCTCGACCAACTCTGAAATATTCAGTTCCAGTGACAAGGTGTTGTCGGTGCTCGTGTCCGGATGAATGTAACCCGTAAGTTAACTGACACCTGAGCTCGAGTGCTATAGGGATGTGGTTTAAATCACTGACCCGTTCGGGTCAGTGATTGTTATCGGCGTCTTATGGTTGAGGGTTTTGGCGCGGTTGATTCTTGCTTTGCTGCTTTATCAGCCCGCAGAGCGCCCACTTGATTGCTACTGAAGATCACCCATGCTGACCGCAGGCTGCCCGCAGTCAGGGCTCATTGCTCGGGGCTGCAAAGTCTGCCAGTGGTACTGGGGCTTGGGGTGGTCTTGCTCCAGACGCCAGGCGATTCGTGCCAGTTCGTGGTCCTTCCAGCGCTCTCCATAGAGGGAGATGCCCAAAGGAAGACCTGCGACCTCGGCGAGTGGCAATGTGATGTGCGGGTTGCCTGCGATCGCCGCCGGACTCGCCATACCACTACCAAACCAACTGTCTCCGTTAATCGGATCGATCTTCCAAGGCAGGGAACCACTAATGCCGATGACGGCATCTAGCTGATGCTGGGCGAAAAGCGCTTCGAGTCCCTCGGTACGCATTGCAGTCCGAATTCGTTCAAGACGTGCGAGGTAGTCAGCTTCGTCATCTTCGAGTGCTGCAGCTTCAAGAAAAATGGATTGGTCAAAAACTTGCAGTTCCTGCTGCGCCAGCGTTTGATTGATCGCAATCAGGTCATCAAGGTTCTCCGCAGTCACTGTGTCTGGCGTTGTGGCCAAATATTTGGCGATATCCCGTCGGAATTCGTAGAGCAGTACTTTGTAAGAATCCTCACCGAACTCGGGATAGCGCGAAACCGCCATGCCCTCAATGATTTCCGCACCGCCCGCGCGCAGTGTGGCCAGCACACTGTCCAAAGCCTGATCGCGCCTTGGGTCATAGCCTCGACTGGCAGACCAAACGCCAATACGCAGTCCCTCAAAGGAATCGAGCGTGTCAAAACTGCGCAATCCTTCTCGCACCGCTTCAGACTGATCAACCTCGGGATTGGCCATCACCGACAGCGCGGTAGCGGCTGTTGCGACGGTGTCGGCAATGGGGCCCGCGGTGTCCTGCGTGAGTGCGAGCGGCACGATCCCCTCACCGGAAACCAGACCCTGTGTCGGCTTGAAGCCAACGACCCCGTTGATAGCGGCGGGGCAAACGATTGACCCCGATGTCTCAGTACCTACCGCCATGGGTACATACCCTCGCGCAACGGCGACTGCGCTGCCCGAACTTGATCCGCAGGGGGTGCGCGTTGGATCGATTGCATTGACCGTTTGTCCGCCGATGCCGCTCCAACCTGAGCTTGAATGATTGGAGCGAAAGTTGGCCCACTCGCTCAGATTGGTTTTGCCGAGAATTAGCGCGCCTGCAGCACGAAGTTGTGCAGTGAGTGGGGCATCCCGATCGGTATGGTTGCCCGCCAGAGCGAGCGAGCCCGCGGTGGTGGGGAGTTCGCGCGATTCAATATTGTCTTTTAGTAATACTGGCATGCCGGCCAAAGGGCCAGTCACCTGCTGTTGATCAACGGCTTTGGCCGCCAGGCGAGCCGACTCCACGTCCAGGGCTATGACCGCATTGAAGGTGTCCTCGCTGGCTGCCATGCAGGACAAACTGCGACGTAGATTTTCGCTGGCATTGGGTAGTTCAGCGCTGGTTGCACCCGATGCGATGATTACGCAAAGCGAAAGGGAAGCTGCGGCTACCCGTCGACACAAACTGCCAGATGCGCAGCTATCAAAAAAGCGCCCCGGGGGGCGCTTGTTGAGTTCGGCCTGCGTTACCGCAGGCCGAAAAGGTTTGCTCTGGTTCATCACCAATCTCCTCAGAATCCGTAGCGTGCACCGAGATAGAAGAATCGTCCCCGCGGGCTCGCGGGATAACCGAAGTTAGTCATGAAGGGCGTTTCATCGGTCACGTTCTTGACGCCACCGTAAACGGATAGGGCATCCTCGATGTCCCAGTTAAAGGCGAGATCGTGCTGCCAGAACTCGTCCTGCATGACGGCGTCACCGTAGAGCGCTTCATAGGTATCGATCTCAACAAAAGCCAACAGCTGCTGGTCCTGATACTGGGTTTGCCATTGCACCGACAGGTCTTGGTATCCCCAGTTCAAGAAGATGTTACCTGCGAGTTCAGGACGGTTGATTTCCCCCAGTTCCTCATCGACGACGGTGCTGTCCAGCGGGTCGGTGAATCGGTCCAAGGCGAAAACTTTGGTGCCGGCGACCTTGATGCCGAAGTCATGCTCCCCTAGATTGAAGTTGTAACCCAGCGAGAAATCCACACCATCGGTTTCTAACGCAGCGAAGTTCACCAGCGTCCGCTGGATGAAATTGAAGCCACCGAATTGCGCTGAGCCTGAATTGGCATTTCGCGTAAACAGGCTGCAGAACTGATCGTTAAGCGTCGCGCCCTGGTAACAGGCGTTGACGATGTCGATATCAGAAACCTGCGCAATGGCGTCTTCGATACGGATGTCCCAGTAATCCACGCTAACCGTTAAACCTTCAAGGAACGTCGGCTGGAAGACAAAGCCAACTGACAACGTTTCGGCGGTCTCTTCCTGCAGGTCCGGGTTACCACCCTGAAGGGCCGGGAAGGCGGCCGACAACGGATCAGCAAAGCTGTACTCGCCGTCTGCATTGAACGGATCAAGCCCGATACTCTGTAGGTCTGCGACACAGTTAGCCTGGATCTGTGCGCCCAACGCCGGGTTATCAGAGGCGATAGCGCTGATTTGGGCAGCGTCACAAGGATCCGGCGGACGGCTCGTGCCTCCGGTCTGCGGCGCGAACAATTCGGTGATGTTCGGTGCCCGCACCGCCTCAGACAGCGTGGTTCGGAAGCGGATATCCTCCACAGGTGCCCAGGACAAACCGGCCTTCCATGTCGTGGCTCGACCGATGGTTGTGTAGTCCGATGCACGTGCCGCGAGTTCCAGTTCGAGACTTTCTGCGAGGAAGACGTCGCTCAACAGCGGCACCGCTAGCTCTACAAAGACATCAGTAGCCTCGTAGGCGCCAACCTCGTTGCGATTGGGCAGTACGGGTTGGAACAGCAGCTGGGCGTTGTCGCTGACATCGGCGATGTTGGTTCCCGCACCGAAGGGTGAGCCTGCTGGCAATACGCCCAGCGCAAAGGAATCAAAGGTTAGTGATGACTCCTCGCGGCGCCATTCAAAGCCTGTCGCGAAGGAAATGGGTCCTGCGGGCAGGGAGAAGAAGTCCTCACTGTCTCCCGATAGGAAACCGGTGAGCACCGTTTGCTCAATGGTTGTTTCAGTCTCCGTATCACGGGTCACCCAGTCTACGGCGTCGGGGCTGATACCCGCTTCGCCTGCCCAGATATTTAACGGTACACAGCTGCCATCACCCGGGGTGAAGCTGTAGTAACCGGGATCCCAAACCGGAATATCAAACGGCGTTGTTTGCGGAGGTGCATTGGGGTCAACGCTCGAACGGCAAGCCGCTTGCCCCGTGGCGGGATCTACAACTGCATCGATGGCTGCGAAGAATCGATCTACGACAACCTCATTCTGCGTGGCGATAGTTTGCTCAAAGCGGCCGTAGTTGCCTGCGAGTTCGTAGGTCCAACCATTTTTCAGAGACCCTTCAATACCGGCAACCAAGCGATAGGTATCACGCTCGGTCTCTACAGCGCCTGAACCAATACCGATAGGGTCCATTGTGATCGCAACACCGCCCGTTTGCGCCGCCACGGGGCGGATAAACTCGGGCAGGAACGGGTTATCCGGGGCGCCGAACAGTAGATCCCAATAGGACGTCGGCTGCGCTTCACTGTCGTTGCTCTGTCCAGACCACTTCAGTTCGCCAAATACGGTCATCGTATCGGTCAGATCGTAATGACTGACGAGGTTCAACGTGAGTTTATCCTCGGCCGGGATGACGTAGCCAAAGTCCTGCTGAATGGTGTTGAACGAGTCGCCGCCAAATCCCTGAAATCCCGATGCCACCAAACCATCTTGCACGGGTCGGTAAGTGCCGTCGGCATTGACGTTCCAGCAGCCACCGATCACGCCGAACGCGGCGGGGGCGAAGCTCGAGTAATACCCCGTGAAGGAATCCAGACAATCCGGCTGGCCGTTGGCGTTCAGATCGATGGGGGTTTCCGGATCAAACCCCTCAAAGGTGTAGGGATTGCCGGGGATGATATAGCCGTAGCCCGAGGTGAATGGGAAGGTGCGCCCGGGAAGAATCGCGCGGGCAGGTGCATTTGCAGCCCGATCGATTAACGCTTGCTCTGCTGAAGTGAGCGACGGTTGGTTACCGAAGGTTGCCGCGTAATTTTCGATAAACGCGGCAGCTGAAGGAATTTCAAGACCATAGTTAGTGAGGCCGGTATTCGCGTAGTTGTAGTACTCGGCGAAGTTGGGCGTATCCCCTGTGATATCTCCCTGTTGGAAGCGAAGATCGGGGTTGACCCAGTCACGCGCCGAGCCAATGAGGGTGCCGTTCTCGCGTTCTCCCGCTACCAGTCCTTCATCGCGGCGATAATCGAAGGTCACCGCAACATTACCGCGACCGTCGTCGAAGTTGGTGCCCCATATGCCGGATAACGCGGCTTGATTGGCGTCTCCCTCACCGCTGATGCCGGTCATGACATCGATTTCGAAACCCTCGAAGTCATCCTTGAGCACGAAGTTCACAACACCGGTGACGGCGTCCGCGCCGTAAACGGCTGAGGCACCACCCGTGAGGACTTCAACACGCTCCACCAGTTGCATGGGAATGGAACCGACATCCACCGCCTGTGTGCCGGCGGCACCCGCTACATGGCGCCGACCGTCTACCAGCACCAGCGTTCTCGCGGCGCCCAGTCCGCGCAGGTTCAGGATATTGGTGCCGTCCGCGGCGCCGGCATCCTGAGATTGCTCGGAGGTGGTGGAGGAGAACAGTGCGGGAATATCGTTGACAACGTCAGAGACTGAGAACTCCCCGGATATTTTGATGTCTTCGGCGCTGACGCTCTGCACCGGCTGCGTCGAGACAGCGTTAGGATCGCGCTGAATCCGCGAGCCCGTAACCACGACCTCTTCAACCAGTGGTGCTTCATCTTGGGCAAGCGCGCTGGGCGCCTGTTGTAAAGATGCAATGGACGCAACAACTGCGGCCACGCTGCGTGATAGCTGCGTTCGGGAAAAAATTGCAGACACGTGCTCACCTCCCTGAGCTTGGATGGGAAACGGGTTGCGAACCTCTCTCTGTGACATATCTCTATCTATCGGGATATGTATTTGGCTCTAACGGCCTAGAGGTCAGCTTGCTCGGGGGTTTTGTGAACTCTCACATATGATGCGTTCGCTGGCAAGCCGCGATCGTCACCTGAAGGCCTTGATGTTGTGCCCAAATTTGGTCAAACGTCCGCAAGTGCCAGACGAACACCCGCTTCGCCAGTCGAATGAAGTCGGGGAGCACATGCTCGTCAAGCACACTGTCCAGTTCAGCGCGCAGTTGCTTGAATACGCGCATGGGGTGATCAGCTCCGGGCAGAGCAAACTGATAAAAATTGAGTGCTTCGGCCTTAGAAGGGTGGTCGAGGTGTTGGGCGAGATGGCCGCCCAACTGCTGTCCCCCGGCGAGATCGCCGAGATACCGGACATAGCCGAGGACGGCAAGCCACACTGAGTTGTCATCCATTTCTCCTCGCTGCGGCATTACATCCTCAGCTGGCAGAACATGCTCTGTCATCGCAGACGTCCGAACGCAAGAGGCGTCGGAGGTGGCTGTCGTGGCGAGGATGTCAAGATCAGCGCGAATCGCCGCACTGCGGTGCAGCCAGCTCGCGGCGAACACTCGGCTGATCGGCTTGTGACAATTCTGCAGTTGCATTTCGAGATGCTCGTAGAGTGGCAGGAGCCTCTTGAGATAGTCAGCATAAATTGCGGCTGACACCCGATCGGACAGCAAATGCTGCATCAGCGGATGCGCCTCTGCTTCCGCGTGCACAGCGGCAACCGCCAGACGCAGTGTCTCGCTAGGCCGTGTTGTGCTCGAGCATTGGGTCAGCATTAGTGGTCTTGCCCTTGCCCTTGCCCTTGCCCGGCACCGAGCTCTGAGCGATCCGTCTGGGTCATCCAAATCCGCAGTCCGTTTGCTATCTCAAACAGTATTTTGTGATCTTGTGGGGTCCAAAAGCGGGATTTGCCGCGTTCTGCAACGCGCCATTTCTCAAAACTGTCCCGTGGCCGTACTGCAATCCTGTCATCCACGATCCCTGTGCGTACGGTATTGGGATTACCTGCCCACGTTATCGTTTCTACCAATTCCTCCAAGCCTATGAATAGCAACAGCCGCGGGTACTCGATGGGCCGGTAAGCGAGGATCCCCGTTACATTGGGTAGCTTGGGCGCGTCCGGGTAGTCATGGTGTAACGCGCGGCTCTCGAGTAAAGCTTTACCCGACATGCGTTTATGAGAGTCGTAAAACTGGGCAACCGATGTGACCAGTGCGATTTCCTCGCTTACGGTACCGTTGTCGCTCACCAGCAGCGCCTGTTCACCCATCAGGGCACCGATGCAAGAAAAGCCCTGTTGTGTGCGAATACGCGATAACAGGCTGACTAGTGCATCGCGGGAGTAGCCTACGGCCCTCGCAGAGGACAAGGCGTGGTGAATTGCCGAACGAACGCTTTCCTGCCGCCCGCTGTTGTTGTCTGCAGCATCCTGAATTTCTCGCTCAACACGCTCCTCAAGTACCGATTCGATCAGTGTTGAAATCCGTTCAGCAGCCTTGATGATGTCGGGGAAGCGGGCGGGAGGGATCAACGCTCCGGGCCCTTTGTGGCAAGCGATGAGCCCCCAAAGTTTGTCGTCGTGATGAATGGCGACACTCATGGACTGCCGCACTTCCATGCTCGCCAGATAATCGAGGTGCGCAACAGAAACGGCCCTTAACAGACATCTCGACATGTCGAGGGGTTGATCCTGATCGGCAGGCGTCGTCGGAACCATGCGTGAGACGCCGCCCTGGGTGTCCGTGATCAGTCGCACACCTGCGGTGTCATAGAGGGCTCTGGCTTGTGCAGGAATATCGCTGGCAGGAAAGCGTGAGCCGAAATAGAGGACGGGCAGTGATGGGGCTGTGGCCTCTGCGATCACTTCACCGCTCCAGTCCGGCAGGAATCGATACAGCATGACGCGGTCAAATCCAGTCAGTGACTGGAAGGCTTGTGCGCTGCGTTGCGCCAGACCATCGACGGAATCAGCGTCAGTGACACTGGCCACCGCATCGCGTAAATCAAGCTTCTCGGGAGGTTGTCCAAAATCGAGGGGTAAAAACTCGAGGATGAGATAGCCATCGCATCGGTGCGCAATACAGCGCCAGTGCTCGCTATTGACAGGCTCGGTATCCCCAAGCGGAATGGGCACCGGCCGATCAGCATTCTGTACCAATCGCAGCGCCTGCAACCAGCTGGCGCCGATGATGCGAGCCACCGGCAAGCCCAGAAATCGATCCGCTGGCCAATCGCTGAATTGATCACCGAGGGCGGCTGGCGTGTTGTCTGAGAGTTGTACGATGTTCCCCGATCGCGTTTGCCCAACGATCAGGAAGCCGGTTGATTGAATGGAACCGATATGGGCGAGGTCTTCGCGCGCGCAGATGGCTTCGTATTCGGGGGTGATTTGGGTAGCCACCATGCGGGCTGGGGCGTTTTTTTCTTCTTCCATCGCTGTTGTTCACCAAGCTCTATTTTTGTTTTGACCCCAGTTTCGCGTTGGACCCAGTCGCGGGACGTATCGAAAGGTGAGTTGCTGCCGCTGTGGACCGCAAGCAGTTTGAGGTTATCTGTGGTCACAGATTCTCCCAGCGGCCTGCTCAGATCCTAACGGGATTCTGCCACAGGCAAAAAGTGTCTTTCCGATGTACACTTTAAGAAAAATTGGACAGTTTGCGGTGTCCAACCGCGTTCCCGCACTCACGTGATTGAGAGATAGAGTCATGATTCCAGACGTATCCTTTGATGAGGACTTGATCGGCCGCTACGACCGGCCAGGGCCCCGCTACACCTCATACCCGACGGCAGTGCAGTTCGATGAGTCCTACGGTCTTGCGGATTATCAACGCAATGTCGATATCTCCAATGCGACGGGGGCGGCGCTGTCTTTATATTTCCACCTGCCGTTTTGCAGCACGATTTGCTACTACTGCGCCTGCAATAAAGTCGTCACCCGAGACCGCAGCAAAGCCATACCGTATCTAGACCACCTGCATCGAGAAATTGCCATGCAGGCGGCTATGTTTGATGAGGGTAGGCCGGTCAATCAGCTGCACTGGGGCGGGGGCACTCCTACGTTTATCGACGAACAGCAAATGCGGGAGCTGATGGCCGTCACTCGGCGTCATTTTTATCTGCTCGATGATGACCGCGGTGAATATTCCATTGAAATCGACCCTCGCGAGGTTGATCGGAGCAGCATCGGTGTGCTGCGAGACATCGGCTTCAATCGGCTGAGTTTGGGTGTGCAAGACTTTGATCCCGACGTGCAGAAGGCGGTCAATCGCTTGCAATCTGATGAAGAGACCTGGGGTGCAGTGAATGCCGCGCGCGAGGAGGGGTTCAACTCCATCAGCATGGATTTGATCTACGGTTTACCCCGCCAAAGCGTTGATAGCTTTGCGATCACCCTCGACAAAATCATTTCGATTAGCCCCGACCGCATCTCTGTTTTCAACTACGCGCACATGCCGCAGATGTTTAAAACCCAGCGAGGCATTCGAGAAGCTGAATTGCCCAGTGCAGCAGAGAAACTCAAGATCCTGAAGCTCAGTATCGAGAAGCTGACCGCTGCGGGTTACGTTTTCATTGGTATGGATCACTTCGCAAAGCCTGACGATGAGCTCGCGGTGGCGCAAAAGGCGGGTAAGTTGCATAGAAATTTTCAGGGCTATGCCACCCACGCAGACTGCGATCTGATCGGCTTGGGTATTTCCGCGATCGGCAAGGTAGGCAACAGCTTCGTTCAGAACGAGAAAACCCTGGATGCCTATTACCAGCGGATCGACAGTGGCGAGTTGCCGATACTGCGTGGTACCGAGATGACAGCCGATGATGACATCCGTCGTGACGTCATCATGCAGTTAATCTGTCAATTCGAGTTGGATATCGATGAGTTCGAGAAAACTCACGGATTGGTGTTTGCGGATTATTTTGCCCGCGAGCTCGGCATGCTGGCGGAATTTGAAGCAGATGGATTGCTTGCGATGAATCGTGCCGGTATCTCTGTGACAGCGAGGGGACGGCTGTTGATTCGCAACATCTGCATGGTTTTTGATCGCTACCTCGCCCAGCCTTCTGAGCAGCAGCGGTTCTCTAAAGCGATTTAATAGAGCTGAGGCGAGCTCGCAGGCATCAGAGCGTCAGGTCTTCTGCCGCGATGATGCCCCGCGCCAAAGCTGCCTTGACGATGTCAGCTTGATAGTGGACGCCTATCTTTTTGGCGATGTTCGCTTTGTGCACGTGCACCGTTTTGGCATTGATACCCAATAAGTTGGCGATCTGCTTGGGTGCGAGCCCGAGTGCCAAATGGCGAAACACCTCAGTCTCTCGGGCAGTGAGATCGCCCCCTAACTTCGTGTCCTCGTCGCTGGATGGCTCCTGCGCCTTTTCAACGAGATCCTTGATGTCCTCGCAAAAGTAGCGCTGTCCTCGCAACACTGCACGGATAGCGGGCACGATCTCATCGTGCGCTCTACCTTTGGTGACATAAGCTCTGGCACCCAGCTTTAGCGCCTCACTGAAGTAGGGTTCAGTACTGTACATACTGAGGGCAATCACTGGTAATTCAGGCCGTGCTTCTCTCAGGCTTTTCATGGCGCGTAGACCACTGTCTTCCTTGAGCAAAATGTCGATAATGGCGACGTCGGCTTGCAATTCCGGTAATAGAGCCTCGCACTCATCGACAGACCGATAATCCGCAATGACTTTTATGTCACCCTCGGTTTCCACCAGACGGCGGATACCGTCAGCGAGAATAGGATGATCATCGAGAATACAGACACGAATCATGAACCGCTCCTTTGCCGACCGAGAGAATAAGCGGTTTTGCGGTTACCTGATTTAAGAAAAATGCTTACTCGGCTATCGCCCCGCGCAACTGCGGCAAGTGCCGTGCGACAGGCGCAGTCGCTATCCTACAGTAGTGGTTCGCATTACTTCCTCGCCTCGCTGCTCGTTGCCACCACTTACGCACTGATGTGGGTAGGCGCCTTCTGGTTGCCCAAGCAGCTGGAGGTTATTAATTACGCGGCGTCTTGGTATCTACCAGCCGGGTTGCGTATCACCGCATTGGTTCTGCTGCCCGGTCGGTTTTGGCCTGCCGTTGTGATTGGGGAGGCAACGGCGCTGCATTGGGTCGGCCATCCGGTGATCACTGCGGCAGGCTCTGGGCCGTTGAGTATTCTCGCAGCTGCTTTACCCATGCTCTGTTACGGACTGCCCGTTTATATTTTGCGACGGTCTGGTGTTCAGCCGACCCTTGAAAAAGTACGGAGCACTTTTTGGTTGGTGCTCACAGTGGCTCTGGGGGCTGTGCTGTGGGGGTTGGCAATGTCAGCGGCTCTCGTTTTTGGGTCGATCATGGACGAATCCCAGTTTGTGCCGACGTGGGGTGGTGTCGCGGTGGGTGATGGCGTGGCCATGACACTGGTGTTGCCACTCGCACTCTCCATTCGTCGGCAGGATCAACTAGATAGAAAAACCTTGTTGCAGACCATTGAGCAGAGCGTGTTGCTCGTGCACGTGGTGTTTATCACCTTGCTGGCTGTCGCCACTTACCTTCCGGTCTTGGTCAATCTCACCAAGTTCGTAGCGCTGATGCCGCTGATGTTTCTACCCTATCGCTTCGGATGGGGCGGTGGTGTCTCCGCCGTTGTGGCTTTGAATATCGTTGTGCTCATTATTTATTTGACGGGCGTTTCCATCGGCCCGCTCATCGACAATCAGATGTACCTGGCGTTCGGTGGTCTTTCCGCGCTGTTGCTCGGTGCGGCGATCAGCGAGCAGCGCAGTCTGTTCAATGCCTTGGTGGTCAGTAATCGGGAGTTGGAGTTAACGGTTCGACGCCTGCAGCAGCAGCGGGCGCAGAGCGAAGCGTTGGCGCATCGGGTGGTGTCGGTTCAGGAAGAGGAGCGTCAAGCGCTTTCCCGAGAATTACATGATGGTATAGGCCAGTATGCATCGGCGCTTCGAGTGAATCTAAGCGTGCTGCGCAAACGGATCAGCGATCCTTCATTGGAGGGCGTCTTGTCCGCAATGGAATCGATTACCCACTCAGTGTACAGCGTGGCTCGGGAGCTGGTGCACCGACTTCGGCCGAGAGTGCTCGATGATCTTGGCTTGCAGCGGGCGCTGGAGGCCCCCGATATTGTCAGCCAACTGCTGGCGATGGACATTGCCTATCACGTGGTGTTCGACGTCGATGAGACACAGATCGATGATGAGCTGTCGATCGCGATCTATCGGATTGTTCAAGAGTGCGTGAACAACGCGGCCAAATACTCGGGCGCACGCAACTTTTGGGTTGAGTTGACCCAAAGCGATGAAGGCGTCCGACTTTGGGTTCGGGACGATGGTGTGGGTATCGATCCGAATACCCGCCGATCAGGTTTGGGGCTCACCACGATACGCGACCGTGCCGCAGCACTCAAAGCCGTATATCGGCTGGATACCGACCACCGCGGTACCCAGCATTTGGTGATATTTCGCGACACTGTTGAAGAGCCGGCGAGGGTGATGAGTGGCTGAGTGTTTGAACTGTGGCGCGGCACTGACCGGGCCTTTTTGTGCGCAATGTGGCCAAAAGGATGTGCCACCACGTCCCTCGTTTCTGCGTTTGCTCGATGAGGTGACTGCGAGCCTTTTTCATGCAGACTCCCGGCTGTGGCGAACCATGGGGCTGTTGCTGCTGCGACCCGGGCGTCTGCCGCGTCTCTACTTGGAGGGCAAGCGTGCGCAGTTTCTGCCGCCTGTAAGACTTTACCTCGCAACCAGTCTCATCTTCTTCATGTTGCTTTCAATCAGTGGCGGGCTCCCAGTGGAGTTCGATCCCGTCGTTGATGCTGAAGATGAAGCGGCGGTGCAGGCGATACTCGAAGACGAATCGGTCTCCGATCGCGCCAAAGCACAGATACGTGAGGCGCGAGAGCGCCTCCAAGCGTCGGTTCAGCGGGCTGAGGAAATGGCGCAGACGGAGATCGAGGATAAGGCTGAAGTCACAACCGCCGACGAATCGTCAGCAGATATCAGCCTTGCCGATTTGATTGATGACTGCAACATCAACTACAGCGGCTATTTCAAAGAATTCATGCAGCCGCGCCTGCGTCACGCCTGCCAGCAAGCAAAAATGGACAACGGCCAAACCTTGTTGCGGGAATTTAGGGGTTACGTACCCACCGCCATGTTTTTGGCGATGCCTTTCTTTGCGCTGTGCATGAAGCTTTGGTTTTGGCGACCCCGGCGGTATTTCGTCGAGCACCTACTGGTGCAGTTGTTTAACCACAGTGCGTTTTTCATCGTGGGATCTGTGGCGCGCTTGGGCGGTCTGTTATTACCGCTCAGATGGAACGGTTGGCTGGATTTGCTGGTCTTCGCGTACCTCTTCATGTACGCCTACACCAGCTTGCGAGTTTATTACGGTCAGGGTCGCCGCCTGACACTCTTCAAATTCGTGAGTCTCGGCTTTGTGTACACCGCCCTGATGCTGTGGGGTTTTGTTTTCGCCGGATTGGCTACCGTGATTTGACGGCTTGCTATGTCAGTTGAGGCAGTGGTCGCTGTCGAAGCTGCCAAACGGCAACGCCGATCAGCAAAACGACGGGCAGCGTGCTGAGCACTACCGCGCTCCAGCCAATGCTGGTTAGCAAAGTGCCCGCCAGCAAACTACCCAGCGCTGAAGTGCCAAATACCGCCGCTTCATTGACCCCTTGCGCGAGGAATCGCTCGCTGGGGCGATAGGTTTTGACCAGCAGCGTTGTGCCACCAACAAACATAAAGTTCCAGCCAATACCGAGCAGCACGAGTGCGGCGCCATAATGCATGACGGCTTGACCACTGAGCCCGATTGCCAGTGATGCAAGATAGGCGAGTACACCCATCGCAATCAGCATCCGCTCCCCAAACTGGCTGATCAGGAGTCCCGAAGCGAGGGAGGGTAGGTACATCGCCAGAACGTGGGCGCGTATCACTGCGGCGGTGGCGCTGAGACTGTGGCCATCAACCACATGCATCGATACCGGGGTCGCGGTCATGATGAATGTCATGACGCCTTGTCCGATAACGCCGGCAGCGATGGCGAGCACAAACAGCGGCTCACTGAATAAAGCCCTCAGGCCGCGCGTGTCCTCATTGGAAGTCTCACGATGGCTCTTGGGTCGCGGGATACGTAAACCTTGCAGCAGCAGTGCGGCCAGAGCGAATAGTGAACCGGCAGCGAGGATCGCGCCCCCAAACCCTGCGCCCTGCAAAATCTGCTCACTGCGTGCCACAAGCTCGGGGCCGATGATCGCGCCCCCGACGCTGCCCAGCAGAATAATCGAAACGGCTTGCCCAGCTTGATGGACCGGCACACTCTCGGTGGCTGCAAAGCGAAATTGCTGACTAAAGGCGAGACAGAACCCCGTCGTCGCCGTACCCACGCAATACAACCAGAAAAGCTGGAAATGCAGTCCGGAAAACGCGAGAGCGCTGGCAACAACCGCCAACAGCGCAGCTGCTGTAAAACCCACACGACGACCGAAATGTTGCATCGACCGGGTTGCCGGTAGCGTGCCGAACGCAGTGCCGACGACCGCCAGAGAGACGGGCAAGGTGGCGAGCTCAGGGAAGGGTGCAAGCCGGGATCCAACAATCCCACCCATTGTTACCATCATGCTGGAGCCAGCCACGAACACCATTTGACAGCCGATCAGCACAATCAGGTTGCGGTTGAGTAATGAGAGATGCTGAGTCATTGCAATGGGCGCCGTCGATGGATCACGCAGCTTAGGTCATCTGGGTGTTGCGCCTCAATGCGTCCCCGACTTTTGGGGCATTTTCTATACGCTTCGTCCGGTATACTTTCCGATCAGACAATCGTTACTCGAGGTGAGTTCATGGGATGGTTCATGTTGTTGGCAGGGCTGGGTTTGTGGAGCATCCCTCATTTGCTCAAGCGTTTGGCACCTGGGCTGCGTCAGTCGCTGGGTAATGCTGCGCCCCCGATCGTAGCCATTGCGGTCGTCACGGGCATTGTGCTCATGACATTGGGCTATCAGCAGGCGACGGGGCCGTGGTGGTGGGGTAGAAACCCGATGCTGGTGGGTATCAATAACCTGCTGGTATTGCTTGCTTTCTACTTGATGGTGGC
>JAZBOZ010000257.1:0-3052 GCA_036351405.1 Halieaceae bacterium
ACGGTTGGAAGGAGCTGGCGAGCACTACAATTTCATCTGACCTATGGGCGGTCCTCCTCGGATCGTCCCCAAGGGGTCAACGAAATTCCGGTTGGTCTTGATCCGGGGCTGGATGCGCTCGCTGGCGGGTATGACTTGGTTTTCAGTGAAATTTTGCTCGACGAAATCGATTACCAGACGGCGGGCGTTCGCTGGGATGTGCAATCCAATCTGGCGCTGAAAGCCGAGATGACGCGCATCAATGAACGGACGCCGTCGAGATTTTTTGAGCGACAAGCCGGGCAACCCTTTGATGGCGAATTGTTCTTGTATCAAGTCGCGCTGGAGTGGCTCTTCTGATGCGCTGGCTGGTTGCAGTCTGTCTTCTCGTTTGTGGCGCTACCGCACTGGCTCAGCAAGAGGTGGTGGTGGTTGCCAACGTACAGGAAGGTACTTTGGCGCTTCAGCGACATGAGGTGCGCAACCTCTACATGGCCAGTTCTCCCATGAGCGATATGACACCTGTCGCGCTGCCGCCGTCAGACCCAACGCGCGTGCTGTTCAACACCAAGGTTATTGGGTTAACCGAGGCCAGGGTTCAATCATTCTGGGCGCAAATGCGCTTCAGTGGCCGGGGCCGGGCGCCTGTTGAGTTACCTGATACCCAAGCGATGATCGAATACTTGCTAGCGCATGTGGGTGCAGTGGGATACCTGCCAAGTGATCAGCAGATCCCTGAGGGGCTGGTAGTGATCTATCGTTCTGGCTGACGTTGCTGCAACCGCGCGCCGTTAGCGCGGTTCTTCGTCTTTTCTGTTCTCGTTAGCTTGTTATTGAGATGGATACCGTTTTGGTTCTACGTGTCTGGCGTCAAACCAATACGGATTTAGGCCTTTGTCTCGTGAAAAATCATGCACTGATTTCCACCCGAGGCTTTGGCCTGACGCATCGCGTTATTAGCGCGGCTGATGAGGTTTGGCATCTCATAATGCGCGCTTCTGGCCGTGGCGATACCTATGCTGGCGCCGATCTTCAGCTCAACGCCGGCAATGGTCTTTGGTCGACCAATAAATTCGATGAGCTGGTTGGCAGTTTGTTCTGCGGCGCTGAGGTCAGTTTTTTGATCAAGTACGACAAGGAACTCATCACCCCCGAGACGTGCTGCCAAATCTGACTCGCGCAACGCGCCTCGAAAAATACTGCCCACCTGTTCGAGCAATCGATCGCCCACCTCGTGGCCATGGATATCATTGATTGGCTCAAACCCATCGAGATCGACGTACAGCACGGCGAGGTCCCCAGCGTTTTCCTCGGCAGATGCCAGCTCTGCTTGCAGCGTGTCTCTCATAAATGTCCTATTTGCGAGGCCGGTCAGGACATCAAATTTGTTGAGTACCTGCATTTGCTCTTGGTGGGACATGAGCTGATCGTACTGCACACGGTTTTTCTCCATCTCTTGATAAATGGAGCCCATCATATTGTTGAAGTTGACGGTGAGGTCGGCGATTTCCCGCGTCCCTTTGACGGGCGCGCGCATCGAATAATCGCCGGTGTCCTGGATCTCTCGAGTGAAATCGTCCAATTGCTGCAACGGCTGGGTTAGTCTTGAGATCATAAAGAAAATGATGACCAGCAAAATCGCAATGCTGGTCACGACCAAGCTAGCGACGTTACTCAGCAATCGTGCGGTGCTTTCTGCTAGAGCCCTGTTGACGTCTGTGCTGATGATCAGAGTGCCCAGGGGCAGCGACGCATCACCGATGCGCTTGCGGACGATTAATGCATCTCTTGCAGGTTCGATGACGCTGGTCATCCTACCCGCTCTTGCTACTAGTCGGTCGATGGCACGCTTAGCAGTATCAGCGTCAAGGGACTCTCGATTGGGTACGGCTTTACCCGTGTACTGAGCGAGAATCTCCCCGCGACGATCAATGATTGCGGCGTGTTCGATAGCTTCGTATTGCTCTAATCTGAGCAGAATGTTGGTGGCTTGGAAAAGGTCCGGGCCATTGGCCAGGATGGGAATCAGATCGCTACTCAGATTGTCTGAAAGCGCATTCAGGTCCTCGCCTGCGGATTCCAGAAACAAAGACTGGTATTCCCGCACGGAGAAAAACACGGTGGTCGCTGAAGTGAGACCGATGGCCAGCACAGTGAGCAACATAATGGCGATTTTAAGGCTGCTTCGATTAAGCATTATTTGCGGCCATGCCAGGTATCAGTGACAGAATAGACGTCAAAGTGATCAATAACCAGCGGCCTAAAGGTAAGACCGCGAGCAGGTGTAGACGAATAATCTGCTGCGGGCAATGGAGGACACATAAAATATGACACTGAGCGCGGTAGGGCGGACTGCAGCCAGCATTGTTGCCATTGTTGTTATGGTTGCGGTGTTCGGCGCGTTGGGTAGTTGGGATGGTTTGGTGTGGCGGGGTGTGCCGATCTTTGCTCTGCTGGTGACGCTGGCTTTATTGGTCCAGTGGGTAGCTTTCGTGCCTGCTTATCTCGCTCAGTCAGAGCATTATTACGACCTAGTGGGTGCGTCGAGCTATGTTGTCATTGCGCTGCTGGGGGCGTTGGCCAAGTCGGATCCCAGAAGCGTTCTACTGGCGTTACTTATCATCGTGTGGGCAGCGCGACTCGGCAGTTTTTTGTTTTCAAGAATACGGCTTGCTGGTGCAGATCGCCGGTTTGAAGGCATCCGCAACTCGGCTTCGCGCTTTCTTCTGGCTTGGACGTTGCAGGGACTGTGGATTGTTCTAACGACCGGTGCAGGTCTCGCCGCGATGACCTCCTCCAAGGTGATGCCTTTGGGCCTTTGGGCCTGGCTGGGCCTGGCGCTTTGGTTAGCGGGGTTCCTGATCGAGGTGGTCGCTGATAGACAAAAGCGCCAGTTTCGGCTTCAAGCCGACAACCGTGACCGCTTTATCACGTCGGGATTGTGGGCGTGGTCACGTCATCCTAACTATTTTGGCGAGATTCTGCTGTGGGTCGGCATTGCGATGATTGCGTGGCCGGCGCTGGTTGGTTGGCAGCACGTCACTTTGATATCGCCTTTGTTTGTTTACCTGCT
>JAZBOZ010000258.1:0-2398 GCA_036351405.1 Halieaceae bacterium
AAGCGATCGAGCAGCATGTCAGTCCTCCGTTAGCGGCGACCACGTTATAGTCCATCAGTGTTCAGTGTGCACCGCGTAAGGTTACCCGGATATGAAACAGCACGCGCCGGCGGCAGATCGCAACAAAGTGGCGATATTGGAGGTACTGAAGACCCATCTCCCTGATGATCCCAAGGCGACGGGTGTTGTGCTGGAAGTGGCCAGTGGCACCGGACAGCATGCCGCCTATTTTTCTGAAGCGCTCACGCACCTACTTTGGCACCCCACTGATATTACCCCCGAGCGATTGGCATCGATTTCGGCCTGGGCTGAAGATTGTGATCATGATCGTTTGCTGGCACCGAGGCATCTGGACGTGTTGACCCCTCGCTGGCACGAGGCGTGGCAATCCAATGCTATTTCCAGCGTGACGGCGACTGACACAACGCTCGCCGCATCAACCAATGTTGACCCTCCGCCGCAGGTTGTCGCAGTCGTGAGTATCAATATGATTCATATTGCACCGTGGCAGGCGGCGGTGGGCTTGATTACCGGTGCTGGCGCGCTGCTGCCCCCGGGCGGTGTGCTGATGTTGTACGGGCCTTTCCGCCGTGATGGTGAGCATACGGCGCCGAGTAACGCAGCCTTTGACGCATCGCTGCGTGCTCGAGATGCGGCTTGGGGGGTGCGTGATCTCGAGGAAGTCACCCGGCTCGGCGACAGGCACAATCTATCGGTGCAGCGGGTGATCGATATGCCGGCGAATAACCTGTCGGTGATTTTCGAGAAAGCCGTTTGAGTCGCGACACGGCGAAACTGCGCAAAATTTTGCATATCGATGCCGACTGCTTTTACGCGGCCATTGAAATGCGAGACCAGCCAGCGCTGCGCGACAAGCCGATAGCGGTTGGCGGCAGCGCATCGCGCCGCGGTGTGATTGCCACCTGCAATTACCCGGCGCGCAGCTATGGTGTGCACTCCGCCATGCCAACCGCGCATGCGCTGAGGCTGTGTCCCGAACTGGTTTTGTTGCCCACTAACATGGCGAAGTATCGGGATGTTTCCCGGGCGATGCGCGCCATTTTTGAGCGCTACACCTCGCTTATCGAGCCCTTGTCGCTCGATGAGGCTTATCTTGATGTGAGTGACGTGAGGGAATGGGAAGGGAGCGCCACCCGGATTGCGGCACAGATTCGTGAGGACGTCCGGACTGAGTTGGGCATCACGGTGTCGGCCGGAGTCTCAATCAATAAGTTCGTTGCCAAGGTCGCATCTGACTGGCGTAAGCCCGATGGGCTCACAGTGATTCCCCCCGAAGCGGTGGATAATTTTGTGGCGGCGTTACCGGTGAAAAAAATCCCAGGGGTAGGTCGGGTGACCTGCGAAAAACTTGAGCGTCGTGGCTTTCGCACCTGTGCCGATATCCGCGCCGCAGACAGGGTTGCGCTCACGCGATGGTTCGGCCGTTTTGGTTCGTCATTGTATGAACGGGCACACGGGCGCGATGATCGCCCGGTGAGCCCCGAGCGGCAGCGGAAGTCGGTGAGTACAGAGACTACCTACGCCACAGATCTTGTTGGTGAGGCTGCTTGCTCGGACGCGTTAACGCCGCTATTGGCTGATTTATGGGCCAGGATGCGGCGTGCAGGCATTGCCGGCACCGCCCACAAGCCTTTCGTGAAGATCAAATTCAACGATTTCACCACCACCACCGTCGAGCGGGTCGGCACGCGTGCCGTTGCGGAGGATTTCCGCGCGCTGATGATCGAGGGCTTGCGTCGCAAGTCGCTGCCTGTCCGCTTGTTAGGGGTTGGGGTTCGACTAAACGATGAAGCGGCGGTGCAGTTACCGCTGGAAATTGATGATGAGGAATGAGGTCATCTGCAGCCGATGGGGTCTCGTAACAGTCGGTGAACGGTTCGTTGCCACGCCCCATGGTCAACCCGTATTACGTTACGCCTATGCGCATTCCGAAGGAGTCCCCACATATGTCGATGCGTCACTCTCGCGGCAACAAGTCACTGTTCTCCCTGTATTTTCTGATAAGTGCTCTGGTGAGTCAGTGTGCACAGGCTGAGTTGCCTCCCGGTCCCGGTAAATCGCTGGTCGAGGCCGTGTGCGTGTCCTGCCACAGCACCGGCAGGATTGAGCGCACGGCGGGCTTTGACTCGGCTGCCGAGTGGCGGGCGTTTATCGAATCGATGGTGCAGCTGGCGGAGCCCCAGGCCAATACCATCGCCAGTTATTTGGCCGAGCATTTTCCGGCGGACCCCAAGCGCAAACCGCAGCTGATTGATGGTCCGGTGCAGATCAGTATCGAAGAGTGGATGGTGCCGACCCTTGGACAGCGAGCCCGCGATCCGATCGAGGCGCCGGATGGCAGCATTTGGTGGACGGGGATGTGGGCCAGTCTGGTGGG
>JAZBOZ010000259.1:0-2686 GCA_036351405.1 Halieaceae bacterium
ATGGAGGCGATCTACGCCTTCACGGTCAAAGATATGCCCGTCAGCGTTGCGGTCGACAGCCAAGGTGATTCGGTTCATGTAAGCGGCCCGAAGATTTGGTCGGCGAAGATCGAAGAGCAGGCGCTTGAGCTCATCTGAGAGCTTTTACTGGCACGACTACGAGACATCGGGCGCGGATCCGGCGACGGATCGCCCGATGCAGTTCGCGGGCGTTCGCACCGATGCGAATCTTGAGGTCATCGGCGAGCCGCTGGTGATCTATAGTCGGCCGACGCCTGACTACTTGCCGCACCCCGGTGCGATTCGCGTTACAGGCATCAGCCCCTACACCGCGCTGGAACAAGGCCTCCCCGAGCACGATTTCATCGCAAAGATCCATGCCGAACTATCGGCGCCAGGGACTTGTGGCGTCGGTTATAACTCTATTCGCTTTGACGATGAGATTACGCGCTTCACGCTGTATCGGAACTTCTTCGATGCCTATGATCGCGAACGCAATCACGGTCGGTCCCGCTGGGATTTGATTGATGTCACCCGCGCGTTTTACGCGTTGCGCCCTGAGGGGGTCCAATGGCCAACCCGAGAGGATGGCCTGCCCAGTTTTCGGCTTGAGGATCTCACCGCAGCCAATGGGATTGATCATGGGTCGGCGCATGATGCGCTGTCCGATGTGATGGCGACTATCGGATTGGCGCGCCTGCTGCGCGGTGCGAACGCGGCGCTATTCGATAACCTCTTTGCCCATCGGGCTCGGGATGTCTTGGTACCCCTTCTGGATTTGCAGAGCATGAAGCCGGTGCTTCACGTGTCCGGCATGTTTGGTGCCGAGCGGGGCAATCTCGCTGCCGTCGTACCCCTCGCGCTGCACCCGAAGATCAAAACCGAAGTGATTTGTGCCGACCTGTCTCAAGCGCCTGACTTTCTCGAGCAATCGGTAGAGGCGATTCAGGCGGTGCTGTTTGCCAAGCGCGAAGAGCTGCCTGAGGGTGCAGTCAGGCCGCCCCTGAAAACGATCCGCCTGAATCGAGCCCCGGTGTTACTCCCGATGGAGTGGGCTAAAGATGGGCCAGCAGAGCGCTGGGGGCTTAAAGGCGAAGTGCTGCGCGATCATCTGGCGCGCTACCGCGATGCCCGCAATGCCAACCCGCAGGGTTTTACCCAGAAGATCCAATCGATTTACGAAGGCCGGGCGTTCCCGCCACGCACCGACCCTGACAGCATGCTCTACGACGGATTTTTTGATTGGCCCGATAAAAACCTGTTTCCGGCCATCCGCGAGGCGACGCCTGATGCGCTCGCGCAGCGCAGCTGGGTCTTCAAAGATAGGCGCCTGCCAGAGTTATTGTTCCGCTATCGGGCACGAAATTATCCCGACAGTTTGAGCCCTGATGAGCAGAACCAGTGGCGCGCGCATTGTCAGCATCAGCTCACTGATAGCGAGTTTAATCTTGCTGCCTTTGATGCTGAATTCGCAGCTGTTACCGCAGACCCTGATTTGAGCGAGCAGCAGCAGTCCGCGCTGGCAGATCTCTCCCGCTACCGCGACGAGCTGGCCGAATTTCTCGAGCTGGCGGAGTGACGCGACGTTTGTCAGCCGCGTAGTGACCGGCGGCCGATGCCACAGGTTAGAATCAGCCGATGGCAGAGCGATGCCGCATTAACGGAGCGCAGTGTGGATTTTCCCGGCAGTCATATTCTCAGTATCTCCCAGTTTGAACGCAGCGATGTAGAGCGGGTCTTCGCCGTCGCTGACGCCATGCGACCTTATGCGCATCGCCAGAAAGTCACGCGAGTGCTCGACGGCGCCATTCTCGGATCCATGTTCTTTGAGCCCTCCACCCGCACACGGATCAGCTTCGGCAGCGCGTTCAACTTGCTGGGTGGCGAAGTGCGCGAGACCACGGGATTCGAGAGTTCGGCGATCGCCAAGGGCGAGTCGCTGTACGACACTGCGCGTGTATTGAGCGGATATTCCGACGTTATTGTGATGCGCCATCCGCAGGAAGGCTCGGTGTCCGAGTTTGCGGCAGCGAGTCGCGTGCCGGTGATGAACGGCGGGGATGGTGCCAACGAGCACCCGAGTCAGGCCTTGCTCGATCTCTACACGATCCGCAGTGAGCTTGCGGGACGTGGCCAGCAACTCGATGGCTTGCGCATCGCGATGGTTGGCGACCTGCGCTACGGCCGCACGGTTCATTCGCTATGCAAGTTGTTGAAGCTGTACACCGGCGTCACCGTGAGTTTGGTGTCACCCGATGAGCTGCGGATGCCGGGCGAAGTGGTTGAGCTATTGCGAGCGGCGGGGCATCAAGTGATCGAGAGCGATCAGCTTGAGGCCGGTATTGAGCACGTAGATATCGTGTACTCCACCCGCATTCAGGAGGAGCGGTTCGCATCGAGCGAAGAGGCGGATCTGTATCGCGGTCGTTTCCGGCTGAACCAGAGCGTCTACACTGCACACTGTGAGCCCAATACGGTGATTATGCATCCGCTACCTCGTGACTCCCGCGTGGGTGCGCAGGAGCTCGACACCGATCTCGACGCCAACCCGAATCTGGCCATCTTCCGACAAAGCGATAACGGCGTGCTGGTCCGCATGGCGTTGTTTGCATTGGTGCTCGATGTTGTCGATCAGGTGGATGTACACGCGCGCCCGGTCAATTGGTATACGGAGCGGCGGTTTTGA
>JAZBOZ010000260.1:0-3398 GCA_036351405.1 Halieaceae bacterium
CTCAGTCCTAAAATGCGCAGCGAAGCGCTGGACACCGCGATTCCGCCGATTCCGAGAGATCAGGTTGATGCCTGGCTGCGCGCCAACCGCGTCATCGACCCGCTGACGGTCGATGCAGCGCCCTATATTGTCGGCACCGATGCGCAGCGTTTGATCGCTGGTATGGGAGATCGGGTTTACGCCCGAGGCCCTGTCGATGCGGCGGATCAGACCTATCTCGTGGTACGCGAGGGTAAAACCTTTGTCGACCCCATCACTCAGGAGATGTTGGGCGTTGAGGTGCGTGACATGGGTACGGCGGCATTGCTCGCACCGCCAACCCGTGAGTTCACCGATGAAGAGGTCAAGGAACTGGAGCTGACTCGCACCACCGAAGAGGTGCGGCGTGGTGATCGCTTGCTGCCACAGGAAGAGGGTGTGGTAGACGCTTTCTTCCAGCCCAAGGCGCCCGATGTCACGATTGAAGACGGTTTCATGATCGCTGTTGATGGGGGTGTCACCCAAATCGGCGCACTGGATATCGTGACCATCAATCGCGGCTCTCGCGAGGGGCTAGAGGTCGGCGATGTGCTCGCCATTTATCAGACGGGTGAAACCGTCAAGGACCCCGTGAAAGGTGACATGGTGCAGCTGCCCGATGCCCGTGCAGGCGTGCTGATGCTGTTCGCGGTTTATGAGAAAGCGAGTTACGGCTTGGTCATGAAGGCCAGCCGCCCGCTCTCGGTTGGCGACAAGGTTAAGAACCCTTAACGCAAGAACTTTTTCAAAGCCCCGCCGGGCAGGAAGCCCGGCGCTGACTCACGGATGAGATTATGGTGCATTGCTTCGGCACGGATGCCCGGGCTGACGCCCGTTGGTTGACGCTACTCGACCCGCAGGTTTGTCCGGTGCCGCTCCAGCGCCAGCTGTTGCTTAACGGCTTTAGCCCTGACTGTTTAATAGGTGCCGACAACCCTCCCGACCTGCCGGCTCATTATCTCGATCCAATACGACAGGCAGTCGCTGCCACTTCACCGCGCACACTCGATAATGGCGTAGACCCATCCCAGCCGATACACCTGATCACGATTGACGACCCGGTCTATCCCCCGTTGCTCAAACTCTGTGACGACGCGCCCCCAGCCTTATTTACTGTCGGCGATATCACAGCTTTGTCACGACCCGCGGTGGCGATTGTGGGGGCTCGGCGGGCATCACCGATGGGCCTCGAAGCGGCCAGAGAATTTGCTCAAGCACTGGCCGGCGCTGGTTTGGTGGTGGCGAGTGGCTTGGCGCTCGGTATCGATGGCGCCGCCCATAGCGGGGCGCTCGATGCGGATGGCAGCAGCGTCGCGGTAATGCCAACCGGGATTGATGCCGTGTATCCACGGCGGCATGGGGTGCTGGCCAGACAGCTGGCACAGCGTGGGGTGGTGCTGAGCGAGTTCCCACCCAACACCGCACCGCGCCGGGGTAACTTCCCCCGCCGCAATCGCACGTTATCGGGGATGACATTGGGTACCTTGGTGGTGGAAGCCGGGCGGCCCAGTGGCTCGCTCATCACCGCCAATGCGGCGACCGAACAGGGGCGTGAGGTATTGGCGGTACCCTGGTCGATTCGTCACCCGGGCGGTGCGGGCTGTCTTCATTTATTGTCCCGGGGTGCGACACTGGCCTGTTCGCCGCTGGATGTCGTCAATCAAGTCATGCCGGCGATGGCCGCACAGCTGACTGGCTTCGATGCGCCCTCTGAAAAAACGCCTAAGCTGACACCGGTTGCCCGCAAGCTGCTTGAGAGCCTCGGGGACGAGTGCCTGTCGCTGGATCGTCTGGCCGAGCGCGCAGGGCTCGATGTTGCTGAGTGCCAACAGCAACTTTCGTTGCTTGAGATCGACAGCCGCGTCGAGAAAGCGCAGGGTGGTTGGGTGCGCGCCGGTGCTTGAGTGGCATTGACCTATCAAACCGGGTGAATCATCGCTTGACCTGAGGGTCAAACCGTCAACAATACGGCGCCTGATGATGTCTTGGCCTGGCCTCGACCCATTCACCTACGCGCCCGCCCAGGCGCAGTCACCCAAGATAGTGGAGGGAACGACCATGGATGTTCAGGCAGTAGAGCACTATCTGAAGGGTCTGCAGGACAGTATTTGTGCCGGCTTGGCCGAGATCGATGGGGCTGCTGAGTTCACCCGTGAGTCCTGGGACCGGCCAGAGGGCGGTGGTGGTATCTCGCGTGTGCTGACCGATGGCGCGGTAATCGAGAAGGGGGGTGTCAACTTCTCTCATGTACTCGGTTCCGCAATGCCCCGATCAGCAACCCAGCATCGCCCGGAATTGGAAGGTCGCAGCTTTCGCGCGATGGGCGTCTCGCTAGTCATTCACCCTCGTAATCCCTATATCCCGACCTCCCACGCCAACGTGCGGATGTTTATTGCCGAGAAGCCGGGTGAAGACCCTGTCTGGTGGATGGGTGGTGGCTTTGACTTAACGCCTTATTACGGCTTTGAGCAGGATGCGGTCGACTGGCACCGTACGGCTCAGGCGGCGTGTGCGCCGTTTGGCGACGACGTCTACCCGCGCTTTAAAAAGTGGTGTGACGACTATTTCTACCTGCCGCATCGTGATGAACCTCGTGGTGTGGGTGGTCTTTTCTTTGATGATCTCAACGAGTGGGGCTTTGATAAGACCTTTGCCTTCATGCGCAGCGTGGGTGATGCCTATTTAAAAGCCTACGCGCCGATCATCGAGCGCCACCGGAATGATCCCTGGGGTGAGCGCGAGCGGGATTGGCAGCTCTATCGCCGGGGCCGCTACGTCGAATTCAATCTGGTGTTCGACCGAGGAACCCTGTTCGGACTTCAGTCGGGTGGGCGCACTGAGGCGATCCTGATGTCATTACCGCCGCTGGTGCGTTGGGAGTATGACTATCACCCCGAACCCGGCACGCCGGAGGCCAAACTGATGACGGATTTCCTGGTGCACCGTGACTGGTTGGGCTCGGGCGAGGCATGAGCGATATGCAGGAAGCCACCGTGCTCAGTGACCCAACCGCCGTGGAAGACCAGGCTGCTAACTTCGCGGTGTTTGGCAATCCCATTAAACACAGCAAGTCACCGGTAATTCACCGTGCATTTGCCGCCCAGTTCGATCAGGACGTGCAGTATCGGGCGGTGCGGGTTGAGGAGCCCGCATTCGAGGAAGCGGTGCGCCGTTTCTTTGAGTCTGGCGGTGCGGGTCTTAACGTTACCGTGCCATTTAAAGAGCGCGCCTTTGAAATGGCCGATGAGGCCAGCGATCGCGCTACACGTGCCAAAGCTGCCAATGTATTGATGCTCACCGAGGATGGCCGCCTGCGCGCCGATAACACCGATGGCGTCGGTATGATCCGCGACATGGTGGTGAACCACGGTTGGCAGGTC
>JAZBOZ010000261.1:0-5037 GCA_036351405.1 Halieaceae bacterium
ACCGAATCGGACTGTGTCATGATCGGGACCTGCGTCTCCGACTTCATGTAGTCGACCATGTCGCGGGGTTGGTTGTTCCAGGGGATATCCGGGTCCCATTCCCAGCCTGCCATGGCGTCGAGGAAACTGTTCAAACCTTCATCCATCCACGTCCACTGGCGTTCGTCGGAGTTGACTGTCATCGGGAAGTAAATATGGCCTATCTCGTGGATCACCACGCCAATCAGGTAGCGCTTCTCGGACAGAGAGTAAGTGCGCTCGCCATCATCCTGCAGCTCGGTGCGCGGGCCATTGAAGGTGATCATGGGGTATTCCATACCGCCCACAGGGCCGTTGACGGACTGGGCTACGGGGTAGGGGTAGTCGAAGGAATATCGTGAGTAGACCTTCATGGTATGGATCACAGCGGCGGTTGAGTACTTGGACCACAGCGGCTCACCTTCTTTCGGATAGAACGACATCGCCATGACCAGCGGTTGTACGTCACCGCCTTGCTGGTAGCCTTGGGCGTCCCAAATAAACTTGCGTGATGAAGCCCAGGCGAAGTCACGAACTTGCTCGGCCTGGAAGCGCCAGGTTTTTTCTCCGGAGGCGCCTTCGCGTTCGTTTTCCAGCGCTTCCTCGGGCGTGACGATGAATACGGGCTTGTCCGCATCGCGTGCTTTCTCGAGGCGCTTGCGCTGTTTGTCGGTCAGTACATCCTCAGGGTTCTGCAGTACGCCGGTTGAGGAGACGATGTGATCGTCGGGCACGGTGATGTCGACGGTGTAATCACCAAACTCAAGGGTGAATTCGCCACGACCCAAAAACTCTTTGTTGGTCCAGCCTTCGTAGTCCGTGTAGGCGTGGAGACGCGGGAACCATTGGGCCAGCAGGAAGATGTCGTTGCCGCCTTCGCGCTCGTCATCGGGGAAATGCTCGTAACCGGCGCGAGCGGTGACGGTGTTTTCGTCCACGATGTTGAAAGCGAAGTCGATGGCAAACTCAATGGACTCACCCGGCGGGAGCGGCTCGCGTAAATCGATGCGCAGATTAGTGCCAACCACGACGTGGGCGAGATCGCCGTTGTCGTCTCGGATCGCCGAGAGCGTGTAGCCAAGCTCATTGTCTTCCATGAACTGCTGTCGGCGCAGCTCCTCAAGGCTCAGCTGCGGCGGCTTGCTGCCGCTGGCGTCTTTAACGCTCGGACCTCGGCGGCTGCTGTCGGCGAAAGCGGTACTTCGTTCAGCCAACGAGTCATTGCGGAATTTGTTTTGATCTAACTGCAGCCACAGGAAGCGCAGCGTATCCGGACTGTTGTTGGTGTAACGAATGCGTTCGCTCGCCTCGACCCGGCGCTGGTCCTCCAGCAGCCTGACATCAATGTCGTAGTCCACCTTTTGCTGCCAGTACTCGTGACCGGGCTCACCGCCGGCGGTGCGGTAGTCATTGGCCGTCGGCAGCACCTCATCCAGTTGGCGGAACTTGTCTTCGAAATGTCCCTTGGTCTGCTTGATGGCAGACAAAGCGGGATTTGCGGTCAGTGCGGCAACAATCAGCAGCCAGAATGCGTAACGTCGCATGGTGGGTCCTGTCTTCAGATGGATTAGAGGGTTTGCCCTCTCGAATTGACACCGGTAATCATCGCGACGTTGCGGTAAAACGGTGCTGGGCATTCGGAGATTTTTGGCCAAGCAAACTGCGGCAATAATTTACCCTGTGACAAGGCCCACATCAATTATTGATACGAGGTCACAACAGCTGCTGCGTCTTCAGTAAATGACAAGCTGCGTGCAGCTGAATACCGCAATTTTGCGATCGGTTTCTTTGTGTCGAACGACCGCAGTCCACACCTGAGTCGTTCTGCCTGTGTGCTCAGGCTCCGCCCGGCATACCAGCGTGCCCTCGGTCGCAGTGCCCAGCAGATTCGACTTCAGCTCTATGGTGATGAAGCTGCGCGCATTGGCGGGTAGTGCTTCCATGCATGCATAACCACAGGTGGTGTCGGCGAGCGTCACGACCGTGCCCGCGTGAAGTCCTGGTATACCGGGGCGCATGTGCTGGGGCTGAATAGCCAGAGACATTTCCAACCACTGGGCGCCGCGGTCGCTCACAGTCATCCCGAGAAATCCGGGTAATCCTCCCTGCGCTATTTCCGCCTCAGTGCTCATTGCATCGGTCCTCTGTCAGCCATTTTCAGGTCTGCGGTAGTGTAGCCTGAGATGCCGGACAACTCATTCTGACATGCAGCTTTAGTTCACGCGGGTAGCCACGGCTATACGGATCAATGGGAGTTGCGGCATTGCGCCAAGGCGGCCACTATGTAGCGCCATCTCACAGCAAGGATCTTCCCGACCATGTCTGCACGCCTACTGCGCCCAATGTTATTGACGGTATTGCTGGCTCTCGGTGTACCTGCCACCGCCGAAGTTATGTGGCCCGACACCGAGTATGACGCCAGTATTCCAACCGTTGAGTCTGTGCTGGGTTACACCAGTGGTGAGCGCATTACCTGGAGCCATGACGTCCGAAGGTACTTTGAGGCGCTGAAAGCCGCGGCTCCCGAGCAGGTCATGATTGAAGACATAGCGACGACGTGGGAAGGGCGCACGTTGTTTTACGCCGCCATTTCCTCTGCTGAAAACATGGCTCGTGTCGCCGATGTGCAAGCAGGTATGCATCAGCTGCTTGATCCCGACACTTCAAGCGGTGAAGCGTCAGCACTCATCGATGACTTGCCGGCGGTGACATGGCTGGCTTATGGCGTGCACGGTAATGAAATTTCCTCGAGTGATGCCGCCATGATGACGGCCTACCACTTGCTAGCCGCACGGGGCGAGCAGCGTGTTGATGACATACTGAAGCACAGTATTGTGGTGCTGGTGCCCATGCAGAACCCCGATGGGCGAGACCGTTTCATCCATCGCTTTGAGACGGCACTGGGGTTGGAACCCAGCAGCGATCGGCTATCCGCAGAGCACAATGAGCCCTGGCCCGCAGGGCGCACCAACCATTATCTGTTTGATCTGAACCGCGATTGGTTCATTCGCACGCAGCCAGAGACACGAGGCCATGCGGATGCCGTGCGCGAGTGGTTGCCGGTGGCCTTTGTAGATCTGCATGAAATGGGATCGGACTCTACCTACTACTTTGCACCAGAGGCGGTGCCTTTCAACCCGCATCTCGCGGGTGACCAACGCGCCAGCCTTCAGCTCTTTGGTCGTAACAATGCCCGCTGGTTTGATCAGTTTGGTATCGATTACTTCACGCGCGAGGTCTATGACGCTTTTTATCCGGGCTACGGCGCCAGCTGGCCCTCTTATTTCGGCAGCGTGGCCATGACCTACGAACAGGCGTCTTCACGCGGTCTTGTGGTTCGTCAATACGATGGTGTGGAAGTGCCTTATGAGCAAACAGTACGCAATCACTTCCTGACTTCGCTGGCGACGGCCGAGACGGTGGCAACGAATCGTGAAAAGCTGCTGCAAGATTTTCGCGATTACCAATTGAGCGCGGTCGCAGAGGGCAAAAAGGAAAACGTGAAAGCGTTCGTCATTCCGGCGCAGGCCGACCAGGATGGTGTTGACCGGTTGGGTGCGCTATTGGCGGCGCAAGGTGCCAGGGTGGAGCGCGCCAATGGCGATTTCAAAGCCTGTGGCCGACAGTTCGGCGCCGGCAGCTTGGTGATTAATCTCGATCAGCCGGCCAAGCGAATGCTGCGAACGCTGCTGGATCGGGATGTGCCGATGGATCCGGATTTCGTCGCTGAACAGGAGCGGTTGCACGCCAAGAACTTACCCGACGAAATGTATGACGTGACCGCTTGGTCTATGCCGATGCTATTTAACCTCGACTCGGTGTCCTGCGAACGTCGTGTAGAAACATCGACAACACTTGTGGCCGCCGATGTCATGCCCAAAGCCGCCGCTCCTGCGAAGGCCGCAGTCGCCTACGTTGTGCCCTGGGGTGAGCAGAATGCGGTACGCCTGCTGGCGCTGGCGCTGCGAGATGGAGTCGCCGTCAAGAGCAGTGATCGCGCTTTCACGCTTGCTGGCGTCGAATATCCCGCCGGCACTTTGATCATCGACGTTGCCGATAATGCGGACGATTTGCACGATTCGATGACCCGTTATGTGTCAGAGACACGAGCAGACGTAGTTTCAGTGAGTGATAGCTGGGTGACCGAGGGGCCGAGCTTTGGCAGCGAGCGGGTGGTGCGAATGAATGCCCCGCGGATTGCGCTGGCATGGGACGAGCCGACGAGTTCTTACTCGGCCGGTAATTTCCGCTTTGTAGTGGAGCGTCAGTTTGGTTACCCGGTGACGCCGATTCGAGTCGCCGATCTGGATGGTGCTGATCTCTCTCGTTATCAGGTGCTCGTATTGCCCGATACTTGGCGCGGCTATGCCGGCGCGCTATCGGCCGGCGGTATCGAAACGCTCAAGGATTGGGTCCGTCGCGGTGGCGTTGTGGTCGCGCTGGGCGGGGCGACACGCACACTCGCGCATCCTGATGTCGATCTTTTGCCAGTTAGCCGTGAATACCGTATTACCGATGACGAGGATGCTGAACCCGCAAAAGACGAGCGTGAGGCGCGGGTAGCAGGCAAGGCGCTGGACGCGGAAGGGTATGCGTCAGCGATCGCCATGGAAAACGCGGATCCTGCGCCTATTGGCGGTGCAATGCTCCGTGCGGCAGTCGATCCTGATCACTGGTTGGGTGCGGGCGTGGCGGAGACACTGCACGTACTGTCTCGTAGTGCTGATGCATACACCCCGTTGAAACTCGATGAGGGCGTCAACGTGGCGCGTTATCTTGGTGCTGATGAACTCGTGGCCAGCGGTCATATCTGGGAGAAGACCCGTCGTCAGCTCGCCTGGAAGCCATTTGTCATGGCTGCGGAGTACGGTCGTGGGCAAGTCATTGGCTTCACTCAGGACCCGACGGTCCGTGCGTATCAGGACGGTCTTCACGTGCTGGTTGCCAACGCACTATTCCGCAGTGCCGCCCACGCACGGCCTGTGCGCTAAGGGAGAAGACCGTATGAGGCGCCGCCAT
>JAZBOZ010000262.1:0-3728 GCA_036351405.1 Halieaceae bacterium
GTGCCCGCCGTATCGCCGAAATCGCCTGGCGGCGGCTGCCACTGCCGGTCACCGTGCGACTCGGCTCTCGCCTGCGCCCCTACGTGAGTCTTTAGCCATGTGCGGTATCGCCGGCTTCAGCTGTTTTCACGGCAACGTGGGAGATGAAACAACTCTGGCGCGAATGGGCGAGGCCATCCGCCACCGCGGCCCCGATGCCGATGGCACCTTTGTCGAGGGCCCTGTCGGGCTGCACCATCGCCGGCTGGCCATCGTAGACCTGTCGGCGGCCGGTAACCAGCCGATGCATTCTGCGTGTGGCCGCTACGTGATCGTGTTCAACGGCGAGATCTACAATTTTCTCGAGCTGCGCGAGCAACTCATGGTCGACGGCCACGTGTTCTCGACCGGAACGGACACGGAGGTCATCCTCGCTCTCTATGCCTCTCGCGGTCACGACTGCCTGGAGGCGCTCAACGGCATGTTCGCCTTTGCCCTGTGGGACCGTGAGACTGAATCGCTCTTTATCGCCCGGGACCGTATCGGAAAGAAGCCTCTTTACTACACGTTCCATAACGGCGATATCGCCTTTGCGTCCGAGCTCAAGGCCCTCTTGGCCGCGGGACTGGTCGAGCGCGAGATTCGGCTCGACGCCTTGCACGATTTTTTTGCCTACCAGTACATTCCCGATCCCAAGACGATTTTCGAGGGTGTGTACAAGCTCGAGCCGGGGCATTGGCTGAAAATTACTGCCGAGGGACACCGCAAGCATCAATACTGGGACCTCGACTTTACATCACACCAATGCGCGGAAGACGAAGCACGCGAGACGCTTCGCGCGCACATCGATGCGGCTACGCGGCGGCGCATGATCGCGGACGTTCCCTTGGGTGCGTTTCTTTCCGGCGGCGTGGACTCAAGCGGTGTTGTAGCAACCATGGCCCGGCTGAGCGAGCGCCCGGTCACGACCTGCTCCATCGGGTTCGACGAACAGCGCTTCAACGAAACCGAGTTTGCGAGGATCGTCGCCGAACAGTACCTCACCGATCACCACGAATTCGTGGTCAGCGAAAGCGTGGCGGAAAACCTGACACGCATCGCCAGCTACTTTGACGAACCCTTCGCCGACCCATCGCTGGTGCCAACGTATTTCGTCTCCAAGCTGGCAAGGCGGCAGGTGACGGTCGCGCTCGCGGGCGACGGCGGCGACGAGGTGTTCGCCGGATACGAGAAATACGTGATCGATGCAGCCGAGAATCGGTGGCGCGAACGCGTACCCGAGCGTTTGCGCCGCGGTCCGCTCAAGTGGCTGGCGCCCCTACTCAAACGCAGCTCGAACCGAATCCTACGCCGCGCCGGGACACTATTTGCTGCCATCTCGACCGACCCCGCCATGGCGTTCTACCTGTCGAACGCTCAGATCACGGACGAGCAATGGCAGGAACTCGCCAACGACGACGTTCGTCGCCGCCTGGGCACCTATCACCCGAGCGGGATCACGCGCAAGCCCTACGAAAGCTGCAAGGATTGCGATCACCTTGCTCGCATACTCTATACAGATATCAAGACCTATCTGTGCGGTGACATCCTGGTGAAAGTGGATCGCATGAGTATGGCCCATGCGCTGGAAGTGCGTGCACCGCTGCTCGACTATCGACTGATCGAATACGCAGCGCAGCTTCCGTCATCGCTGAAGCTGCGCAAGCATGAAAAGAAGTATCTGCTCAGGGAGGTTTTTGTCGAAGAACTTCCAAAGGCTGTTCTTGACAGAAGGAAAATGGGATTCTCACCCCCATTAGCTGAATGGTTCAGGGGTGAGCTTCGGGACCTGTCAGCGCAAACACTCCTGTGCGCAGAGGATGGATTACCACGGTACGTGAAGATGGACAGCGTGCGCCGATTATGGGAAGAGCATCAGCGAGGCGAAATCGACCACGGCGCGCTTCTCTGGAGCCTCCTCATGTTCCAGCTTTGGTGGAACGCGTACATGGTGAACGATTGAAAAAGACAGACATGGGAGATCTGCCAAGGTGCTCAACCCCCCCGCTCGAACCTTCGGGCTACATGCGGTGAATTGCGATCCGAACGACGCACGCGACTGCCCGAAGACGTACCCCGTCCAAGGCAAGGCATAAGAAAGGTGGCGAGTAGTCACCGTTTGCAATTGCTGTCGCCTCCGTAAAGTGGACTTTTTGTCATGCGAGCTGTGAAGCGATCATTACTGCGGCTATTCAAACGCTTTCTCCAACACCCTAGCGTTCGTGCAGAATTGGACAGTCATTTCCTGCTGCGACACATTCACCTGCCGCATATTCAAAACCGGCCCGCGCCTTACATCGACCTGTCAAGCGTCAGGGAATCGCCAACTGATGTCGGCAGTCGCCCCCCTCCTGTCTTTATCACAAGTCGCTTTCGCAGCGGCTCCACCCTGCTATGGAATCTCTTTCGGCAAATCAAAGGATGTACCGCCTACTACGAGCCCTTCAACGAGCGCCAGTGGTTCAACCCGACTCTGCGAGGTGTGCGAGTCGACGACAGCCACGTCGGGGTAAGCGACTACTGGCGCGAGTACGAAGGGCTGGAGGAGCTTGCTCAGTGGTACCAGCCACGCTGGATTGATGAAAGCTTGTACATGACAGAACGAAGCTGGGACCCCGCCATGGTGCGCTACATCGAGCTACTGGTTGAGCGCGCCTCGAATCGAGCAGTTCTCCAGTTCAATCGCGTTGATTTCCGACTCGCATGGTTGCGCCATTATTTTCCACAGGCCGTGATCGTTCATCTTTACCGCCACCCTCGGGAGCAATGGCTGTCGTTCCTCAGGGACAAAAGGGAGATGAACGCGCTCGACGTCGATCGCACCTATCGCGACAGCTTCTACCTCGACAGCTGGTGCGCTGACCTTCGCTGCCAATTCCCGTTCCTTGAACGCGACGCGACACCACACCCCTACCGCCGATTCTATTATCTTTGGAAACTGTCGTTTCTTCATGGTCAGCACTACGCACACACTAGCCTTTCCTTTGAGGAACTGGTGTCAACTCCAGAAGACACGATGACCAGACTTCTGCACGACGTCGACTGGACTACCGCTGTAGATGTGCCGGCACTTTCAGCCCTCGTGGAAGCGCCACGCCTTGACCGGTGGAGAGACTACGCAGATGCGGGTTGGTTCGCCGCGCATGAGGAAGCCTGCGAAGCCGTTCTGGCGTACCATCTGGATAGCGCATCAGCTGCACAATCGGCCCGGCCACCAGGCGGATAAGCACCCTTCGGCCGTGGCATGCGAATAAATAGTCGTGTTCCGCTTCTAGCGACGCCACTCCAGATTAACGACAGGTGACGTTCACGTCAGGGGGCTGGCGAAGGGTCCGCTTTTCTCACCTTATAGACCAAAAGCACCGGCTGAGCTGCATACCTATCCTGCGTATAATCGCCCTTCCCAATCATGATGAAGAGCCTCCCGGTTTCTTCGTGGTAGTCGGCCCCTATCAACAAACGACCAAGGCTGAAAACGGGCAGCGGCCCGAAAGCGTATGGCCTTGCCTCAAACGGCTCGATTTCCGAATTCGCGACTCTTTCAGCCTCACCCAGGCTGTATAACCAGAAATAGTTTGCATAATCCTTATGATTGTAGGCACAGGGCCCGGGACAACGCTTGCCGTTATCCTGCTTGGGTTTGTATCCTACGCCACTTTCATGACCCCCGGATGTGCCGATAACCATATAATCGCGACTATCAGGCGGAA
>JAZBOZ010000263.1:0-10509 GCA_036351405.1 Halieaceae bacterium
CGTCGCGGAAAAGCGCCGTCCCCAGGATGGGCGAATGAAAACCCGCACGCCTGACGGCAACGAGGTTGAGCTGCGCCTGTCGACCATGCCAACAGCGTTTGGCGCGAAGCTGGTGATGCGGATATACGATCCGGATGTGCTGCTCAAAAGCTACGCCGAGCTTGGTCTGACGGACCATAACCTCGAACGTTGGCAGAGCATGATCGAAACCGGCACGGGTATTGTGCTGGTCACCGGGCCTACGGGTTCGGGCAAGACCACGACGCTCTACTCAACCTTGCGCCGGCTGGCTACCCCTGAAGTCAACGTCTGCACCATCGAAGATCCCATCGAAATGGTGGAGCCCGCGTTTAATCAAATGCAGGTGAACCACAATATCGATCTCGATTTTGCGACCGGGGTGCGGACGTTGATGCGGCAGGATCCCGACGTGATCATGGTCGGTGAGATCCGCGATTTGGAAACCGCACATATGGCGGTGCAGGCGGCGTTGACCGGGCACCTCGTACTGAGCACCTTGCACACCAATGATTCACCCGGTGCCATCTCGAGACTCAATGAGCTTGGCGTACCGGCGTTTCTGATTCGCGCCACGGTTCGCGGGGCAATGTCGCAGCGATTGGTACGTCGTCTCTGCACAGCTTGTAAGCAGCTTGCGCCCGCAGATGCCGATGGTTGGCAAACCATGACCGGTGGTGCCCTGCCGATGCCCGACCAGCTGTTTCGCCCGGTGGGGTGCAAACAGTGCCGTGACACGGGTTATCGCGGTCGTGAAGGGCTGTATGAGGTTTTGGTGGCATCGACCGATGTTCAGGAAACCATCGTCGATGGTTATTCTACCCGGGACATCCGCAATGCTGCGATTGCCGGTGGAATGACCCCGTTACGTCTGGCCGGCGCCGAAAAAGTGGCAGATGGGGAGACCACGATCGAGGAAGTGCTCCGGGTTACTCCGGCGCTCGAGCGTTGACATGGCATTACCTGAGTCGCTCCATGATCAGCTGGATAGTGCCTGGTCGGGAATTGAGCGACGCGCGGGTGAGGCGGCCGTCACGCAGTTGCGGCAGGCTCTAGATAACGCGGGTCTGGCGGCAGAATTCGAACAGCTCTTGGCTTGCAGCACTTTTTTTGCCGAGCAAGTGGCCCGTGAGTTCGACTGGGTGCTGGCTGAACTCAATGCTGAAACCCTGTTGGCGGGTCGCGACTGGGATGCAGAGGACTGGCTGGATAGTGTCAACGCCGCGACCGCTGATGCCGGTGATGAAAAACAATACATGGCAGCGTTGCGTCGATTTCGCCAGCGCCAGATGTTGCGCCTGGTCTGGCGGGACTTCACCCGACGGGCAGCGCTTGAGTCGACGCTGGTTGATGTCTCGGCGTTGGCTGATGCCTGTATTCGCAGCACTGTGGCTTTTGCGACCGCGCAACTTGCGCCTCGCTGGGGGCAACCGATAGGCGCCGAAAGCGGGCGTGTTCAGCCGCTGGTAGTGCTTGCTATGGGCAAGTTGGGTGCGAGCGAGCTCAATCTGTCCTCGGACATCGATCTCATTTTTGCCTATCCCGAGGGCGGCCATACCGAAGGTGGCCGCTCCAGCACGAGCAATCAGGAATACTTCATCCGCCTTGGGCAAACGGTGATCCGCCTCCTGGATGCGCACACTGCCGATGGCTTCGTGTTTCGCGTCGACATGCGATTACGTCCTTACGGTGACAGCGGCGCGCTGGTGGGTAGTTATGCCGCGCTGGAGCTTTATTACCAAGAGCAGGGGCGTGAGTGGGAGCGCTACGCCATGATCAAGGCACGGCCGGTGACTGGTGAAGCGGTCGACGTTCAGCCGCTACATCAGATGATCCGCGCTTTTGTCTATCGCCGCTATACGGACTTCAGCGTGGTAGAAAGTCTGCGCGAAATGAAGGCCATGATCAGTGCCGAGACGCGCCGGCTGAACCTCGGTGATGACATTAAGCGAGGCAGCGGCGGCATCCGGGAAATTGAATTTATTGTGCAAAGCCTGCAGCTGATCCACGGTGGGCGTATTCCCGAACTTCGCCACCGAGAGCTCAATGTCGTGCTCGATCAATTGGTGGCTGCTGACCTTTTTCCCGTGGCTGCGGTCAGCGAGCTGCGTAGTGCTTATCGGTTTCTGCGTAACCTTGAGCACGCGCTTCAGGGCATGGCAGATCAGCAAACGCAGACGTTGCCCGGCGAACCCTTGGCTCGCCTTAAGTTGGCGCTGATTATGGGGTTGCCTGACTGGGCGACACTCGAGGCGCAACTCACAGCCCATCGCACGGTTGTGGCTAACCATTTCGCCAGTTTGGTGGCGGTACCGGATGAGCACAGTGATCAGCCGGAAGCCCTGACCTTTGCAGGCCTTGATCAACAATCAATGACGGCTCTGGGTTTTGCCGATGCGGCAGGGAGCTGGGGCGAACTGCAAGCGCTGTTGGTGTCATCGCGCGTGCAAGCTGTGGCGGGTGAGGGCAGAGTACGGTTGGAGCGTTTCTTGCCCCGTCTGGTTGAGGCTGCCGGCGCTGCGATTGATCCCGATCGCGCACTGCGTGCCTGTCTGCCCTTTGTTGCGGCGGTCTGCCGGCGTAGTGCTTATCTGGTCTTGCTAGAAGAAAACCCGCAGGCGTTGGCATCCTTGGTTGACCTGGCCGGCCGCAGCTCGTGGTTGGCGGATAAGCTCGCTGCGCGACCCGAACTGGTGGATGAATTGCTGTACCCGGAGCGGTTACACAGCGCACCGGATCGCAGTGAGATGCGCAGCTTGGTCCAGCAGCAGCTGTTACGTGTCCCCGAGGACGATCTTGAAGAACAAATGGCAGCCCTAGGTCGCATCAAGGATGCCGTGGTGCTGCGGGTGGCCGCCAGTGAATTGCTGGGTGAGTTGCCGACCATGAAGGTCAGTGACAACTTAACGTTCCTGGCTGAAGTGTTGGTCGAGCAGGCCATCCATATCGCGCGCGTCGAACTGGTACGTCGACACGGTGAGCCACAGGCAGAGGGTGCTGGGTTTGCGGTGATGGGTTACGGCAAACTCGGCGGCATTGAGTTGAGTTATGGCTCAGATCTCGATTTGGTGTTCGTGTACGACGGCGCCGATGGGCAGACGGCTGGGCCTCGGATGATCGATAACGCGCGCTTTTATACGCGTCTGGCGCAGCGGGTGGTGCACGTGCTGTCCACAACCATGCTGGCAGGGCGCTTGTACGAAGTGGATTTGCGATTGCGCCCTAACGGTGACTCCGGTCTGGTGGCGACTACGCTGGCGGCGCTTAAGAAGTATCAGCTGGAATCCGCCTGGACCTGGGAACATCAGGCCCTCGTCAGGGCGCGCCCCATCGCGGGTGATGCGCATTTGCTCGATGCACTTACCGCGCTGCGTGGAGAGGTGATTGCAGCACCACGTGACACCGAGGTGCTGGCTGAGGATGTGGTCAAGATGCGCCTGAAGATGTTGCAGCAGAGCGCGCAGCGTCGGGTGGCCAATGATGACGAGTTTGATCTCAAGCTGGCCCCTGGCGGTATTGTCGACATCGAATTTGTGGTGCAATACCTTGTGCTCGCCCATGCGGCTCAACACCCGGAAATCGGACAGTGGTCCGACGTGGTGCGGATTCTCGAGTCCCTTGAACGCGCAGGGCTTATGCCTGCTGATGATGCTGATGCGCTGAGGGCGGCTTACCTTGCCTTTCGCGGTGAAGTGCATCTCTGCGCATTGCAGGATCGTGCTGCGACCGCAGATGCAAAGCTTATGGCCACATATCGGCAGACGGTGCAGCGCATCAGAGATAACTATTTAAAGGGCCTGTCTGAATGGCAGTGAAGTGCCCGTGAAACTGGGGAAAGAAGATGGATATGTCGCAGCTGACCGGAGAAATCTGGCTCGACGGTGAATTGGTACCTTGGGCAGAGGCCCGAGTGCATGTGCTAACCCATACGCTGCACTATGGCATGGGCGTGTTTGAGGGCGTCCGCGCCTACGATGCGGGTGATCACGGTACGAGTATTTTCCGACTGCGTGAGCACACCGACCGCTTGTTCCGTTCGGCGCACATCCTGCAAATGGACATGCCCTACGATGCTGACACCCTGAATGCCGCCCAGCGCGAGGTGGTGCGGGTGAATGGTCTCACCGAGGCTTATATCCGCCCCATGTGTTTCCTGGGCTCGGAGGGTATGGGCTTGCGCGCTGATAACCTCAAGACCCATGTCATGATTGCTGCCTGGTCCTGGCCCTCGTACATGGAGCCCGAGGCCTTGGAGCGCGGTATCAAAGTTCGCACGTCGAGCTATACGCGCCATCACGTCAACATCACCATGTGCAAAGCGAAAGCGAACGGCAACTACATCAATTCGATTCTCGCATTGCGTGAGGCGCTGGACT
The DNA here is from genome assembly GCA_036351405.1 of Halieaceae bacterium. Classification (GTDB taxonomy): domain Bacteria; phylum Pseudomonadota; class Gammaproteobacteria; order Pseudomonadales; family Halieaceae; genus Luminiphilus. Next base: position 4,395 of record JAZBOZ010000263.1, read on the forward strand.
CGGGATGCGATGAAGCGCTGTTGCTCGACAACGAGGGTTACGTCGCTGAGGGCAGTGGTGAGAACTTCTTCCTCGTGCGCGACGGTGTCATTTATACCCCTGAACTGACCTCCTGCCTCGAGGGCATCACTCGGGATAGCATTTTCCGTATCGCTGCTGATCAGGGTTACACCATCAAGGAGAAGCGCATCACCCGGGACGAGGTTTACGTTGCCGACGAGGCCTTCTTTACGGGCACAGCCGCGGAAGTGGTCCCGATCTGCCAGCTCGATGGTCGCAAGATTGGTGAGGGCCGCCGCGGTCCCATCACGGAAACCTTACAGCGCATTTATTTCGAATCGGTGCGAGGACAGCAGCCAAAGTACAGCGACTGGCTGACGCCTGTCGCTGACTAATCGCCCGGGAGGCACCATGACCGAGATGTCGACTTTTCCAGACGGCCTGCGCTATCGCCACTGGTCAGTGGACGGCGCGCCTCAGGCCGTGGTGATCGTGGTGCACGGCTTGGGCGAGCACAGCGGTCGCTATGAGGCGTTGGCCGCCGAAATGAATGCTCGTGGGTTTGCTGTGCTGGCGCCGGATCATATCGGTCATGGCGAGTCGCCGGGCCCTCGAGTGTTTGTGCGCCACTTCGATGATTACTTGCCCGGCGTGCGCCAGTGCCGGGATTTCGCAGAGCAGCAATACGCCGGTGCACCGTGCTTTATCCTGGGCCATAGCATGGGCGGATTGATCACCGCACGGCTGTTGTTGGACGACGCCGATCATTACCGCGGTGCGTTGTTCTCTGGTCCGGCCTTTGCGGTGACAGAGCCACCGAACATTTTGTTGATGGGCGTAGCCAGGCTTCTGGCGCGTGTGGCGCCCACGCTAGGCATGATGGCGTTGGACGCGAGTGGTGTCAGTCGCGATCCCAAGGTGGTGGCCGATTACAACGCAGACCCTTTGGTGAACCACGGGAAAGTCACAGCGGGTCTCGCGGTAGCGATCTTCGCCGCGATGGATCAGGTGATGTCTCGCGCCAGCGAAATCGCTCTGCCCGTACTGGTGATGCACGGGGGCGACGACACAATGGCGGCCCCCGAGGGTGCGCAGGCCTTCGCGAGCAAGATTGCCTCTACCGACAATACCCTGAAGATCTTGCCCGGCCTGTACCACGAAATTTTCAATGAACCGGAAGGCCCAGACATCATTGCCGAGTATGCAGACTGGATTGAGGCGCGGCTTTGACCACGACCAGAGCCACAAGCCCTCTGATTGACAGGGTGCTGGTGCTAGGCGCAGGCGGTCAGCTCGGGTATGAGTTGTGTCACAGCGTGCCTGAGGGTGTGCAGTGTGTGGCGCTGGATCGCGCGAGCCTTGATATCACCGACCTCGGAGCCATTCGCGCGGCAGTTGAGCACCATGCGCCGCAAGCCATCATCAATGCGGCGGCCTACACGGCGGTGGATCGTGCCGAAGAAGAATCTGAGCGGGCTTGGGCGATCAACTGCGAGGGGCCTAAACACCTGGCGCAGATATGTGCGGCGACGGGTATCCGCTTGCTGCACGTATCGACCGATTTCGTGTTTGACGGTGCATCAGGGCAACCTTACGCGGTTGATGCGGCGGTGAATCCGCTGGGCGTCTATGGGGCCAGCAAGCGCGGCGGTGAGGTGGCGGTGCTTGATAGTGGCGCCGATGCACTGGTCGTCCGCACCGGTTGGGTGTATTCAGCCCATGGCGGCAATTTTGTAAAAACCATGCTGCGCCTGATGGCGGATCGACCGTCCCTGACCGTAGTCGAGGACCAGATTGGCACGCCAACCTGGGCGCACGGTTTGGCAGACGTCTGCTGGCAGCTCTGCGCTGACCCTCACGCCTATGGCATTTACCACTGGAGCGATGCGGGTGCTTGTAGCTGGTACGATTTTGCCGTGGCGATTCGCGAAGAGGCGATGGCGCTCGGTTTATTGAAGGCGGCGGCGGACATCGCCCCGATTCCGGCGACCGACTATCCGACGCCTGCAACCCGCCCGGCCTACAGCGTCCTTGATAAGTCTCGCACCCGATCACAACTGAATATTTCAGGCCAGCACTGGCGCGTTGCATTGCGCGACATGCTGCAATCGCTCGCTGAATCATCCTCGGAGTAAGACCATGGCACGTTCTCTTCTGGTTACTGGTGCGGCGGGCTTTATCGGCGCCAACTTTGTCTATCACTGGGCAGAGCACCACCCCGAGGACCACATCGTCGCCTACGATGCGCTTACCTATGCCGGCAATCGCGCGAGCCTGGCCCCGCTTGAAGCCGATGGCCGCATCGGTTTTGTGGAAGGCGATATATGCGATGAGGATCTGGTACGCGCCACGATGGAGGCGCATGAGGTCGACACCCTGGTGCACTTTGCCGCGGAGAGCCACGTCGACCGCTCGATCAGCGGGCCGGATGCTTTTATCCGGACCAACGTGGTGGGCACGCATACGCTGCTGTCGGTGGCGCGATCCCTATGGCTCTCGGGCAGTGGTCGGCCACACCGCTTTCATCATGTGTCGACCGACGAGGTGTTTGGCTCACTGGCGCCGGATGCACCTGCTTTCACTGAGGATCTTCGCTACGAGCCCAACTCGCCGTATTCAGCGAGCAAGGCGGGGAGTGACCATCTGGTGCGCGCTTACCACCATACCTACGGATTGGACGTGACCACCAGCAACTGCTCGAACAACTATGGGCCGTTCCATTTCCCTGAAAAACTGATTCCTTTGTGCCTGACTAATATTCTCGATGGTCGGTCGCTGCCGGTTTACGGGGATGGCAGCAACATCCGCGACTGGCTTTACGTGGGTGATCACGCGGCGGGTATTGGCGCTGTGCTCGACCGCGGGAAGCCCGGAGAGACTTACAACATCGGCGGCAACAACGAATGGGCCAACCTCGATATTGTGCGTTTGTTGTGTTCTGCGCTCGATCAGCGTTTTGCTGAAGACGCCACGCTCGCCGAGCGGTTCCCGCATTCCCCTTGCGCTCAGGGTCGCTCAGCAGAGACCTTGATCGAGTTTGTCGAAGATCGGGCGGGTCATGATTGGCGTTATGCCATCGATGCCAGCAAGATCGAGCGGGAGTTGGGGTTCAGCCCGGCTGAGACCTTCGAGACGGGCATCGCCAAAACCATCGACTGGTATTTGGCGCGGGAGGATTGGTGGCGGCCGCTACTGAGCCGCCGGGATCTGGCGTGAACTGAACTTAGGGCACCGAATCAGGTGTGAAACAGCGGGACATCCTCAAAGCGTTTGGCTGCGGCGTCCTTCGCTGACAAAGCCGGAGCCTCGCCGTTGACCAGCGGCCACTCGATACCGATTTTCGGGTCGTCCCAAGCCAAGCTAACCTCGCTCTCGGGGTGGTAGTAGTCGGTACATTTATAGAGAAAGTCTGCCTGTTCGCTCACCACATAAAAACCGTGGGCAAAGCCGGGCGGCACCCACAGCATCTCGTGTCCCTCGGCCGTGAGCATATAGCCGCACCACTGGCCAAGCGTGGGTGAATCCGCGCGCAGGTCGACAACGGCGTCGAATACCTCACCCTGGGTGACGCGCACCAGTTTGCCCTGGGTCTGCTGGGTTTGAAAATGCATCCCCCTGAGAATGCCCTGACGTGAACGGCTGTGATTGTCTTGCACGAAATGGGCATTGATCCCGATGTCGGCAAAGGTTTGCGCGTTCCAGCTTTCTAGAAAGAAACCGCGTTCATCGCCGAAAACCTTGGGGCGCAGAAGCAATACGCCGCTGAGGGGCGTTTGCTCAACGTGCATCGAAGTAGACCCCTTCTTCCCGCAATAAGGATTTCAGGTAAACACCGTAACCGCTTTTTTCGAGGGGCTTGGCGAGAGCCAGCAGTTGGTCTGCATCGATGTAGCCCTGCCGATAGGCAATTTCCTCGGGGCAGGCGATCTTGAGGCCTTGGCGCTCCTCCACCACACGGATGAAATTGGCGGCGTCGAGCAGCGAGTTGTGCGTACCGGTATCGAGCCAGGCGGTGCCGCGAGACATCACCTCCACCTGTAAATCGCCCCGCTCGAGGTAGGCTTTGTTCACATCAGTGATTTCCAGCTCGCCACGGTGTGATGGCTGGATATTGCGTGCGATATCGACGACATCGTTGTCATAGAAATACAAACCAGTCACCGCGTAATTGGATCGCGGTCGGCTGGGTTTCTCCTCGATATCGATGGCCTTGCCCTGTTTATCAAACTCCACTACGCCGTAGCGTTCCGGATCCTGCACGTAGTAGGCGAAGACAGACGCGCCCTCGTCTCGGCTGGCCGCGTTCTTGAGTTTTTGGGTCAGGCCGCCGCCGTAAAAGATGTTGTCCCCGAGCACCAGGCTCGCCGGGCTTGAGCCAATGAACTCAGCGCCGAGAATGAAAGCCTGCGCCAGGCCGTCGGGGCTTGGCTGCACCGCGTATTGAATATTGATTCCCCACTGGCTGCCGTCCGCCAGAAGATTGGCAAAAGCCAACTGGTCCCGGGGTGTCGTGATGACCAGTACATCGCGAATACCGGCGAGCATCAGCGTCGCCAACGGGTAGTAGATCATCGGCTTGTCGTAGACCGGCATCAATTGCTTGCTGACGACGCTGGTCAGCGGATGTAGGCGGGTGCCTGACCCGCCCGCCAAAATGATGCCTTTGAACGCACTTGCTTGGGACATATCACTCAGGTCTTTGCGAAAACCGCAGCAGTGTAGCGGCAGCGCGTGTTCGGCGCGACCCGAGTGGCCCCCAGCTGTTACACTGCGCGTCTGCTTTGACCATCAATTTGCCGGAGTTGTCCCATCAACGTCGCCGTTTCCAGGGCCGTGGAGGCCAATTGCCCAGGCATTGATCCCTCACCGGTTCAGCCCCTGCGTATCGCACTGCTGGGCTATCGTTCAGCGCCATTCTCGGGGGGGCAGGGGGTCTATCTCCGGTATTTGAGTCGGGCGCTGGTGGCGCTTGGCCACGAGGTGACGGTGATTTCGGGCCCACCCTATCCCCATTTGGACCCGGGCGTACGCCTCGTTGAGCTGCCGAGCCTCGATTTGTACCAGCACGGGTTGGCCTCGGTGACACCAAAGCAGCTGAAAGACCGGTTGGCGCGGGTTGAGTGGTTCAGCAAGCTCACGGGTGGTTTTGCCGAGCCCTACACCTTTGGCGAGCGCGTCCGCGAGTGGCTGTTGCCGCGCCTGGACCAGTTCGACGTGATCCACGATAACCAAACGCTGGCTGACGGCATTATCGACTTGCAGCGCACCGGCGTCCCGGTGGTCACCACGATCCACCACCCGATCACTCGGGATCTGCGCGTCGGGCTCGCTGCCGAACCGGTCTGGTATCGCCGTCTGCTGGTGCGCCGCTGGCACCATTTCTTGCAAATGCAAACGCGGGTTGCTCGGTCACTGCGCAACATCGTGACGGTGTCGTCCCTGTCTGCGCGGGATATTGTGGCAGATTTTGGCGTGCCGCCCGGGGCTATTTCGGTGATGCCCAACGGGGTCGATACCGAGGTTTTCCGCCCGTGGCCTGAAGTGCCGCGGCATCCGCGGCGGCTAATTGCCACGGCCTCCGCCGATGCCCCGCTCAAAGGTTTGTCCGTATTACTCAGGGCCCTCGCCAACTTGGTTGATCGTTATCCGGATGTGGAACTGACGCTGATTGCGCGGCCGAAACCAGGGGGCCCTACCGATCAACTGATCGATGAGCTGGGGTTGCGTGAGCGTATTCATTTCGAGGGTGGCTTAACCCATGAAGAAATTGCCACGCGCTATGCCGCGAGCAGTATCGCGGTGGTGCCCTCGATTTATGAAGGCTTTGGCCTGCCCGCTATCGAGGCTATGGCCTGCGGTATGCCACTCGTCTCTTCGGATGGCGGTGCACTCCGCGAAGTCGTGGCTGACGGCGGCGTGTTGGTACCTGCAGGCGATCCGCTGGCCTTGGCAGAGGCGATTGCGCAGTTGTTCGATGACCCGGCCCGTCGCGAGGCGTTGTCCGCTGCTGCCCTCACTCGGGTAAGGGCAGAGTATTGCTGGAATGTCTGTGCTCGACGGCTGACTGACTATTACCAGGAGCGACTGGCGCGATGCTGACGGTAGATTTTGACTA
>JAZBOZ010000264.1:0-18066 GCA_036351405.1 Halieaceae bacterium
ATGCGGCCGCGGGGCCCGCTGCCTTGCACCAGAGTCAGATCAACGCCGAATTCCCTCGCGAGTTTTCTGACCGCAGGCCCTGCGTAGACGTCAGCATTTTCTGAGCTGCCTGCCCCCTCGGGTACGGGCTGACCCACCTCTCGCGACGTGCTTTGCGGACTGGGTACCGCAACATCTTTCGGGGGGCTCGGCTGAACCTTTTGGTCCGCATCAACCGCTGGTGCATCGCCCGCTACGGCGGCAGCAGGCGCCTCATTTGTCTGTAAACGCAGAATCGCTGCGCCCTCACCGACTTCTTCCCCGACTTTGACCACTACCTCAAGCACTACGCCCGAGTGCGTCGCAGGCACCTCCATAGAAGCCTTGTCTGACTCTAGAACGAGCAGGCTCTGCTCCCGCTCAACATGATCACCCGCGGCAACCAGCACCTCCACAATTTCGGCCGACTCACCGCCGATATCGGGAACGGTGAGCATCAGCTCTTGTGGTTTGCCTGCCTCCGCGCCGTTTGCAGCGGCTGCGTTTGCGTCCGGCTCATCGCTGGCACTGCCTTCTTCCGCAGCAGGATTCTGTATTTGAGTCTCTACGCTTTCCTTGGTGGACGGCGCCTCATCAGCCGCTGACTCGACAACCAATATGGCACTGCCCTCAGCGACCTCATCACCCACATTGACTGCAATGCTGGTGACAGTCCCCGCTGCAGTGGCAGGCACCTCCATTGACGCCTTGTCCGACTCCAACACAATGAGGCTTTGCTCTTCCTCGATGACATCGCCAACCGCCACGAGGATCTCAACCACTTCGGCGGCATCGGCCCCAATATCAGGCACGTTCAGTGTGATCTCAGCCACGTCTTATTGCTCCTGTCACGCCAGCAAGGGATTGGGTTTATCAGCCGGGATGCCCAACTGATCTCTGGCTTCTGCAACTTTGGATACGGGCAGGTCACCTTCATCCGCCAGGGACTTCAGTGCTGCCAGCACGATGTACTCCCGGCTGACCTCGAAATGAAGGCGCAGGTTGCGGCGGGTGTCACTGCGTCCAAAACCGTCGGTACCGAGCACTGCATAGCGACGGGGCATGAACTCGCGCAGTTGTTCCGCGTAACTTTTAATGTAGTCCGTTGCGGCGACGATCGGGCCTTTGGTATCGGCCAGCTGCTGCGTCACAAAAGGTACGCGCGGCGTTTCATCGGGGTGCAACAGGTTCCAGCGGGAGATCTCGCGCCCCTCCCGGGCGAGCTCGTTAACACTGGGCATACTCCAAACGTCAGCGGCGACTTTGTAGTCCTTCTCCAGTATTTCCGCCGCCGCCTCGGCTTCACGGAGAATGCTGCCCGCGCCCAATAGTTGAACACGCAACTTGGCTTTGGAAGAGGATTTACGTAGTCGATACAGGCCGCGAACGATGTCTCCCTCCACTCCCTTGGGCATGTCGGGGTGGTGGTAGTTCTCGTTCATGGTCGTGATGTAAAAGAAGACATTTTCCTGATCTTCGAACATCCGTTTGACGCCATGTTCGATGATCGCCGCCAACTCGAAGCCATAAGTCGGATCGTAAGAAATACAGTTCGGGATCGTGCCAGCCAGCACATGGCTGTGACCGTCCTGATGCTGGAGACCCTCACCATTCAGGGTAGTCCGGCCGGACGTCGCTCCGATAAGGAAACCACGCGCCTGGGCATCCCCTGCGGCCCAAGCCAAATCACCGATTCGCTGGAAACCGAACATGGAATAGAAGATATAGAACGGCACCATCGGATAATCCGATACGCTGTAAGACGTCGCAGCCGCCAGCCAAGCAGAAAAGGCACCTGCCTCGTTAATACCCTCTTCCAGAATCTGGCCTTTTTCATCCTCTTTGTAATACATGATCTGGCCGGCATCGTGGGGCGTGTAGTTTTGCCCCGCAGAGGAATAGATGCCGAGCTGACGGAACATTCCCTCCATGCCGAACGTGCGCGCCTCATCCGGCACGATGGGCACGACGCGGTTGCCGATCTCCTTGTCTTTCACCAGCGATGAGAGAATCCGCACGAAGGCCATCGTGGTTGAAATTTCACGCTTCCCGCTGCTCTTCTTTTGGCTCGCGTATGTACTGGTTGCCGGCGCGGGCAGTGAGTGAGACTGGGCCCGCCGAGAAGGGATATGACCACCCAGTGCGGCACGGCGCTCGCGCATGTAACGCATTTCCGGGCTATCTTCCGGGGGTCGATAGAACGGTACATCCTTGAGAGCTGAATCGCTGATCGGCACGCCGAATCGATCCCGGAAAGCTTTGAGGCTTTTGAGGTCGAGTTTTTTCAGCGAGTGGGTTTCGTTACTCGCTTCTCCGGCCTCACTGGTGCCGTAACCCTTCACCGTCATGGCGAGAATCACCGTCGGGCGCTCGGTTTCTTCAACCGCCGCCGCGTATGCGGCATACACCTTGTAGGGATCGTGACCGCCACGATTCAAGTACATGATGTCCTCGTCGGACAGATCCTTGACGAGCTCCAGGGTTTCCGGGAACCGACCAAAGAAGTGCTCGCGGGTGTAAGCGCCACCATTGAATTTGCAGTTCTGCAATTCGCCATCACAGATTTCATCCATGATCTTTTGCAGTTTGCCGGTTTTGTCGCGCTCGATCAGGGGATCCCATTTGCGCCCCCAAATCACTTTGATGACGTTCCAGCCTGCGCCGCGGAACACACCCTCCAGCTCCTGGATAATCTTGCCATTGCCTCGCACGGGCCCATCCAAGCGCTGCAAATTACAGTTCACCACGAAATGCAGGTTACCGAGCTTCTCACGGCCCGCCAGTGCGATAGCGCCCAAAGATTCCGGCTCATCGCATTCGCCATCGCCCATGAAGCACCATACTTTGCGATCCCGGTGATCCACCAAACCACGCAGCGACTGGTACTTCATAACGTGCGCTTGATAGATCGCCTGAATGGGACCCAGCCCCATGGACACCGTGGGAAACTGCCAATAGTTGGGCATCAGCCACGGGTGCGGATAAGAGGACAAGCCATTGCCGCCGACTTCGCGCCGAAAATTCTCAAGCTGTGATTCGCTGATCACACCTTCCAGGTAAGAGCGTGCGTACATGCCTGGCGCACTATGGCCTTGATAAAAAACCAGGTCTCCCGGGTGACCGTCAGCAGTCCCCCGGAAGAAGTAATTCATGCCCACGTCATAAAGGGTGGCGCTCGATGAAAAACTCGAAATATGCCCGCCCAGACCGTCTTCATTGTCGTTGGCGCGCATGACCATCGCCATCGCGTTCCAGCGAATCAGCGAGCGGATCCTCCGCTCCATGAACAAGTCACCCGGCATCGGACGCTCGTTCTCAGGCGCAATCGTGTTGCGGAACGGTGTGGTAATCGCCTCGGGTAATGGCACACCGGTTTGTTCAGCGCGATTGTGCAAAGCCCTTAACAATTTGGAGGCAGCGCCCACACCGGTATGCCGTACCACCGAGTCGAGCGAATCAATCCACTCTTCGCGCTCCTGGGGGTCTATGTCTGAATGGGTCACGCGCTATCCTCCATTATTGTTAATTCAGCGCAGGGTTAATCAGTTGCTGCTTTGCGTTGGCATGTTGGCGTGGAATTGACTGACGTCGTCCACCACGGTCGCACCCGGCAACTCAGCGAAAGGCGCATCGGCAAAACGCTTACCTCGCAGCTGCAGAAGCACCCGTGCGGGGTTCTCCGCCATCACGGTCGCGTCATAAAAAGCCTGGATATCGGCCAGCGTGACGCTCTCAGCCGCCGCGATCAGCTTGTCTCGGCTATCGAAGCTATAGCGCTCGCGATTCCAATCACCAACAAATGGCCCTGCCTCCTCGGACAAGTTCTTGGGCGGCTGCGTGAGTGTCGTGATCACGCCAGCTTTGAGATTGGCAAACTCTTCCTCGGTCAATGCCTGCAGCATTTCCCGATACTCACCTTTAAAACGCTCGAAGCGCTCTAGCATCGCAGCGGGATCTTTGACCGGCGTTTGGATGTAAAAGCCCACCATCGGCTGATCTTCCAACTTGGTGGCAAAACCACCGGCGGCGTAGCCCAACTGCTCCTCGGTACGTAACTGGCTAAACGCGCGGTTACTCAGGTGGGCTGAGAGAACCTGACCTTTAGCCTCGCTAACCACGCTGTTATCCGGGGCCGCAAAGAGATACATCATGCCCAGGTCTTCTACCGGCAGGTCGCGATTCAGCACCAGCGTTGAACCCGGCTCCGGCTGATACACCGCCGCGCGCTGATACGGGATGGCCTCACGCTCAGGCATTGCAGCATCGATTGCTGCAGCGAGCGCATCCGCATCCTCGCGGCTGTAGCTGCCAAACATGTAACCCCGCAGCTGATTGCGGCTCAGCACACCATCGATAAACGCGGCGAGCTGCTCGCGATTCACGGACTCGGCAACTTCGATCAACTGCGCCTCATCCCACTCACTGGCGCGGGTTAAATCCCGCAACGCAGGCGATAGCTGACGTACGGGGAATCCGCGTTTGGCGTTTTGCAAACCGCGCAAGAATCGATCAACGGCTTGCGCGAGCTCCTGCTCGGTGGGCGAAATACGCAGTCCGGCCAACGCTTTGCTGATGAGCTCAGGCTGCTTATCGGTGAAACCGGACACCGTGAGTCGCAGACCTTCTGCCACGCTGACACTGCCGCCCATGCCCGCAATCGAGGCTTCGGTGAACAGCGCGGTCTGCGACAGTTGATACAAGTCCTCCCACAAAGCGAGCAGCACTGCGCCCTCGGGGCCGCGGATGCGTGCATCGGTATTGATGTACAGCTGCGTATAACCCTTGGGTTGCTCGGGGAAGTACTCGCTACCCTGCAGCCAAATCTCCAGCCCGTCTTGATCCACGACCTTGGTCGGCTCCGGGCTTGCCTCGGCCACTTCAAAAGACTCGGGTAACAACGTGTTCAAGGCCGGAAGGGCTAAAGATTGCTGCTCCGCCGCGGCGAGCCAAGCATCACGAGCAGGCAGTGCCAATGGCTCAATCGCATACTTACCCGCGTAGAAATGCATTTCCTGGTCAGCCTCTTCCTCCTGAGACACGTGCCAAATTCGCAAGCGCTCCGGCGTCAGCTGATCGAGCACCGCCTGCACTGCAGTAGCGTCAAAATTCTCGAAGCGGTAAGGCGCATCGATTGCATGCTCGATCGGGTAGTCCTGCATCGCCGCCGCTAGCTCTGTCGCGTAGCTGAAGTCATCGGTCTTTTCAAGAAAGCGGAACCGGTTAGCCAGCGATGTGCGGAACTCATCAGCATAGCGGTCGTCGACACCCTCGGCCCTCAACATTTCAATAAACCCGAGCAACATCTGGGTGATTTCAGAGCGGTGACTCATACCCTCGGGCGTGAGGTCAACCGATATCGAAAACACACCATAGTTGCCGTATTGGTTGGGTGAAGAGCTCACGTTCAATGAACTGGCCCAACCCAACGACTTGAGTCGTGCCGCCGGCGTGTTTGGCATTTCCGAACCGATGATGTAGCCCAAGTACTCGTTGGGCTTCACACGGAACGCATCCATGTTGTTTTCGATAATGAAGTCCAGCTGCAGCATGCGCTGGTCTTGCTGCGGGACAAAATGAATCAGCTTGCCAGCCGCCTGCTCAAAATCGATCGTGCTGTCGACCTCAGGTTCGGCAATCTCCTTGTTTTTGATGTCGCCAAAGTAAGTGCGCACCAGCTGCTTCATCTCGCTCACGGGGCGATCACTGATAAGTGCCAGCTTCATGATGTTGGCGGAGTAGTAGCGGTTATAGAAATCGACCGTCGCCTCATGCAGCGAAGAACCCTCCTTGTCGGCAAGGCTCTCCAAATTACCAATCAGGAAGCGGTTGGCGGGGTGATCGCCCAGCATTGCGCGATCGAGCTTGTACATCGCAAAGTAGTCCATCTCACGTCGCATCGACCATTCAGCGTTGACGGCGTTTTTCTCTTTGTCGATGTAGGTGGGATCGAGCTTGGGCGTTTTGAAAAAATCTGCGAAACGGTCAAGCGCTTCGTCGTAAGCTGAATTTTTGACCTCGAACATATAGTTGGTGACGTCGAGCCAGGTATAAGCGTTATTGGAGCCGCCGTTCTGGCTCATGAACTCCATATATTCGTCAGGCGTTGGATACTTTGACGTCCCGAGAAACAGCATGTGCTCCAGGTAATGCGCCATGCCTTGATAGTCCATCGGGTCAAACAACAGGCCGACACCCACGCTCAGCGCCGCGGCAGATTTTTCGACTTCAGGATCAGAGACGAGTACGACCTCGAGACCGTTCTCAAGCGTCATCGTCGCGTATTCACGGCTGTCGTTCGGGCTGGTGACAATCGCCCCATCCACAACTGCAGCGGCAACCTTCTCAGGCGTTTGTGATGGTGTTGCAGTAGAGGCTGATTTGTCGCCTCCACAGGCAAACAGCACCCCGCAAACCATGCCTACGGCAGCAAGCTGCAACGTGCGTAACCGAACAACCGATCCCTGTCGAACAATCATGATTGACTCCAAATTTTAAGGTTAGGTGGCAGCTTCATCGTGCCGCGCCACCTTTTTAGATTCATGCGCAGATTCGTGGCTCGCTTCGAGCGCAGTGGGCCAAGCGCCAACAATAGCATTCACCAGTGTGGCGAGCGGAATGGCGAAAAACACGCCCCAGACGCCCCAGACGCCGCCAAAAAACAGTACGGCCACGATAATAGCCAAGGGATGGAGGTTAACTGCCTCAGAGAACAGCAGTGGCACCAACACATTGCCATCCAGCACCTGAATGACCATGTAAGCCACAACCACCCAATAAAAATCGGGGCCTACACCCCACTGGAAAAAGGCAACCGCGACAACGGGGATCGTTACCAGCGTGGCGCCGATGTAAGGAATAATCACCGACAGGCCGACAACCAAACCCAGCAACGCCGCATAGTTCAAACCCAACAGGACGAAAGCGAGGTAGCTGACGCCACCAATAATCATGATCTCAATGACCTTGCCCCTCGCGTAGTTAGCGATCTGCTGGTTCATCTCCAGCCAGATGCGGTTCAGCAGTGGGCGTTTCTGAGGCAGAAATGCGAGGGTCCAGCCGACGATCTTTTCCCGATCCTTGAGAAAGAAAAACACCATGAGTGGGATGAGCACCATGTAGACAAACAGGGCAATCAGGCTGGGAATCGAGGTCAGACCCTTCGTCAGCACCAGCTGACCAAATGCTGCAACCTCATCCTGCAGCGAACTCATTGCGCGGTCGATTTGGTTTTGGCTGAGAAACTGGGTGTATTCCATCGGTAGTTCGCTGAAGAGCACTCTTCCCCGCTCCACCATATCCGGGACTTCACGGACGAGACTTGCCAGCTGTTTCCATACCAGAGGCATCAGACCGAGCATAAAGGCGAAGAAGATGCCTGTGAAAAGCAGCGATGAAACCCAAACACCGATCCAGGGTGGCAGCCCCCAGACTTGCAGCTGATTGGCAACACCCTGCATGAGGTAAGCGAGGACGATCGCGACAAACACCGGCGCCAATACATCGCCCAGCAACATCAGCACCGCCAGTGCGCCGGCCAGCAAGGCGAGCAAGAGTACGGACTCCTCTTCGCTGAGGTAGCGCCGATACCACTTCCCCAATACTTCAATCATGGTGAGTTAATCTCATCAGGGGCCTATCCCATCCGTTGTCCAGCGCAAGTTTTAGCCGCGTTTCGTTTCGATCAATCAGTCAATCAGGCTTTGGTAATTCGGTGGCGTAATCGACCGTCGTCCAGACAAACACTGTCGACTTGATGACCGGCCAATTTCGCGAACGAGGAGAAATCGCGGGTCGAACCGGGGTCATCGGCCAAAACCTCTAACACTTGACCGCTGGCGAGGTCTCGCAAGGCGCGTTTTGCCATGAGCAGCGGCATCGGGCATTTCTGGCCGAGCGCATCAACTTGGCAAACCACTTCTTTGCACACCCCATCTGCGGCAATGTCCTCTACCACAACCGACTCCGCTGAAAAATTTCCATCAATTTCATGGTGTTGCGGAACTGTCGCAGTTCATAGGCGTCAATTGACACGCACTTGCGATACAGTTCAGCGGTGAATACTCCAAGTCTACATTTTTACACGCGAATCACACGTACGATCTTGCCCTTGTTTTGTATGTGGGTATTCGCGTCAAACGCCAGCGGCAACACCGAAGGTCTCAAAATTCCTGACCTCGGGGCGGCCAGCACGAGCCTGTTTTCATCAGATTTTGAGTATCAGTTAGGCCGTAATTGGCTGCGCATGTTCCGCGGCCAGGCCCCAATCGTCAACGACCCCCTGCTTTATGACTATCTTGAGGATCTCGTTTTTGAGTTGGTCACGCACAGCGAGCTCAAAGACCGGAGAATTGAGTTGGTCATCGTCAACAATCCGACCATCAACGCGTTTGCGGTGCCCGGAGGCGTGATCGGTGTGCACAACGGGTTGTTCAACTACGCACAAACCGAAGATGAGTTTGCGACGGTCATCGCCCACGAAATTGCGCACCTGAGCCAACGCCATTTTTCGCGGCGCGTTGAGATGGCGAAAAGCCAATCGCCCATCAATATCGCCGGCATGCTCGCGGGGATTTTGCTCGCGGCGACTGCGGGGACGGATGCGGGTTTGGCCGCCGTGACGGCCACTCAAGCGGCGCTGCAAGATCAGCAGCTGCGCTATAGCCGCGCGAATGAAGCCGAAGCCGACCGCATCGGCATGCGCACGCTCTACAACGCGGGTCTGGACCCTTACGCCGCACCCGAGATGTTTGAGCGTATGTTGGCTGCGAGCCGCTATACCAGTGGGTCACGCATTCCCGAGTTCCTGCGAACCCACCCGTTATCTGAAAAGCGTATTGCCGACACCCGCAATCGGGCCATGCAATATCCTCGACGAATCAGGCCCGTCAGCCTCGAATACCAGCTTATGCGGGCACGGGTCGCAGTCGCCATGGCGCGCAGTCCGGACGAAGCCGTAGCGGAATTTCGCGCGCGCCTCGAGGGCAACCCGTTATCTGCCGAAGCAACCACTTACGGCCTGGTTCTGGCCTTGACCGCAGCTGGCAGGGCCGATGAGGCAGCCCTTACGCTGGACGGCATATGGTCCGGCGATCAGAGTCGGATTCCCTACGTGATTGCCGATGCAGAAATCGATATCGCCCGCGGCAAGGCGCAGCGCGCCGCTGAGAAACTCAGCCGAAGGCTACAGCTCTCTCCCGGCAACCATCCCCTGACCATGGCCTATGCGCTCGCACTGCAGCAAGCGGGGCAAGCCCATATCGCCGAGGCGGTTCTCAACAACCAGGCCAAGCGTCGGCCGAATGACCCCGGACTTTGGTACCAGCTGGCAGAAATTCAGGGCTTGTCCGGCAACATCATCGGGCTACATCAGTCGCGGGCCGAATATTTTATCCTCACGGGGTCTCTGGATGCGGCACAACGGCAGCTGGAGTACGCCTTGAAGTTGGCCAGCGGCGATTTCACAACCTCATCGAAAATTGGGGAACGCCTGACGCGTGTGGTGCAAATGCGGGAAGCGCTGGATGCCAGCGGTTAACGCACGCTGGGTCGCTCTTCATACGTCAGCCAAGCAGGCGAAGTGATCGTACGAGCAGCGAGGCCTAGGCTCTCCCCACGACGCCAGTGTTCAAGGATGCCGCGAATTCCAGCATTCGATTGAGGGGGCGCATGGCTGCTTCAGCCAGCGCGGGATCAACAAAGATTTCGTTGTCTGAGCGCTCGAAAACCTGCGCCAGCCGCTCCAAGTCATTCATCGCCATCCAAGGGCAATTGGCGCAACTGCGACAGGTGGCACCATCTCCCGCCGTTGGCGCGATAATGAATTGCTTGTCGGGCGCCGCTTGCTGCAGCTTGTAAAAGATGCCGTGATCGGTGGCGACAATAAAAGTGCTCTGCGCCATCTCCTGAGCAGCTTTAATGATCTGCGTGGTTGAGCCCACACGATCCGCGACTTCAAGCACACTGGCGGGAGATTCAGGGTGTGCGAGCACCGCCGCATCGGGATGCACCTTCTTGAGATCAAGAATACCCCGGGCCTTGAACTCCTCATGCACGATGCAAGCACCGTCCCATATCAGCATGTCAGCACCCGTCTGGCGCTGCACATAGTCGCCCAGATGGCGATCTGGCGCCCAGATAATCTTGCGACCCTGATCCGCCAAATGCTCGGCCACATCCAAAGCAATACTCGATGTCACCACCCAATCTGCGCGCGCCTTCACCGCCGCTGAGGTATTGGCATAGACCACAACCTCTCGGTCCGGGTGGGCATCGCAAAACGCGGAAAACTCATCGATCGGGCACCCCTCGTCCAGGGAGCAGGTGGCCTCAAGCGTGGGCATCAACACCCGCTTATCGGGCGTAAGGATCTTTGCCGTCTCCCCCATGAAGCGCACGCCCGCAACGATCAGCGTCGAGGCTTCGTGGTCTCTGCCGAAACGCGCCATCTCCAACGAGTCGGAAATGCAGCCGCCCGTGGCCTCTGCGAGCGCCTGAATCTCTGGAGACGTGTAATAGTGCGCCACTATGACCGCGTTTTCTCGCTCCAACTGGTCACGGATACGCGCCTCCAGCTCCCGACGACGCTCAGGATCTGTGTTCCGATCACCCCCACTATCGAGGAAAGACTGTACGTGCTGACGGATCTCAATCAGCTTGTCTTGTGCAATGGACATGGTTTGACTAACGGCGTTGGGGCGGGCAAGGGTAGCATAATCGAGCACTCGTCAAATATTGGCAGCGCTTGGCCCAAACAGCTCAACTGGTGGCTCGATGCGGCCGGTGGTATCGTGGCCGTATTTCGTCATATTCGAGCGACGCCGAATTGCCCACTGCTGATAACAAGCCCCTGATTCTCGTCTGCGATGACGACGTGATGGTGCGGATGCTAGCGCGAGAGTGCCTTGAAGCTGAGGGCATGGCTGTTTGCGAGGCAGCCGACGGCGCCGACGCCCTGCAAGCTTACGCCGAGCACAAGCCAGATTTGCTTTTCTTGGACGTTGATATGCCGTTGGTTTCCGGGATCGACGTCTGCGAGCAGATTCGAGCCCAACCCGGCGGCACGACGGTGCCCATATTGATCGCAACGGGCGCAGACGATCGCGACACCATTGATCGCGGCTTCAATGCCGGGGCGACCCAATACAAAACCAAGCCGATCAACTGGTCTCTGTTGGGCCGAGATATCCGCTATATGCTGCGGGCCGCACAAGCCTTCAATGACCTCAAGGCCCAAGAAGATCGACTCAGACACCTCGCCTATTATGATCATCTGACGGCTCTACCCAATCGCCGCAGTTTTATCGATCAGCTGCAGCGCGGATTCGCCGACAAAGCGGGCACACACAGCCTCGGCCTGATCATGATCAACATCGATCATTTCAAGCGCATCAACGACTCCATCGGTCACGAGCGGGGAGACGACTTGCTGTGCCGCTTCGCCGCTCGTCTCAGCACGTTTGTGCGCGAGGCAGAAAACGCCTACGGGCGTAGAGGTGATCGCAGCCAAGCGCCTTCAATGATGCTCGCGCGACAGGGTGGAGACGAATTTGCGCTAATCATCCGCAATCCCGACGGCATCGATCAGCTCATTGATATCTCGGCCAGCGTGCTCAACATGTTGTCTGAGCCAGTCGCCATCCAAGGTCACACGCTGATCGTAACGCCCAGCCTAGGTATCGCCAGCTATCCCGAGCACAGCGATTCACCGGAGCAGCTGATGCGGCGCGCTGATGTCGCCATGCGCGCCGTAAAAAAAGAAGGCGGACGCAGCGCGAGAGTCTTCGACGACAGTCTCGAGGATGATTACGAAAAGCAACTGCTGATCGAGGAAGGATTACGCGAAGCACTGGAAAACGATGGTCTATCTATGGCCTATCAGCCCCAAATTGATGTGAAGACTGGCAAGGTCTCGGGTGCTGAAGCCCTAGTGCGCTGGCAGAACAAACATGGGGAGTGGATCTCACCCGCCACCTTCATACCCGTAGCTGAGCGTTCCGGTCTGATAAGCCCCATCGGAGACTGGATCCTGCGCCGCGTCCATCGGGATGCGAAGTTCGCAGCGGGCAAATTTCCTCCCAACATCGCGATCAGCATCAACCTGTCACCGTTGCAGTTTTCACAGAGCAATTTTGTGGAGCATGTCACGGAAACACTGCGCCAGCTCGAACTGGGTTACGACATAGAACTGGAGTTGACTGAAGGCGTCATCATGAGCGACGCCGAGAGCAATCTCAGCAAACTGAGACAGCTCAAAAACCTCGGATTCAAGCTGGCGATTGATGATTTTGGTACAGGCTATTCCTCTCTGAGCTACTTGCGTCACTTTCCCATCGACACGCTGAAAATCGATCGGAGCTTTGTCACAGACATCGGCCGGGCTGACGGTGAGGGCATCGTTCGAGCGATTCTGGGGCTTTGCAAAGAGCTGAACCTGAAATCGGTAGCTGAAGGCGTAGAAACCAAAGAGCAAGCCGACTTCCTCCGAAGACATGGCTGCGATACTTTGCAGGGCTTTTTACTTGCGCGACCCACCTCCGTTGACGGTCTGATTGCCGCGACCCAGCAGAATTATTCGCACTTAATCGAGGCACCCTAGCCGCAGCAGGTGGTATCACGCTTGAAGGCCCGACTGTTCTATTCGCTGTTGCTAACTCCGCTGTTTGCGATGAAAGCCTACCCGGACTCACACGCTACAGCACCGAAAGCTGAAATCATCCAGGTGCTCTTGCAGGGTGAAGACCCATCAGAGCTGAGTGCGGCACTGCTCGCTGCAGGAGGCAGCATCACGCACCGCCTACCCATCGTCAGCGGCATCGGCGGAGAGTTGGGGGCAGACACACTTGAGTCGCTACGAGAGGCACCGGGTGTCGCCCGAGTGATTGAGGACTTCAATCCCACCATCCCACCCGAGCCGCGCACTTGCCAAATCGACGGTGCGCTCGAAGTCTCTTTGCAGGCAAATAAACTTGAGTGGCCGGTTTACAATTTCGGCGAATCACCCGCGGCGCTTACGAGCATCCGCTTGCGCTACCCGGCGTTTCTTGGATCGGTTTCTGTCCAAAATTTACCCGGGGTCGCTGAAGTCGAAATATCCTTGCCGGGCACAGCTGACATCGCGCTCAGCGACACGGAGATACCACCGGGAAAAACACCGCTCGAATTTGCCTTCGACAATTCGACGCACGTATTCAATCAAAACGATTTCGAAATCGTAATCGAGACCGCGGACTGCGAAGCGCGCTTGTTTCCAGCTTATCCCGATAACCCCAACGATTTTTATTACGCCACGGTCACAGGCGCTTCACGGCTACATCAACTGGGCATTACAGGCGAAGGTATTAACGTTGCAGTGGTGGATTCCGGCTTATGGGAAGCTGCGGAACCTTTGGTCAACGATACTGAGGGCCAACCCCGGGTCGTTGCCCGCTTTGACGCTATCCGCAACGAAGAAGTCTCGATGATCACCGACGAGTCGGGTCACGGCTCACATATGGCCAGTGTTCTCGCGCACAGCGGAAAGGCAGGCGACAGCAGCGAAAATCGCTTCAAGGGGATAGCTCCGGATATCGGATTGATTCCCGTCAAAGTCTTTGATGCTTCGGGCAACGGCGACTTTTTAGATATTCTGCGGGGTATTCAATGGGTACTGGCCAATCAAACGAAGTACGACATCAAAGTACTCAATCTATCGCTGGCTGCCGAACCCCGCTTCCCCTATTGGGATGATCCGGTCAACCAAGCGGTGATGAAAGCTTGGCAGGCTGGCATTGTTGTAGTGGCGGCCGCGGGCAACGAGGGGCCCGAATGGGGAAGCGTTGGATCACCGGGCAACAATCCTTACGTCATTACAGTTGGAGCGGTAACCGACTCTTGGACGCCGCGCGACACTACGGACGACTATATTCCGGATTTCTCCTCCAGGGGGCCTACGCAGACTGGGCATGTGAAACCCGATATCGTCGCTCCCGGCGGCCACATGACCGGGATGACGCCCCCAAATTCCACAATGGCGAGCGACAATCCCAATTGGTTCCTATCTAGTGGCGACTTTGTCTCCACTGGCAGCTCTCAAGCTGCCGCGGCGGTAGCAGGTATCGCCGCACTACTATTACAGGTGGATTCAACGCTCACTAACGAGCAAATTAAGTGTCTTTTAGTCTCGAGCGCTCGCCCCGCGATCAACCGAGACGGCAGGCTGAGTTACAGCCGTTTCACCCAAGGCGCCGGTTATGTCGATGCTGCGCGCGCGCTCACACTGGGTGATAAGCACTGTCACGGGACACCCGGAGATATCAATGCTGCGGTGAACGGCACAGAACAATTGATTGGTCCCACAGAAGTGGGGCCTGACGGCGAGCCAATTTTGCCGGAAAC
Organism: Halieaceae bacterium; assembly: GCA_036351405.1. Classification (GTDB taxonomy): domain Bacteria; phylum Pseudomonadota; class Gammaproteobacteria; order Pseudomonadales; family Halieaceae; genus Luminiphilus. The sequence continues at coordinate 14,392 of JAZBOZ010000264.1, forward strand.
CGAAAACCTCATCAGCGCAGCCTCGGCTGCCAAAGGGCGCAGCGATGATCGCCGCTGGGGGGTAAAAGCACATATAGAACGCCTCAACATCGATGAGGGAGAACCAGCACAAGCACCGGATATCCCGATTGATTGGCGCGCTATTTACGAAGTAGAGAGAAAAGCCCTCCTCGAATTGGGTCAGCGCGCACCGGCGAAAGACGCGAGCACACCCGTAAAGCCCCGCAACAAGCAAAACTCATCCACCGTGACCCAGTAACCCATTTGGGTACTTCCGTCGCTGTGGTCATGAGCTGCGTACGCCTATGTTTAGTTCCAAGCCAATGCGTGAAACCCACGCGATCAATGTCAGTAACTGTTCACGAGATGAACGAGGACTTGGAAATGAAACTGAAAGCAACGATTGGTGCAGCGTCAGTGTTCGCAAGCCTAGCGGTTATTGCTGCCCCCGCTAACGCAGACGGTCAGCTCCGAGGCGGAATGACCTCAGTCAAGGTCGTGGCCAGCACTCTGGCGACCCAGACCCAATACACCGACTTTAAGTGGACCGACGGTCGCGCTGTCAGCGCAGCGTCTGAGCCACGCAACACCCGTGGTGATAACTTCAAGTGGGGTAAGCGCAATTTTGAGCCGGAAATTCTCACGGTCTCAAACGAGTCACCTGACGCCAATGAAGCCAGATCTCGCTGGGGAATTCGAGCAGACGCAGACCAAGCCCGATCGCGCTGGGGTATTCGCGCAGACGCAGACCAAGCCCGATCGCGCTGGGGTATTCGTGCAGACGCAGATCAAGCCCGATCGCGCTGGGGTATTCGTGCAGACGCAGACCAAGCTCGATCACGCTGGGGTATTCGTGCAGACGCAGGCCAAGCCCGATCGCGCAGGGGTATTCGCTGAGAGACCTTGTCCCCACACAGCCCTTGGGCAAAAGGCGCTCACCCTGAGGTGGGCGCCTTTTTTGTTTGAAAGCACGCATATGTGCTACATAGGTGTGGTCTTTAGAAAACGCCTTGTAACCGATGGTCCGCTTATTCACTTCCCAAATGCTAAAAGTGCTCACTTCTGCTCTTTTGGCAACACAAGCCCTAGCGTCGCAGTACCCCAACGAATTTCTGTTTTGGCCTTCGCCTGTAGCTGACCGGCTATCCGCTAAGATCGTAGAGCAAATTACTCAAGACCCATCGGGGGCAATGTGGTTTGCCACTCAAGAAGGCTTGAATCGTTACGACGGCAGAAAAATTGAGATTTATACGAGCCGGAACTCTAATGACGGGGGACTTCAACCTGGTGGTATTGCAGCTCATATCCAGGGTAATTCAGGCGAACTATGGGTAGCCACCAACACACTCCAAACTTTTGATAACACCAAAAGATCCTTTAGCGTTCCCGAAGCACTCCCGAAGAACATAAAGATTTTATGCGCTGATATCGACAGTAGCGGACTTATATGGGCCGGCCTCCAAGGCGCTGTGGGCATCTACAACCCAGAATCAGCCAAGAATAATTACGACTGGGATTTTCTAGAACTTCCTCTGCCGACTCCTAGGTTTTCTGGTGCCGAAGACATTATCGACATTAACGTTTCCGACGACGGTCGTGTCTTTGCGCTCATCTCCAATCGCGGCTTGTTCGAATTTATCTTACGCGATGGTTACGTTGATATCGTGACGATATCTGAATCTCCGATATATCGATCAGTTGAACGAGCCACTTTGGAGTATATCGAGCAAGAAATTTGGGTAGGCACGCGAAATCGCGGCTTACTCATTTTTGAGCTAACCACTGGCTACACCCGAGAGGTCAGTGCCGATCCAGAATATTTAAAACTTCCTTCAAATGTCATCTACTCCCTGTTCCACGATGGACTCACAACATGGGTCGCTACTGCTGAAGGCTTGGCAGCTACGATGGATGGGGGTAGATCTTTTTCTATTTACACGTCTCTCAATCACGGATTAGAGGACGACGCTGTTTACAGCATATACAAATCAAGAGACGAAACTCACTGGATAGGCACGGTCAACGGACTCAGCCAAGCCAGAAAAAGCATTTTCCCTACATACACTAAAGCCAACTCTCGACTATCCAAAGACGATGTAAATGCGTTTACGGTTGACGGCTCGGGCACTGTTTGGGTGGGCACGGATGCCGGCCTAAGCTATCTGACACCGGGTACAAAGACATTCCAGCATATCAATAGCGGCACCCATCCTGAACTCCTAGACGACACAGTCATGTCGCTAGCCACGGCAGGCGAACACATCTGGCTTGGAACTTTTGAGGACGGAGTGTATCGCTACACTCCATCTGACAACTCACTATTGAAAGTTCCCGTAGATAGAGAGGGATCCAAAGCTTTACATGCCGGTGGAATTACAACCCTGATGCATCACAGCAGCGGCCTTATCATCGCCGGCACTTACGGTGGTGGGATATCGGTCATATCGCAAGATGGTCAGGTCGTGCGGACAGTTCATACACCGGACAATATTGGCCCTTCAGACTTCATTTTCTCATTACTAGAGGATAGAGACGGCTCTGTTCTTTTCGGCACAGACCGTGGCCTTGGCAAACTAGATGCAGGCCTATCGCAAATTTCTTCATTACCGCTGTGGAGCGAAGAAGAACTTGACTCTAATCCTGAAAAATCAGAATTGTTGATCTGGGAATTACGGCACGGCAGACCAGGGGAGGTTTGGATTGGAACCTCCAACATGGGGTTACTGAGATGGCGCCGTGACTCTAATGGCTTCACTACAGGCGTTGAAGATCTCACCACTACGCTAGAACTACCTAGCTACAGCATACTAGGCATTCATTACGACGAAGACGGCTATGTATGGCTATCACACAACGACGGTCTAACCCGCTTTGATGAGAACACATTGGAATTCCGCCACTTCAAAACCTTGGTGGTACATAAGGGTGGCGAATTCAATATGGGCGCCTCCTACAGAAGCGAAAACGGCATCCTTTTCTTTGGAAGCGACCGTGGCTTTGTAGAATTCTCAAAGCTACCGGGCGAAGTGGAGTACAAACAACCAGAAATAGGCCTCTCGTCAATCTCTATTAAAAGAAGAGATGGAGAGCGCTTTGTAGAGCTTCCCTCCTCACGCTCAAATTTTAAGCTTCATCTTCAACACGAAGACGTAATCTTGATGGTCGAGTTTTTTGCAGCCGATTACACCTCACCCGAGAATGTAGTTTACGGGTATAGACTAGTCGGACTTGAGGATGACTGGATTGACCAGCGGGACAATAGAACGGTTACTCTTACCACTTTACCGAGCGGGGACTATACCCTCGAGCTTGGCGCAAAAAACAGCTTTGGAACTTGGAACCGCGGTGGATTTTCCATCCCCATCTCGGTGGGACCACATTGGGCAATGTCTCCCATCGCGTTTAGTTCGTATGCACTACTCGTCATCATTGTCATAAGTTTCGTATTTTGGCGCGTGAAAACCAACATGACCGAGGCCAAAAACCGAGAAATTGAACTCGCCGCCAGAGTTCGCACCCGCACACACGCGCTTGAGGCCGCAAAGCGAGAAGCGGAGCTCGCCAATAAAGCGAAGTCTGAGTTCCTCGCCGTGATGAGCCATGAAATTCGCACGCCACTTCACGGCATGATCGGCATGAACGAGCTATTGCTGAATACCAAGATTTCGCCACAGC
>JAZBOZ010000265.1:0-3173 GCA_036351405.1 Halieaceae bacterium
CTCACTACGCAAAACGGTTTCGGGATCGAAGGTCTCGCTGGTGCGCTCGATGCGCGTGAAATCCATATCCGCAGTGACCTGGGCACGGACTGCACCGGGGCCAAACAGCGGCTCAAGAATATCGAGGATCCGCTCACTCATCGCTTTTTCGAGCTGCTGGGCGATGCGGAATTGCTCGGCGGTATAACCAAAGTCGTTGTCTTTGCCCTGATCGGACAGCAGCTTACCTGCCTGGTCGACCACCGACACCCGCGAAGCATCGAGATTGGGGATACTCGAAGCCACCAGATGAATAATGCCCGCCAGCTGTCGGTCTCCCAGCGTAACGCCGGGGGTGAGATTCAGCATGACCGACGCGGACGGTTCATTACCCTTCCGCATAAACGCCGACTGCTTGGCGACTGCCAGGTGCACACGCGCGGCGCTCACGGAATCCATCGCCGCGATAGTTCGGGCCAACTCCGCCTCCACCGCTCGGTGATAGCGTGCCTGCTCCATAAAGCTGGAGAGGCCCATCTGCTGCTCTTCGTAAAGCGATTCGAAGCCGACGCCACCGCTGCGAGGAAAGCCTTCGCTCGCCAGCACCATACGTGCCCGCAAAACCTGATCGTAGGGCACCAGCAACATGCCGGTACCCTGCTCGAGTTCGTAAGGAATGCCGTTGGTCTGTAGCGTGTTGATCGCTGTCGCGTTATCGGTTGAGGACATCGCACCAAACAACGGCTCGTAGCCGGGTTCCATGGCGAAATCGACTAGACCTACCCCTAACGCCACGCTCGCCGCCATGCCAATCAAGAGCGATAGCTGCCGGGTAACGGGCTGCGCCGCAAAACCACTGACGCGATTGAGAACCGGATTATCTGCCATGCTTCAGCCCTCTTAGACCGGCATATTCATAATTTCCTGATACGCATTCAGGACTTTATTACGAACTTCAGTCAGTGCTGTGAACTGCAGACTGGCTTTTTGTGCGGTTACCATGACTTCGGCCAACGACACCGTGGGATCACCGGTTTCGAAACGCTGCTGCAGCGCCTTCGAGGCCTGCATCGTCTCATTGACTTGCTTGATGGAGTCAGACATCACCTCGGAGAATTGAGCGCCTGATACCGTGCTTGTGCCCGTTTCGGCGCCTTCCATCCGGGCCGAGGCCGCCATGGTTCGCATCTGCGACAGCACCTGATTAATCGCTACATCGCTCATCGCTTAGGCCTCCTGTAGGTTCGACTCGCCAGGAAGGGCGATGCCCTCCTCGCGGAATTTAGCCAGCTTGTAGCGCAAGGTGCGGGCGCTAATGCCCAAGCGCTCACAAGCTTTCTTTCGGTTGCCGTCGACGGCACGCAGGGCATCGAGGATCAGCTCGCGCTCCCGCGCCTTGAGATCACCGCCCAGCGCTTTTTCGCTTGCGGCATCGACGCCCGCTTCCGGGCTGCCGCCGAGCGGGTCACCAAGGACGATAGCCGCTTCGTCAACTTCATCGCCGACAGCGAGAATCACCGCACGCTGCATACAGTTCTCGAGCTCGCGAACGTTGCCTCGCCAGCTGTGCTGCTTGAGCCGCTCGATGGCAGCTTGGGACAACACCAGAGGTCGCTCACCCGCGAATCGCGCGAGAAATCTCTCCGCCAGAGGCAGGATATCGGCGGGTCGATCGCGAAGTGGAGGTAATGCCACCGGGAAAACATTGAGACGATAGAACAAGTCTTCTCGGAACCGACCTGCCGCCACCTCCTCAGACAGGGAACGGTTGGTGGTTGCCAACACGCGCACATCGAGGGGGATCAGTCGGCTGCCGCCGAGACGCTCAACCTCACGCTCCTGGAGGACCCGGAGCAACTTGGCCTGCAGATCGAGTGCCATCTCGGAAATCTCATCGAGTAGCAGTGTGCCGCCGTTGGCCTGCTCAAACTTTCCGGGTCGTGCCTGATGTGCGCCTGTGAATGCGCCCTTCTCATAACCAAACAAAATCGCTTCGAGCATGTTCTCGGGAATCGCAGCACAGTTGAGCGCCACAAACGGCGCATCAGCGCGGTTTGACATCGCGTGCAGGGTTCGCGCAAAGACCTCTTTGCCTGTGCCTGATTCACCGCTAATCAATACCGTGGCATCGGTTGGGGCAACACGCTTAGCCACCTCTAAAAGTCGCCGGGACAGAGGATCCTCGGTAATCATCTCGCCGTTGTCATTGGCAGGTAGCTGGGACGACATACGGGACACCATGTCGAGCAGCACTTGCGCCTCAAAGGGTTTTTGCAAGTAGTCGGTGGCGCCATCGCGGATGGCTTTGACCGCGTGCTGGATGGTGCCGTGGGCAGTCATCATCACGAAAGGCAGCGTCGGATTGTTACGGCGTACCGCTTGCAACAGTTCCGTGCCGTCCATCTCATCCATCTGCACATCGCTGATGATGAGGTCGACAGGATTGCGCTCCAACTTGATCAGCGCATCCTTGCCGTTAACGGCATCCAGCACCCGGTAGCCACCCAACTCGATGGTGTCGCACAAGGCGCGACGCAATACCGCGTCATCTTCAACGATCAGGATTTGCGCGGCGCTCATGCGGCCACCTCCATATTTTTCTGGCGGTTCAGTGGCAGTAACACGGTGAACTGGGCACCACCCTCAGGACGATTCGCCGCGTGTACCGTGCCGCCATGCTGGGCCACGGTTGAGGCGAGTACTGCGAGCCCCAGGCCATTCCCCTGAGCGCGGGTGGTAAAAAACGGATCAAAGACGCGATCAAGTGCTTCAGGTGGGATGCCCCGGCCGCTGTCAGTCACACGAATCATTGCCGTCCGCTCGTTAATCGCGCGCGCTTCAATCTGGATGCGGGGCTTGCGCCCGGACGCCTCGATCGCATTGACCACCAGATTGGTGATGCCGCCGACCAACTCGTCGTGGGCGGCATCAATGTGGAGATCGCTCTCAATGGCGTCCATCTCGATAACGGTATGTGTCGACTCGATATCGGCACTGCACGCTTCGACGGCGTCAGCAATCAAATCAGCGATCGTGGTGTCAGTGAACTCCGTCGCCGCACCGCGCACAAATGCCAGCATTGCCGTGATCAAACCCTCAGTGTGCGACACCTGCTCGCGCAGGCTGCTGCAAATGCTGTGGCGCTTTTCGGCGTCCAGCTCGTTGTCGAGGTGAGATAGATAGAGCGACGTGGA
>JAZBOZ010000266.1:0-16262 GCA_036351405.1 Halieaceae bacterium
CAGCGACTCAGACACAGCCGATTAATGCCTCAAGGTCAGCGGCGAAGAACGGCTTGCGCAGGAAGCCTCTGACCTTCAATCCAAGCGCTTCAGCCTTTGTCTGTGCCTCCTCGAGCGTACCCACGACCTCACCGCTCATCAGAATCAAGTCCGGTGGATGAGTAGTCTTGGCGAAATGGGGTAGCAGTGCGACACCATCGTCTCCGGGCATCACCAAGTCGAGCACAACCATCGTAAAGTCAGCAGGGTCACAGCGGTGGACGGCTTCGGAGTCGCTCACGTGCACAACGTCAAAGTCACAAAGCTCAAGGACATCGGCGACGAACTCCGCGATCTCAGGCTCGTCGTCGATGACTAGCGCTGTCCGTCGGTTGTTGGATTGTCCTGCTTCTAGTGACAATGAAACTATCTCCGTGCTGGCAAAAAAGCCCAAATACAGTCTGAGGCTAAGGTCGAGTTTACCGTCACAGCCGGCCTGAGTAACACTGTAAGTTCGATCAATACTGGAATTTTTAAAATGGCCGCCATCGAAGCCCTCAGGAATCGCCATGTCGTTATCGCGCTGTTGGTCACGCCATTACTGGCGGTAGGCGCATGGTTTGCCGTGGGCTACTGGGTGGCCGGCGATGCCCTGACGCCACAACCGGCCGCAGCGGGAGCAAGTTACCCGTTGGTAGAGCGCAGTGGTTGTCGCTATGCAGGCGGTGTGTGCGTTTTGGCCAATGGTGATCTCGAACTCGAGGTCAGCTTACTTGCCAGCTCCGCGTTGTTGAGCGTGAAGGCTTCGGTGCCTTTGGATGGGGTTTGGGTGGGCAGTGGTGGGTCAGATCCAGCGCCACCCATCGCGGCGGTTCATGGCGGTGACGGTATTCACTGGCAAGTGTCGCTGAGATCTACTCCCGCTGCTGACGATCGTCTGCGTGTCGTGGTTCAGCGTGATGGAAGCCGCTTTTTCGGTGAAATGTCGCTGCGGTTTCTGCAGCCAGCGGATTAGCTGAGCTTGACCATCAGATTGTCGATAAGCCGTGTGCGCCCCAATCTTGCTGCGGCTAGCAGCACCAAATCTCGATCTTCGGGGGTGGCTGGCTTCAAATCGCAGCTCCGCCGGATGTCAAAGTAATCCACCTCAAAGCCCGCATCAGTAAGCGTTGATCGCGAGGTCTTGGCCAGCGTGCTGAAGTCCTTGGAACCCGATTCAATCGCGTCCACACACGCCTTGAGCGTTTGCGGCAGTACTACCGCCTTCGCACGCTCTTCGCTACTAAGGTACTGATTACGAGAGCTCAAGGCTAATCCATCGCTATCGCGGGCGATGGGCACGCCTTCGATGGTGACCGGAATACAGAGATCTGCGGCCATTTTGCGGATGACCAGCAGTTGTTGCAGGTCCTTTTCACCAAATATGGCGACATCTGGCCCAACCAGATTGAGTAATTTGCAGACTACCGTCGTGACGCCGTCAAAGTGGCCGGGTCTTGAGGCGCCGCAGAGGATATCGGTTAGCCCCGGTACACGGACCTGAGTGTGCGGCCCGGTACCCTCTGGATAAATATCGTCGACCGTCGGGCTGAACAACAAGTCGGCGCCGGCAGCCTGTAGTTTTTCTATATCCTGCTGCAGCGTTCTCGGATAGGCATCCAGGTCCTCATTCGCGCCAAACTGCATTGGATTGACGAAAATGGAAACAACGACCTTGTCCGCCAGTTCGCGCGCCCTCGCCACGAGCGAAAGGTGCCCTGCGTGCAGGTTACCCATTGTGGGGACAAGGGCTAAAGATTCCACACTGTCGATGTTGGTCAGCGCATCATTCAGTGACTCGATTGAACAAACAACATCCACCTGCGAATCCTCGGTTGTTTAGCTGTAGGTGTGCTCTTCCCGTGGGTAAGCGCCGGACTTCACCGCGTCGACGAAAGCCTTGAGTGCATCCTGAACCGAACCTTCCTTGGCCATGAAGTTCTCAACGAACTTGGGCACCCGATCAGTGAGTCCCAGCATGTCGTGCAGTACCAGTACCTGTGCATCAGTGCCGGCACCGGCACCTATGCCAATCACAGGTATGTCAAGCTTGTTGCTGATGTCGGCTGCTAGGTGGGCTGGCACGCACTCCAAAACCAACAAGCTGGCACCGGCGTCCTGAATTTCAACCGCATCGGCGAGAATCGATTTCGCTTCTTTTGGCGTTCGCCCCTGAACACGGTAGCCGCCGAAGACGTTGACCGATTGCGGTGTGAGGCCCAAATGGGCACAAACCGGGATGCCGCGTTCTACCAGCTTGTGGATGCTGTCACTCAGCCAGGTACCACCCTCCAGCTTTATCATCTGGGCGCCAGCCTGCATTAACTGGGTGCCCGCTTTGAGCGTTTCATCGGGCGTGGCATAGGTCATGAAAGGCATGTCGGCCACAATCAACGAGCGCGGGCGAGCCCGTGCGACACAGCTTGTGTGGTAAACCATTGAGTCGAGCGTGACCGGGATCGTCGTGTCATGGCCTTGGAGTACCATGCCCAGAGAGTCCCCTACGAGGATGGTTTCCGCACCGGCTTCGCTGACCAAGCGGGCGAAGGTGGCGTCGTAGGCCGTGATCATCACGAACTTTTCGCCCGCGGCTTTCATGCCGTCTAGAGTGCTGATGGTTACGCTTTGGGTTATGGAGCTGTCCCGGGAGGTTTTGGGGGCTAGTCGCGCTTCGCGCGCTAACCGAAAAAGGTTGGGTTGAAATAGTGGCGGCCGCTACGGATGTCCAAAAGGTAGTCCACAAACTGATAATAATCGCGGTCGCTACCGGCCAGATCGATCTCGCTGGCATTAACAATCAATAACGGCGCCGCATCGTAGTAAAGAAAAAACTCACTGTACACCTCGTTCAGGGCGTCGAGATAGGGTATGTCAATGTGCCGTTCATAGCTTTTCGCGCGTCTTTCGATCCGCTCCAGCAGCCGATTTGGAGAGGCCTGCAAGTAAATCACGAGATCAGGGTTCGGCGCGTCGATGGTGAGCTGCCGATAGACCTTGTCGTATAAATCGTATTCATCGGGGTCCAAATTTACCCGGGCAAACAGCGGATCTTTTTCGATCAGAAAGTCAGCCACCCGCACCGGTGTGAAGATATCGCCCTGCCGCCAATCCTGAATGGCTTGCGCTCGCTGGAACAGGAAAGACAATTGTGTTGCCAGCGCTGCTTGTGATCGGTTGGCATAAAACCGCTCGAGAAAGGGGTTGGACTCCGCGCGTTCCAGCATCACTTCGTAGTTAAACGTCTCGGCAAGACGGCGCGCTAACGTGCTTTTGCCAACACCAATCGGCCCCTCTATCGCGATATAGCCAGGGGCCTTACGCCCGCGCAATAGCTGATCGATGTCGGGTGTTATGTCAGTCATTGCTCGTATCTTTTGCGAGTTTGAGCAAATCGATATCCAGCGTTTGCAAACGGTGGTCGGTGGTATCCCGCAAGGCTTGGGAAAGGGCTGTTCCTGAGGGTAGCGTGTAATCCGGGCCTAGCAAGTCGATCAACGGACGCAGCACGAAATCTCTGTCCTCAAGGCCAGGATGAGGCAGGGTGAGCATCTCGGTTTCAACGCGTAAATTATCGACCAATAATAGATCAAGATCGATACAGCGCTCGCCCCAGTGTCGCTGCCTGACTCTGCCCTGTGCATGCTCAATAGCTTGAAGAGTATCCAGCAATTGCGCTGGAGTGAGCTGGGTACTCAAGCGCACACAGGCGTTGAGGAAGTCTGGCTGGTCGCTGGGACCCATAGGTGCTGAGCGATAGACGCGAGATACAGCTTCAAGGGCCACGGCTTCGGTAGCTGCCAGGGTCGAGACTGCACGGGCAAGCTGGTTCAAGGGATTGCCAATATTGGCGCCCAAACCGACGAGGGCTTGGTTCATGCCCGGCGCCTGTTCATGGGTTGCGTCGACGCCTTCGAGGTCGGCGTTTTGGTGGGCGATCATCATTCTGGGGTGGCGCAGAGCCGACGATATCGGCGAACTTTTCTTGTTGCTCTCCCCAAAACGCCACGGCCTGTTCTACATCCTCGCCCGCGGCTTCGCGTAACAAAAGCAAGTCCCATGCAGCTCTGAAGCGACGGCTTGCCAGCATATCTTTAACCCGACGGCTCTTGCATTGTTCAAGGCGTGGCTGGAAGTCCCAAATCTCCCGCATCGGGATGGAGAATCGTTTGGGAATTGCCGTGTGTAAGCAGGCTTCGGCGATGATTTGTTGACCAGCGCTGTGCGTCGCCTGAACCGTCGGCTCGCCAGCATGTTCGAGCTGCGCCGCGACGTGTTGCACCACCGGCCAATGAAGAGCCGCTAGCAAAAAAGCCGGTGTGACGGGTTTGCCTGCGTGCACGCGTTTGTCGGTGTTGCCAGTTGCCTCCAGCATGAGATGTCGTGCAGATTCATTACGCTGAAAGTGATGCGCGGGCTCCGGAAAAAGATACTGCAAGAGCCCATGATGATCGAGCAGCTGCAGTGTGGGTTTGGCGTATCCGGCCATGAACAGTTTTAGAAACTCGTCGAACAGGCGCGCTGCGGGGATTTCACTCAGCAGCGGCGAGCAGACCTGGATCGCATGCTCGGTCTCTGTCTCGATGTCGAATTGAAGCTTGGCCGAGAAACGCGCGACTCTCAGCATCCGAACAGGGTCTTCACGATAACGCTGTTGTGGATCGCCGATAATACGAACCAGGCGGTTGTGGATGTCCTCGACCCCATTCATGTGGTCGTAGACTTGGCGAGTATCGGGGTCGTAGTACATGGCGTTAACGCTGAGGTCCCGCCGGGCTGCATCTTCGTCCAGCGTGCCGTAAACGTTGTCGCGTAACAGCAAGCCCTTATCCGACTCGCGCCGTTTGCTGTTTGAGTCTTCCCCGTGACCGCGGAATGTCGTGACCTCTATGATTTCTCTGCCCATACGGACATGCACGATTTGGAAGCGTCGGCCGATAATTCTGGCTCCGCGGAATCGCTCGCGCACCTGTTCTGGGGTGGCATCGGTGGCGACATCGAAGTCCTTTGGGTGTCCACCCAGCATCAGATCGCGCACGGCTCCGCCAACAACAAAGGCCTGAAATCCGTCCTCTTTGAGGCGACGAACCACAGACACAGCGCCACTGTGTACTCTCGATTCAGGAATTTGGTGTTGTTCGGCGGATATGACCTTCACCGGCATCTCGCGTCTATTGCGAAGCGCATGAGTGTACTACTTAGCAGGGGATTCGCGGAGAGGAAGGGGATCCAAAAAAAGAACAGGGGAAGAAATCTTCCCCACTCAGGTCCGTCGTTACATCTCTTATTATTATTCGGCCGATTATTGTTATTTAGGCTCTGCCTGCGTTGATGCAGAGTGCGTGCCAAGCCTAAAAAGGTCTTTTTAAACAATGGGTTGTCTTTTTTTTGTTGCTGCAAAGTAGTGTCTGGTTAAGGGGGGTTGTTACGGTTCACCACTGTAAGGTGTTACCAAACAGCCAGATTAAGCGCGCTTTTTACGTCGCGTGCGAGGGATGTCGAAACGCTGGCGGCGTTCCCACAAACATTTGCGGCTGATACCCAGTTTTTGCGCCAGCTCGGTTTCGCTCATTGAGTCTTGATGCTCGAGCACAAAACGCTGGAAGTAGTCTTCCAAAGAGAGCTCTCCTGAAATTTCGCTCGCTGCCTCATCATCTGTAATGGCTGTGTCGTAACGCTCTGTAGTGGCGGGTGCCAGCCGTACGCGAGGTTTGGCGCGACTGATGGTCAGCCCCATATCCTCGGGCTGGAGTGTGCCACTGTCGGCCATAACAATGGCACGCTCGATGGCGTGCTCGAGCTCTCGCACGTTGCCCGGCCAGTCATACTGCTCAATCAGTGCCAGAGCGTCCTCGTGTAAAGGACGAGTGGGCAAGCCCAGTCGCTGCGGGATATGGTGGGCAAACCACTTGGCCATGGCGGGTAAATCATCCCCTCGCTCGCGTAGCGGTGGAATTTCGAGTCTCAAGACGTTGATGCGGTAGAAGAGATCTTGGCGAAACTCATCTTTTGCTGCGAGGTCCGCCAACTCACGATGGGTCGCACAAATGAGCCTCACATCGACGCGTCGGCTGCTAACGGCACCGATGCGGCGAATCTCTCCCTCTTGGATGAACCGGAGCAGGCGCGCTTGCGCGGCAAGTGGCAGTTCGCCAATCTCGTCCAGGAACAAGGTGCCACCGTCTGCGGCCTCGATCAGGCCAATGCGGTTGGTGTTGGCACCCGTGAACGCCCCCTTTTCGTAGCCGAACAGTTCGGATTCGATCAAGGTGTCGGGAATGGCGGCACAATTGACCGCGATCATTCGGCGATGTGAGCGTTTACTTTGGGCGTGGACACGGCAGGCGGTCAGTTCTTTACCGGTACCTGTCTCGCCAAGAATGAGGACGTTGGATTCGGTTTTCGCAACCTTTTCAATATTGCGATCGAGTTGCCTCAGCTCCTCACAGCGTCCTTCAAAAAATTGGCGACTGTCGTGACAGGGCGCTGTGGCCGGCTGGCTAGGTCGACTACTGTTTTCAGCCAGTGCCTGCTCGACGACGGCGATGAATTCTTCGCTGCCGCAGGGTTTGGTGAGGTAATCCACAGCGCCGAGCTTCATGGAGTCAATCGCAGACCGCAAGCTGGCGTAATTGGTCATGACGATGACCGGAACCGGTTGTGCCCGCCGAATAAGTTCAGAGCCCGCCTCGCCGGGCAACTTCAGCTCGGTAATCACCAGATCAAAATCCTGCAGCCGATAATTGCGATCGACTTCATCGACGCTGCCCGCTTCTGCGACCTTGTAGTCGCGAGTTTCAAGGGCTTTGCGCAGCGATTGTCGCTGGGCGGGTTCGTCATCGACGAGCAGGATATGTGGCATAGGGCGATCCGCGATAGCGGCGATTAATCCAACACGTTGTTACTTTAACGGATACCTCTGGTAACACAAGCTGAGTGTTACCGCGGTTTTTTGCACTACTTGGGAATCGCTGTGCGTGACCAGTGCTCGGTTGCGAGAGTCAGTAATGCATCGACGTCGCCATCGGCATCGATTGGGGGCTGTCCGAGCGTGGCAAGCGCTGACTGCAAATTGCGGTACGGGGTATTGTCGTCGAGGGCGGCGGCACCGGTCTGCTTGCTGAGCTTGTTGCCGTCGCTATCGGTGAGCACCGGGAGGTGGCCATAGCGAGGGTGTTCGAGTCCCAGGCAGCGTTGGATGTATAGCTGTCGGAAGGTGGAATCGAGCAAATCTGAACCCCGGATAACATGGGTGATACTCGGATCGCCGTCGTCAACGGCACACGCCAGCTGATACGCGTAGAGGCCGTCTCGCCGCCGCAAAATGAAATTCGGGGTGTGCTCTCCGAGCGCCAGCCTCTGCGGGCCTTTGATGAGGTCGTCGAATTCGAGTGTGGTGTGTTCCGGGACTTTAATCCGCAGACTCGTGGGAAGTGTCGCAGGTACCTCCTCTGCGGCGCAGGACGCGATACAGGTGCTGTTGGGCCCCAATGTGGCGCGCGTACATCGACAGCGAAAAACGAGCCCAGAGGCGGCGAGCTGATCCAGTGCATTCGCGTAGGCTGGGTAGTGGTTACTTTGTAATTGCAAAGATCCATCAAAATGCAGATGGTGGGCAGCCAATGTGCTCAATATTCTCTGGGTCGCCCCAGGCATGGCGCGGGGAGGATCGATATCGTCAATTCTCAGCAGCCACTGGCCACCAGCGGCTCGGGCATCCAAAAAGCTGGCGAGCGCGGCTACCAATGAACCCGCATGCAGCGGGCCCGTTGGTGACGGGGCAAATCGCCCCGTATATGGCGCTTGAGGATGGCTCAACCGAGCTCCTGCTTCTCCTTGATCTCGGCGAGCGTTTTGCAGTCGATACAGAGTGTTGCAGTGGGTCGTGCTTCAAGCCGCTGGATACCAATCTCGATGCCACAGGCATCGCAATAGCCGTAGTCGTCGTTTTGAATGCGCTCCAGCGTACTGTCGATCTTCTTGATCAGCTTGCGCTCACGGTCACGGGTTCGAAGCTCCAAGCTGAACTCTTCCTCCTGAGTCGCGCGGTCGGCGGGATCCGGGAAGTTGGAGGCTTCGTCTTTCATGTGAGTCACAGTACGTGTGACTTCATCCACTAGCTCTCCACGCCAGTTGAGCAGGATCTGCCGGAAGTGCTCCAGCTGTTCCTCATTCATGTAGCTCTCGCCGCGTGCCGGCTTGTAAGGCTTGAAGTTATCAAACTTTTGCACGGCGCCTACGGCACGCGCGACGTTTGATGGTGCAGATGTCTTGGCACTCGCCTTTTTCTTGGCGGCCGTTTTTGCCGGTGCTTTCGCCGGCGCCGCCGCTTTGGCGGCCTTCTTCTCTGGCGCCTTTTTGGCCGCTGACTTTGCTGGCGCCTTCTTCGCGGGTGCTTTGGCCTTCGCCGGCGCTTTCTTCGCGGCGGCCTTGGCCTTGCTTGCTACCGCTTTTTTCTTTGCGGGCGCTTTCTTTGCTGCTGCGGCTTTTGCCTTGGCAGGTGCTTTGCTTGCCGCCTTCTTCTTGGCTGCGTCACTCTTGCTACTGGATTTCTTCGTCGCCATTGCCTGTTCCGTCCCGGCTGAGAAAATGGCGGCAACAGTTTGCCGCGCTTTTGGGGCAGCGAAGCTATCAGATTCGGATTGGCGGTGCTAGCTTGGCCTGTGTGCAAAACCGCGCAACGACCGCAGCTTGAGGATGTTTGATGGAATTTTCCAAACTAACGCCAGGGACGCTCGAGCGCCGCTATAAGCGCTTTTTGGCCGATATTGTGCTGGCTGACGGCCGCCGTGTGACGGCGCACTGTCCCAATACCGGCGCTATGACAGGGCTGACAGCGCCGGGGCTGCCGGTATGGCTCTCCGAAAGTGATAATCCTGCCCGGAAATTGCGCTGGACGCTGGAATTGGTCGAGACCGATCGCGGCATGGTGTGTGTGCACTCTGCACTGGCAAATAAGGTTGTTGGAGAGGCACTGCGGGAGCAGCGCATTGAACCCCTGGCGGGGGGCTGGAAAATTCGTTCAGAGGTGCGTTTACCCGGTAGCGCCCGGATTGATTTTGTATTGAGCCAAGGTGAGCAGCGGGTGGTCGTTGAGGTGAAAGCCGTTACTTTGCTGGATGACGGCGGTTTGGGGTTGTTTCCCGATGCCCGCAGCGAGCGTGCCCAGAAGCACGCTGAGGCGCTGGCAGCCAGCGTTTCGCTGAATACGCGCGCCGTGTTGCTCTACTGCGTGTTTCATACCGGTATCGAGCGCGTGAGCCCTGCCCTGGATATTGACCCTGCTTACGCGGGGGCCGTCCTGGATGCGGTGGCTGCAGGCGTTGAGGTCCTCGCCTGCGCCTGTGCGATCTCTCCGGGAGGTATCGAAGTGACAGGTATGCTGCCTGTCGAGGGGGTGGCGAATTGATGAGCAGAGCAGAGCTCGCTCGCTGTGCCGCCGGCTTGGATGCGTCACATGTACAGGGCTTGTGTGAGGGCCATTCGCTGACGCCCGCCGCGGCATCCGCCTGGAACCGGTTGGTCAAGCGAGCGGCCGGCGCAGGGTTTGACCTGGCACCTGCATCGAGCTGGCGAGACTACGCCCGACAGCTGGCGATTTTTAATGGCAAAGCCCTCGGTAGCCGCCCGGTACACGATGATGAGGGGCGGTTGTTGTGTTGCGCTGATTTCGATGATTGGCCGTGGTTACAACGGATACTCCGCTTTTCAGCGCTGCCCGGTGCCTCTCGCCATCACTGGGGTACAGACCTCGACGTCTACGACCGCCATGCGCTGCCCGACGATTACCAACTCCAGCTCACGCCTCAGGAATACGGCCCAGGCGGCGTCCAATCGGGGCTGACCGCGTGGCTGGATGATTTGTTGGCGGCAGACGATGCGGAGGGATTTTTTCGGCCTTACGCGGTGGATCGGGGCGGTGTAGCCCCGGAGCCCTGGCATCTGAGCTATCGCCCGGATGCTCAGCGTTTTGCTGAGGTCGTGTCGCCCGAGCATTTGTTGACGATCTGGCGTCAAGAGCCGGCCATAGAAATGGCGGATACTGTGACGGCGCGTCTTGATGAGATTTGGTCGCGCTATGTTGTGCTGGCCGTTTAGGGCCGTGATTGCCGTTGGGTAAATCTGCAGTGGCGCAGCGGTAGCGATTGGGGGTGACCTTGCGTCACCCCCGTTACGCCGTTGAGCTATCGATTTAGCTATGCAGCTTGCCGTAGTGGTTGAAGTAGTCGGTCTTCGCTGCCTCGATGACTTTGAGTGCCTCTTCGCGGCCATAGACGGTGTCTACCCGAATATCGATCTCCTTCCCGGGCACCATTTTGTAGGTCGAGAAGTAGTGTTGCAGACGCTCAGTTTTGATCGCCGGCAGGTCGCTAATGTCTTCGACGCCGCCCCAGATGTTGTCGCCGTCCAGCACCGCAATGATCTTGTCGTCGGCCTCGCCGCCATCAATCATTTGGATGCCGCCGACCACGCGTGCCTGCAAGATGATATCGGCGCGGGTAATCAGGCGCTCGGAGTAAATGCAGATGTCCAGCGGGTCACCGTCGGCCACGTCAGCGTGTTCGCAGCGCTTGGCAACTTCCTCGGCGCAGTACGTACGCGGGATAAAGCCATAAAGTGCCGGCGGGGTTGCGGTGGTGCGCTGAGGGCGATCGACCATCAGGAAGCCGGTTTCCTTGTCCAGCTCATACTTCACCGTGTCGCTGGGCAGCATTTCAATGTAAGCCTGCACGATGCCTTCGGCAGCGCCATCAACCTGGGCCTTGAGGCCGTGCCAGGGGTGGCGTCGGAAAGCTGAAAATTCTTCATCCTGATACATGGGGGTTCTCCTGCTTGCGATTAAGGGAGGCGCATCTTACCGACGAGCGCCGTTCCTGCCCATAGCCCCAGAGGGCCTGCGCCGTGATCGGTGCGGCTTTAAATATCGAAAGTCGTGTCGAGTTTCTTGGGCACCAACTCGAGTTTCAGTCGTGTGTATACCGGCAGACCATTGCGGTAGTCCGGATAGGCTTCGCCGGCAATTAGCGGGGCGAAGTATTCACGTGCCTTGCCAGTGATGCCAAAGCCGTCGCGGGTGATAAAGCTGCGCGGCATTTTTTTCTCTTTGTTGGCGACGCGCTTGAGTGGCGCCTCGGTGACACGCCAGCGATAGCGCTTGCCATCAAGTCGTTCGATGGCGGGCATGACAGCATTTTTTCCAGCCAATGCCATCTCGACCGCGGCTTCACCCACCGCGTAGGCATGGTCGAGGTCGGTCTGACTGGCGATGTGCCTCGCTGCGCGCTGCAGATAGTCAGAGACGGCCCAGTGGTGTTTGTAGCCCAGTTTGCCGCGGATCAGCTCTGCGAGCATGGGGGCAACGCCGCCCAGTTGCGCGTGACCGAAGGCATCCCTATGCCCCGCGTCACTGAGGAAAGTGCCGTCTGCTGTTTGCGCGCCTTCGGAGGCGACGATGACGCAATAGCCATGTTGTTTGACAGTTGCATCCACCTTGTTCAGGAATTTCTGCTCATCAAAGGCGATTTCAGGAAACAGAATGATGTGCGGTGCATCGCCGTCGTGCTCAGCCGCGAGTCCTGCCGCACCTGCGATCCACCCGGCATGTCGCCCCATCACCTCAAGGATGAACACTTTGGTGGACGTTGCGCACATCGACGCCACGTCCATTGCTGCCTCCCGGGTTGAGATCGCCACATATTTGGCGACGGAGCCAAACCCCGGTGAGCAGTCGGTGACAGGTAGGTCGTTATCTATGGTTTTAGGCACGTGGATCGCCTGCAGGTCGTAACCCAGTTTGTGGCTCAGTTGTGACACTTTGAGGCAGGTGTCCGCCGAGTCACCCCCGCCGTTGTAAAAGAAGTAGCGGATATTGTGTGCCCGAAACACTTCGATGAGTCGCTCATATTCAGCACGATTTTCCTCGAGGCTCTTGAGCTTGTAGCGGCAGGAACCAAAAGCACCCGAGGGCGTGGTCATTAGACCGCGAATCGCGCGTTTACCTTCTTTGCTGGTGTCGACTAGCTCCTCGCGCAGCGCACCAATGATGCCGTTGCGTCCGGCAAATACTTTGCCGATGTGCTGTTTGTGGCGTGCTGCTGTCTCGATGACCCCACAGGCGGAGGCATTAATGACCGGTGTGACACCGCCGGACTGGGCGTAAAACGCATTGGCTTTTGGCATGAGATATCGCGAAGGTTTGTTGCGGCAGCCGCGAAAGGTAGACTGATGCGCCTGCAGGTGCAATGTGAATGCTGAAACCTGCGGCCCATTTTCGGAGCTCGATTTGTCCCAACACATTCATATTCTCGGTATTTGCGGCACATTTATGGGCGGCGTGGCACTGCTCGCGCGTGAACTCGGTTACTCGGTGTCAGGGTCGGATGCCAACGTTTATCCGCCGATGAGCACCCAGCTTGAGGCGGCGGGTATCGAGCTCATGGAGGGCTATCACGCCGAGCATCTGCAACCGGCACCCGATCTTGTGGTCGTGGGCAATGCCATGTCGCGTGGTAATCCTGCGGTGGAATATATGCTCAATGCCGGCATCCCCTACACATCCGGGCCGCAGTGGCTGGGTGAGACGCTGCTGGCCGGTCGATGGGTGCTCGCGGTGGCTGGCACCCACGGCAAAACGACAACCAGTAGCTTGCTGGCATGGATGCTTGAATATGCAGGTATGGCGCCGGGGTTCCTGATTGGCGGTGTGCCGCTCAATTTCGGGCTGTCCGCGAGGCGTGGGGACAGCGATTTTTTTGTCGTGGAAGCCGATGAGTACGACACGGCGTTTTTCGACAAGCGATCCAAATTTATCCATTACCGGCCGCGCACATTGGTGGCCGCCAATCTTGAATTTGATCACGCCGATATCTTCCCGGACTTGGCCGCAATTGAGCGGCAGTTCCACCATTTGTTCCGCTGTGTGCCGGGGCAAGGTTTGATTGTCAGAGGTGGCGGTGCTGCGCTTGAGCGGGTTCAGTCCGCGGGTGTTTGGACGCCTGTGCAGGTGGTTGGCTCGGGCGAGGGTGTGGATTGGGAGTGGCGCAGCGGCGATGCGACTTGCCGTGACTTTGAGGTTAGGACACCGAAAGGAGAGACCGTTAGCGTGTCCTGGTCTCAGCTGGGCGCTCACAATGCCAGCAACGCGGTTATGGCGATGGCGGCGGCTCGGCATGTGGGCGTGGCCCCGGTAATTGCGGCTCAGGCCCTCAGTGAGTTCCGTGGTGTCAAACGCAGGCTCGAGTTGCTGGGTGAGCCCCGGGGTATTCAAATCTATGATGATTTTGCGCATCACCCGACGGCGATTGAATCCACGTTGGCGGGTTTGCGTACACAAACCGAGGGGCGTCTTTTTGCGGTGGTGGAGCCGCGCTCCAACACCATGCGGGGCGGCGTGCACCGGGATGCGTTGGCCGCTGCGACAGCGGCCGCCGACGCGGTGATTTGGTATCAACCCGCTGGCCTCGATTGGTCGCTGGAGTCGGTGATCGAAGCAGCGAGTAATGACGCGCGTCTATTTAACGACCTGAGCGCCCTGATTGAGCATCTGGTCACGACGCTGGCGCCCGGAGACCGGGTTGTCCTAATGAGTAATGGCAGCTTCGGCGGTGTCCATCAAAAGCTGTTGGATGCACTGGCATCGGCGAATACAACAAACGACGGGAATTGATTTGAAAACGTTTTATCAGCGCTGGGTGGTTGGTCGCCCGGCCGTTTTGCTGTTTCTCATGGCGCTGCTGGCAGGGCTCGCGCTGTTGCAGCTGCCCAAACTACGGCTCGACGCATCATCGGACTCGCTGCTGCTGCAGGGCGACCCCGATCTGGAGCGCTGGCGTGAGGTCTCTGAGACGTATGACAGCAATGAGTTTCTGATCCTCACCTGGGAGCCGCCGGGCCCGCTGTTGGGGGAGCAGTCGCTGTCCGGGTTGTCAGACATGGTGGCGGTTCTGGAAGGCATCCCCGGGGTGCTCTCCGTGACCAGCGTGCTGGATGTGCCACTGCTCGAGAGTCCGCCTCTTGGGCTGACCGATCTGGCCAACGCCGACGCGATGCCCACGCTGCGCGATCCCAAGGTGGATCGTTCGTTAGCGCTGAAAGAACTCACCACCAGCCCGCTCTACCGCAATCTGCTGGTTAGTGAGACGGGTGACCTGACGGCGGTACAGGTCATGCTTGAGGCAGATGAAGAGGCTGAGACACTGCTCGCTGAGCGAGAGGCGCTCCGTCGCCAGCGGGAAGCGGGTGCTTTGGATGCGACCGAGTCGCAGCGCTTGATGACAGTCAGTACGGCGTACGACGTTGCCTCGGCCAGAGTCAGCGAGCAGCGCGATCGCCTCGTGGCTGATGTTCGGGACGTTGCTGAACAGTTTCGGCATCAAGCCAATATCTTTGTCGGCGGCGTACCGATGATTGCCGCGGACATGATTGCGTTTGTGCGCGCAGACCTGGTGACGTTTGGTAGTGCCATCGTCCTGATGATGAGCTTGGTCTTGTGGCTGATTTTCCGCGATTGGCGTTGGGTTCTGGCGCCGGTGGCCAGCTGTACGGTCACCGCGCTGTTGATGTTGGGTCTGTTGGCTGTCCTCGACTGGCGAATGACCGTGATTTCCTCGAATTTCGTAGCGGTGCTGCTGATCATCACCTTGTCACTATCGATTCACCTGGTGGTGCGCTACCGCGAACTGGAACACACGCAGGCCGACCTCAAGCGCAATGAGCGGGCACTCGCTGCGGCAAAATTGATGCTGGTGCCATGTCTGTACACGGCGCTGACGACGATGGTGGCATTCACGTCGCTGGTTGTTGCGGGTATCCAGCCGGTGATCGACTTTGGTTGGATGATGACCACCGGCATTGTGGTTGGCTTCCTGGTCAGTTTTACCTTGGTGCCGGCGTTGATGGCACTCCTACCACCGGGGGCGCCGGTTCTTCCAGCGAGTCAGGATGTCAGCTTCACCCGTCATCTCTCTCGGGTTGTGGAGCAGCGCGGCGGCCTGGTGATAGGGGTGAGTCTGCTGTTGGCTATCGCAACCGCAGTCGGCGTCTCGCGTTTACAAGTTGAAAATCGATTTATTGACTACTTCAAGGAGAGCACAGAGATCTATCAGGGTATGGAGCTCCTTGATGCGAAGCTGGGTGGCACTATTCCCCTCGATATTGTGCTTTTGCCGCCTTCGGATGACGACGATTCGAGTGATGACCCGGTGAGCGCTGCGGCGTCAGAACCGGTTGCCGAGGCGTCGCAAGCGGAGGATGAATTCTCGGACGCTGCTTTCGGCGGTGATGCGTTTCTCGACGACGACCCCTTTGCCAATGACATCGCTTTCAGTGACGAGCAGTCCGCCGCCCCAAGCTATTGGTTTGGGCTCGCAGGACGTCGTCTCATTGATGATGTGCACGCAATTGTCGATGCTCGCCCCGAGTCCGGAAAAGTCTTGTCACTCTCGACGACTTTCGAGGTGGTCGACGGACTCTACGGGGATACGTTGGGCAGTATCGAAATGGCGCTGATCCAGAACAGCCTGCCAGCCGATGTGTCGTCGGTGCTGATTGAGCCTTATTTCGACCCGGAGTCAGACCAGACTCGCATTACGGTGCGCGCGATGGAAACCAGTGAATCGTTGCGACGTGATGCGTTTCTCAAACAGCTGCGTGCGGAGATCCTCGAGGCTACCGGCATCGAGGAGAAACGTTTGCAATTTACCGGTTTGTTGGTGCTCTACAACAATGTGCTGCAGAGTCTGTTTTCTTCGCAAATCATGACGCTGGGTGCTGTTTTTGTCGCGATTGGCTTGATGTTCTGGGTATTGTTTCGCTCGCTGTCACTGGCATTACTGGCGCTGGCGCCCAATTTGCTGGCCGCAGGCCTGGTGCTGGGCATGATGGGTTTGGCGGGTATTCCCCTCGACATTATGACCATCACCATTGCAGCGATTGTGGTGGGGATTGGCGTTGATGACTGTATTCACTACATCCATCGTTTCCGCGATGAGTTTGCGGAGGACCGGGATTACCACGCGGCCATGCATCGCAGTCACGGCAGTATCGGCCGAGCCATGTTTTACACCACGGTCACGATTGTGGTCGGTTTCTCGATGCTGACGCTGTCGAATTTCACGCCCAGTCTCTATTTCGGCGTATTGACGGTTGTGGCGATGGTCGCCGCCGTCGCCGGTGCGCTGCTACTTCTGCCCAAGCTCATTCTCATCACTCGACCGCTGGGTACGGAGGCCTGAGATGGAGCAGATCCC
>JAZBOZ010000267.1:0-5038 GCA_036351405.1 Halieaceae bacterium
CTGCAAACCGCCTTTCGGTGTCGGCACTGAGCCGCCCAGAGCAGTGATGGCGAGCGGCTGGGGGTAAGGCGCAACCACAGCGGCACGCTCAATGCCCCGCTCCCAACCATCGATCTCAAAGGGCTCCAAGCGCACATCATCAAAACCCATCTCTTTCAGAGTGGATACTGCCCAGGTGCGTGCTCTGGCTTCGGCCTCTGAGCCCGCCAGCCTTGGCCCGACTTCGGTGGTGAGACGCTCAACCCATTCGAAGGCGCGTGACCCAGCCCGCGCCTCATCTCTAAGCGCCATGGCTTTTTTGACCGTATTGGCCTCGACGCCTGCGGCAGACAGGGTCTCTTCTGACAAGGGATTGGCAACAACAAAAGGTGCATACAGGCAGCATGCCAGCAGCGCGAGCACAGCTCTCATGGGTGATCTCCGATAGGGGACAGGCTGGCTACCATACCGTATTCAACGTCACATCGCGCTAGGGATGGATCCTTTGAAAATGCAATCTCAACCAACGCCGCTGGACAGCAAGCAAACGGCCGTGTAACAAGGAGGCAGAATAAAAACACAGCCAAAACTGGAGACACCGTATGCGCGCGCCCGAAAGGCCCGATAACGAGCAACAGCGTCTGAGTTCACTGTATGAACTTGAACTGCTCGATACCGACGCCTCTGCCATATTTGAGGGCGCGGTGGAGCTGGCCGCTCAAATCACGGGCTGTCCAATTGCGTTGGTGTCACTGGTGGATGCGGAACGACAATGGTTTGCGGCCGCGCGCAACCTTGGCGCCTCAGAAACGGGTCGAGATGTCTCCTTTTGTGGTCACGCCATTCTCAGTGATGAAGTGCTGGTGGTCCCCGATGCTCGCGTAGACGCTCGCTTTCACGACAACCCTCTCGTCACCGACGATCCGAACATCGTTTTCTATGCCGGCGCCCCACTCGCCATGCCCGACGGCACCACACTGGGCACCGTCTGCGTAATCGACCGCGAGCCGCGCTATTTGTCTGAACGACAGGTGCGAGCCCTGGCAAATTTGGGTCAACTGGTCACTGACCAGCTGGAATTGCGCCGTTCGCTGCTCCGGCTGGAGCGTCAGTCCGCCTACCGGATTGCCGAGCAACAGCGGCAGTCAGAGAGACTCACCACTGTAGGCCGGGATCTGTCGACAGCGCTCGACGGACTCGCAGGGCTAATGCATCAGAAGCTTGCCAGTGCCATCAACGAGGAGACTGCCACCTACTTGCAAGCCGCACTCGATGCTGCTCACGGGATCAAGCGGCTGGGGCAGAGCTTCATTGACCCGGAGCAAGCCTCGCTGGACACCAACTCATTGGAGATCAGCCGCGTCGATCCCGCGGAAGTAATGCAGACGGTACTCGCGACCTTTCGCCCTGAGCTTCTGCAACGCAATATCGAACTGGATTTTCGACTGCCAGCCAAGCCGGAAATCCTGTTGACTGACCGCGAACGGTTCAGGTTCTTGTGTTTCCACCTACTGGGTTTTCTCCTGTCGCGACCAGTGCAAGGTGCACGATTAACGCTGAAGCTACGCCCCGATCCGAACTCGGGCATTGAGATATCCGGCTATTTGGTCAGCGACCATCCGTACCGGGCACCACCCGGGGAACGAGAAGACCTGGAAATGCTCGACAACCTCGCTCGCAGTCTCGATGCCAACCTTTCGACGCTGCTCGACGAAGAACAACAACTGCAGGTGCGAGTGCGACTCCCCCTGCAAATCTGATCGAACCCGCATCGTCCTGCGTGGTCAAACCAACGAACCCAAAGAAGGAATCCGTATGCGCACATTTTTACTGTGCCTCATGCTCGTCTGGGCCTCATCCGCCAATGCGGACGCCAATGTTGAGCGCGCACGCATCCACGTTGCAGGAACGGGTAGCACGTTCACTGTACCCGACCATGCGAAGCTCCAGTTTGAGGTGACGGTCACGGCACCCTCCGCCATGGACGCACAGCGGTCCGTGGAACAAACACTGGAACAGGTGATCAGTGGTCTCGACGGTTTCGACGTCGATCGCAGCACCCTGCAAGCCTCACATTTGCAGGTCGCCCCACAATATCGCTGGCAACCCGAACAGAGACAACGCGTTTTCGAGGGTTATCAAGTGACTCGCCGTGCCTCATTCACCCTGGAGTCACTGGATCAGCTCGGTGCGGTCTATCAGGCATTGGTGAAAGGTGGCGCCACCAGCGTCAACCCAGCGATACTGGATACCCATCAACGCGACGCATTGGCGACCAAAATGCTGGCTGCAGCCTTCGAGGACGCACGCGTCCAGGCCGAGGCGATCGCACAGGCCAGCGGCGGCAAGCTGGGGGCTGCCCTCGAGGTGACCACAATGGGTGATAGTGTCGCACCCCGACCGATGCTGGCCCGGATGAGCGCCGAAGCGGCTGATGCTGGCAACCCCGTCTATGAAACGGGACAACTTGAGATCCGAAAGCAGGTGCAAGTGACCTTCGCCCTCGAAAATACACCCGCTAAATGAGGCTCGTCACTTGGAATCAGGCCTTACCGACCCTATTATCAGTGTGAGTCGACAAACTCACTGGAGAGAGTAATGAACGACAAAAATTTAATGGGTGCAGCGACGGACTATGCAACGTCGGGCCTCGTTAGCACCAACAAGGTACTCAAGAACACTTACATGCTGTTGGGCATGACCCTCGCTTTCAGCGCATTGACCGCTGGCATTGCCACCGCGATGAAGCTGCCACCGATGATGGGGCTGGTCTTAATGCTGGTCGGCTTCGGCTTACTGTTTGTAGTCAATCGTATGGCGGACACGGCTAAAGGCTTACCTGCCATTTTCGCTTTCACGGGTGTGATGGGTGCGGCACTTGGCCCAACCCTGAGCTTCTACCTGGCGTTGCCCGGCGGTTCATCGCTGGTTATGCAGGCGTTGGGTGGGACAGCCGTCGTATTCTTCGCCCTGTCCGCCTATGCGCTGACCACGCGTAAGGATTTCTCCTACATGGGCGGCTTCCTCATGACCGGCCTGATTGTGGCCATTGTGGCGGGTATCGCGAATATTTTTCTTGCCATCCCGGCGCTGTCGCTGACGATCTCTGCGGGTATTGTGCTGATCATGTCAGGTTTGATCCTGTTTGATACCAGCCGCATCATCAACGGTGGAGAAACCAACTACATCCGTGCAACCGTATCGTTGTACCTGAATGTCTACAATCTGTTCGTTAACCTGCTGCATCTGCTGGCGGTGCTGACGGGCGGCGACGACTAATCAGTGGCGAGACTGCGAACCCGGCGGTACCGCCGGGTTTTTTTTGACCATGAAATTTACCCTCACAATCAATAGCGACAGCGGTCACCACGCACCGGCCAGGCGTGCTCTGGGATTTCTACGGGCGGCTCGAAAATCGGGCCATGACGTGGCGCAGGTGTTTTTTTATGGGGATAGCGTTAGAAGTGCGTTGGAGTCGTCGATTGCTGAGCAATGGCGAAACGAAGCCCACGGCATTGAGCTCGTGCTGTGCAGTGCTTCTGCGGATCGATTCAATATCGATACGCCCCCGGCAGGTTTCGACATTGCCGGACTGGGCGCCTTGATCGAATCCGGGTGTGCTTCAGAGCGAGTCATTAACTTTGTCTGAAAAACACTGGCTATTCGTACTGCAAGGTACGCCCTACTTTGATCCATTGGTTACCAGCGGGCTCGATGCTGCAATGGCTGCCGGAGCGTTCGGCCAGAAGGTCTCAGTCCTATTCACGGGAGCAGGTGTGCTGCAACTGCTCGATCAGCAGTCACCGCCAGTTGATTCAAGGCACGTGGGGAAAACACTCACCAGCTTCCCGCTCTATGACATAGAGAACATCTACGTAGACCAGCGATTCTGGGAGCCTTTTACCGAACAGGCCCTACCGCTTGAAATAGCGCCGCTAGCGCCGGAGGCTATTGCCCATCTCATTGCCAGCGCTGACCATGTGATGAGCTTCTGATGGCCCTTTACACGCTCGATAACCCCGACCACCTGCCACAGGTCGCCCCGCTTTTGACCCGGGAAGATGCGCTTTTGCTACTCGGTGCCGCGACGACGCTCTTGTTCACAAATCGTGAGCAACTGCAAAAAAGCCACGCCACCATTAAGGCCCTGAATGACGACATGATGGTGCTCGGGCTGCAGCTGGATCAAGAAACCGGAGAATTCAGCGCCAGCTATAAAGATTGGGTCGATCTTGCCTTGGAACATCAGCAGCATGTCCACTGGCGCTGAACTCACATCCGAATCGCTGCTCGCGCAGTGTGACGAAAAGGGCTACCTGAGGGACTGGCAAAGCTGGACGCCACATCATGCCGAGGCCTTCGCGCGACTGGAGGGCATCGCCCTGCAAGAAGCACACTGGGAAATCCTGCACCTGCTCAGGCGATTCTATGAACTGTATGATGCGTCACCCGCCAACCGGGCGCTGGTGAATTTCGCTAAGAAAGAGCTTGGCGTTGAGAAAGGCAACAGTATTTATTTGATGTCACTGTTTCCCGAGTCTCCTGCCCGTCGCGGCAGCCGAATCGCCGGACTACCGAAACCCAAAAACTGCCTCTGACACCATGCCACTCAGCGCCATTCAGCCCGATCGTTACGAACAGTTACTTGATACCAAAGTGCAAGCCATGGCACCGCGCTTTGCCGATTACTTTGCCGGAAAGCATTTGGTTGTGCCCTCAGCACCCACCGGTTTTCGCATGCGCGCCGAGTTTCGCATCTGGCACGAGGGCGACGATCTCAATTACGTGATGTTTCGTCGCGGCGAGCCAAAACAGCCGATTCCGGTGGCCGAATTCCCGATTGTAAGCCCTGTCATACAGGACCTCATGCCGAGGTTGCGCGACGCTTTACGACAGACACAAGCACTGCGCAAAAAGTTGTTCCAGGTAGAGTTTCTATCAACCCTCCGTGGCGATATGATCGTGACGCTGATCTACCATCGCGCGCTGGAAGACGATTGGGCGACGGCAGCAGAGGCATTAAGCGATGAGCTGGGGGTGTCGATTATCGGCCGCAGTC
>JAZBOZ010000268.1:0-13036 GCA_036351405.1 Halieaceae bacterium
AACAGGCCACCGAAGATCTTTTTACCGACGGTCGGTCCCAGGAATCTTTACAAGCCCTCATTGATCGATTGCGCAACCGACTGGGGCTACAGGCAATCCGCCATATCGTCAGCCGGCCCGAACACCTACCCGAGCATTGCATCGGGGCCACAACAGAATCACCCACTACCGAGCCGGCACAGCCGGCCGCAGCACAGCGTCCTTTCTGGCTGCTCGCGCAACCACAACCCATTCAACAACGTGGCGCGTCACTCTTTTGGAATGGACCACTAGAGATCGTGCATGGCCCAGAACGCATTGAAGACGGCTGGTGGCGCTCCCCTGTCAGCCGTGACTATTACATCGCACAGCGCGAAGACGAAGAACCGGTATGGATTTTCCAGGATCGGCACTCTGGACGCTGGTATTTGCAGGGCTTATTTGATTGAGTAGCAATTTTTAGTTCAAAGAAAAGTCTGCTCATGTCACCAACCGATACCACCAAAAATACCAATTCGTAACTAACTGAAAAAAAAGCAATTTTTAGCTTTGCGTTTAATGACGCTTTTGTTACAAATTAGTGGAACGGGATTTACAGGATGGAATAGAAACCGATTTTGGCTCTGCTTGTGACGCGTTTACCTGCAAACAAGTGCCAGGCCCTGCGCCATATAGGCCAGATAGCCATTACAGATGGCCATGTAGAGAGCCGCGCTGAGAAGCGATTGATACGCCGTGAGGCGAAAGGAGAAACAACATGAAGCACCACATAGCGATTAGCGCCCTGATGGGCAGCTGTTACACCGCACTAAGCGAATCCTATCTCGCTAGCGGCGATCATCGAGTGAAAATGAACTTTCCTTCGATCTATACGCCACCTGAACATCGATATGGGGCCTTCAACACGCTTGCTCCCGACTCAAATTTTGAAGCACAAAATCAACGACCCGATGACTTTGATCGCCGCCAGCACCAGTGATCGATTGAGCGACGGCGGGTTATCCACTTGCATTTGATGACAGTTTTGTTACAAATTCATTTCAGCGTTGTAACAAACCCATCTCCAAGCTAACTTGAAGAGGAGGGTGCGGTGCCGGGGGAACACTCACTGGCCACCACATTCGATCCACGCTGCGAAGCGATAGACACGCCGTGAGGCGGAAGGAGACAACAACATGAAAAACTACAAAGCGATCAGCGCAATTATCATTGGCCTCGGTGTAGGGCTGACAGCGACAGCCAGCGCGGAAGTCACTGAGGAATGCATTTTGACCGGCAAAGTTCGGCAAGCAGCCTCTCAGGCAGATACCGTGCGACTGGCTTTCACTCGCATTGAGCACGGAGAGCAAGCGCGCTGCCGCGCCAAAGGTCGACGAGGCGGTTTGGCTCGCATGCAGTTTGAGCCCCAATCAGCAAACACTTTGGCGCAGCTTGAGGACGGTGCGATCGTTCGCTACCGCTACCAGAACCGCAACGGTCAGCACAGCTGGCAACGACTGGATGTGACAGCACGCCAAGTCGCGCAAAATACTCGCGACTGGTAATCCTCACTCAGCCAACAGGCGGCCGGGTGCAAATCGCGCTCGGCCGCTGTTTAGCTGCTCGCTAAGGGATAGAAGAGGATAGGCATCAAGGTGCAGAAGATGGTGCCCCGCCCTCCAGCCAAATCAAAGACCCCACATCAAAACCAAGTTGTGCTGCCTGCCCGATAAAGCGCTGTTTCAATGCAGTGCTAACATCCGGCGATCGCGCCAACAGCCATAAGTAATCGGTATTAAACCCTGCAACGAAGGCATAGTCGTAATCTTCGCCCAACTCGAACACAACGTAGCTGCCATAGAAGGGGCCGAAAAACGACACCTTCAGGTGAGCGACTGAAGGATCATCGACAGGTAGCGCACGCCCCTCGGCCTCCTGCCATTCCTGATCTTCAACATCCCAGCCACGGTTCAAAACGCGAATACTGCCATCCTCATTGAGGCTGTAGGTCGCAGTCACCTGCTCAAGCCCGCGCTCAAAGCTGTGATCAAGCCGCGCGACTTCATACCAAGTCCCCAGGTAGCGATCCCGATCAAACCCACTCACAGGTTCAACGCCTTCGGGCACGCCAGTGCAGCTCACCATCGACAACAGACCAACCACCAAGACAACACAACGCCACACGCCTCGCATGGAAACTCCTTTAATGCTCTGAATACTGCTCGTCATGCTACCCATTGTGACCTAATAGCTGATGCCCCACGCAATCTTTATCGCAGGCCGACATTCTTTATTTTAGGTCGGTGATTACGGGGTAGAACCCGAGGCAAGAGGAGTATCGGTGAACACTTCACGCATACCTAAGTACGAGTACCCACAAACTTTCGCATTTCTTGTGAAGCCCCGAATACAGCCGCATGCATTACATGATTCATCGAAAAGGGCACTGCGACTGCGACTAGTTGTTGTGCAGGGGATGCACCGCAGGTCACGGTTGCAATTGAATGCAAAGCGGCTCTAAAGCAAAAAGAAGCCACGCTGTTTTAGCCACCCCTCTCAGTTCAACGCAATCCGCTGACATATCCCATGGACTTCTCAATAATGTCGGCCATGGTGTCATCAGAGCTTGAACTATAAGGCACTTGGGTTCTGAGGGGATATATGCTGGGGAAATATCTGTTTGTGGGTACCTGCGGCCAAGTGAAAGCAGGCGTGACAGACTGCGGAGTGGTTTTCGAAGCGATGAAAGGCAGCCTCATTCCACAGGTTAGATCTACAGAACGGCTAGACCAACTGCAAAAGTTGGAAGTGTTGCTCATAATCGTAGTCGAGATCGGGTTACTACCCGAGGGCAATACATCGGTGTAATTCATCATGGAGGTGAAGCCCGACCCACCGCTAGCAATAGAGCCAGGCCCTCCGTAGGCGTACTCATGTCTAGCGCCAACCATGTGCAAGGCCTCGTGAGCAAAGACCCTGAATCCAAAAGCATAATCATCTCGAACTATGGCAAAGTCTGAGCAGCCAAAGGGAGCGTTTCCAAAGTTGTTGGCGACACACGCCCTATTGCTACTGGGTCTTCCAGGGAGCCTCGCCCAAACGACACCTTGAAAATTATCCGACGGCCCACCGTTAATATCAGCCGATTGAATCATGATCACCGCATCCATGCTGTTTGCATCGCGATACCAAACAACCTCAGAATTTTGGGTGATATTGTAAGGGTGCCCACAGCCCGCGACTCTACACCAGTCGGTGGTAATAACCTCTAGGCCAGATACGCTCGTTGTGCCTTCCGAGTATGTTAGGAACTTCTTTGTGCCGACAAGAGCGAAGTCACATGGAACCCCAATGTCGTCAAGCATGTCATTCAAATCTGAAACCCAGGCGCCGATTGCGCTTACTATTGACGAGTTGCGAGCGTGAGCAGCGATGGTGTAACCCACCCCCAGTTGGACATCACACCCAGAGCCGGATTTTGCACGCAGGCCTTGTTTTGGGTTATCGGTTGGCTTGAACCGGTGCTCATGTTTCACCAACTCTAGCAGTACGTAATCTGAGATGTCTAAAGGGCCCTCGAAAATCTTTTCGACGCTTTTCTTTAGTACGAAGTCGCCAGTTTCAGCAGTACCGTGCCAGAAAACTTCGTAACCATACTCGCTTGTAGCTACTGCGATGTATGGCTCGGATCCCTCGAAATGGGAAAAAACGAATTCACCAACAATCTCAGAACTCGATCCGCTGTATACGCTACCTGAGAAAACGATATCACCTGATTTTCGTGCAGTGTTCGAATCCAGATGCACCACGCGTGCCGTCAGACTTTTATCACTCTCGAATCCCGGTAATAGAAACGAACCTCCCTCCTCGAAGATTGACATCGCAACTGCGTCTGAATTGATTCTCACCGGCATAAACTGGAAATTTCCTCTGGAAACTGGCGGAAATCCAGACAGTTCCACCAGCGTCAGCTGCTCGGCATATGACGCTAAAGGCGTAATGAACAGAATGCCTGCAAAAACGGTAACTAGACTTTTTATTACCACGGAGAAGTCCCCAAGCGCCCTCCGTGTGAATTGAATCACTCGCTCCGAAAATGCCGGTTTCCGTGACATTTTGTTCCCCCAATTGCTTTGAACTATGACTAGTGACAAACGTTAATTTTTTCTTTGCTCCAGTAGTCCGCCGTGAACAGTATCTATCCGTAAACTCGGCGTAAACAGGAAAAGAGCTTAGCGACGAGAGCATTCGTTCATACTAGGCTACTGGGATGAAACGTCTCGATAAGAACGTCCATATCTGGTCGCGGATGACAGCTTTAGTCCCAGCGCTTAGGAGGTGAATGTGCGCAATCTACTTATTTTCGGTGTTGTGTTTCAGCTGGCGGTTGGCGGCTCCGGAGCCCACACCCAACCTGCGGGTGGAGCTGGCGCTGAAGTTGAACTAACGGCGGCTAACATCAGTCGGGCATCGTCATACGATGCTGATGTATCGACTCGATTCCCATACAGGACAGTCGGTAGGATTCGAGTATTTTCTGACCAGGGTTTTGACGAATGTACTGGTGCACTTATAGGTCCAAGTCTAGTAGTTACAAGCGCGAAATGCTTAGACGAGTTCTTCAGAAGTGGCGGCATTGGGACCACCTTTACCCCTGCATACAATGGAGTGTATGAGACCGATCTGCTGTCCTGGCGTGTGGTCGATGCGCGTGTCTCGCCGCTCCGAGTTCCGAGTCCAACGCAATTCTGCTACCAATTAGGGGAATGCACGAACGACATAGCCATCGTCAAACTTGAGAGTCGCGCTGATCGTTTAGGTAACACCTTTCGCCTAGGTGAGAAAATCGGTTGGTTGAATGTCGCCCTCAATGGCGGTGGTTTAGCCGCTGACGACACCTCTCCCTCGAAGTTAGTGACTAGGCTCCACTACCATAATTATCTTGATGAGAATGAGAAGTTGCTTCGAGTGGACTATCCCGCGACGTTGAACCAAGAGCTCGGAGTTATCACCTCCCAAAGTCCAGAAATTGTAGATCCAGCTACTGGTGCTGGTGATCAGCCTGCCACAGCGCCTTTATCCTTTGGGGGAGGACCCTGGATAATCAACTTTGGAGAGCCGCCCCACGTCCCAGATGCTATTTCTGTGGGATTTGATTTAACGCGCAACAGTGTCGTCGCGGTAAGCCAGTATCTCTACGGCACCGGACAACCTTACGCTAGCTACTTCACCCAAGAAAACTTCGGCGTTATCTACGAAGAGTTTTGCAATTTAGAGCCCCGCGATTGCTTCTGGGAAGCCCCCGACGACTTACGTAATGATGCTCTTCGTTTCAATCTAGAGGAACCGATCGAGGGTGGCAGTTACGCAGGTATCGGTAACATTCGAGGCTGGTTCTTCGATGAATTTCCACTGGATGATCTCAAAATCTCAATCGACGACGGGGCGTTTGTCCCCGTCCCCTTCGGCGGTGTTAGGGAAGATGTAGGTGACGCATTTCCGAATTTTCCACTAGCTGCCACCTCCGGTTTCAGTATGGCATTTGGCTATGGAAATCTTGAGCCCGGCACGCATACCATTCGCGCAATCGCCACAACAATCACGGGTGAGTTCACGGAAGCCTCCGCTGAATTTGAGGTGGTTGCTTTCCATAAGAATTTCATTTCCCGAGAGGAAGTTGTGGATGCAACGAACGCTGCTATAACTGGTGCGGGTAATCTGGTCGAGATGAAGAATGTTTCGGTTGACGGTCGTAGCTATGACGTTGAATTACGGTGGAGCCCAGAAACCCAAGGCTTTGAGATTGTCAGCATAACCAGCAGAGAGTGAAGATGAGTGGCCACTTCGCAGAGGATCGAGGTGTCGTCAAATCTTGTTGTTTGACCGCTTGATCACGCCGCGACCTGGTCGGCCTTTGTCATCTCTTCACCGCCTCTAAATTTAACGCCCACGATGGCGTTAGCCAGATAGTCAAATCCTCGAAGGCGCCGCCAGTTTTTTTCCGTACACTGTGCCAATTTAAAACTCATATGCAGCATGCCATCCCGACTCAAGCAACCCTTCGATCGCTTGGTCCGTTGGCGGATCGAGCCGAACGTCAACTCGATCGAATTTGTCGTCCGCAAACTCTGCCAGTGCTGGGCCGGGAAGTCATAGAACGCCAGCAGCACCGAGCGGAACGTCAGCGACGTCTGCCAGCTCGTCTCGGCCTGCGATATCAACAACGTTACTCTCTGCCATGGTGGTGTACTCCTGATTGGGGTGATTTGTTTGGCGACAGTAAATCAATCAGATACACCACCGCCTTTCAAATCCTCCAAACGTCATAGGTTAATACTGTTTATTTATACAGTATTATTGGGTGATGGCTTACGCAGAACTCCACTGTCTCAGCAATTTCAGCTTTCTACGCGGTGCTTCGCATCCCGCGGAGCTGGTCGAGCGTGCCGCCGAATGCGGCTACACCGCACTGGCGATCACTGACGAGTGCTCTCTAGCCGGTGTCGTCAAAGCCCATGTCGCTGCCAAACACTGCGGTCTGCAGCTCATTATCGGTAGCGAATTCAATACCAGCGAAGGCCTGCGCATTGTTGCACTCGCCCCCACGCGAGCCGCTTATGCCGAACTGTCAGGGCTTATCAGTCGTTCCCGGCGGCGCAGCGAAAAAGGCGACTACCTCACCCACTTGCGAGATATCGTATTCCACCTTAAGCGCTGTTTACTGATCTGGATACCCGGCGAAGACGAGCATCAAAGTGCCTGGGGGCGACAACTTGCCCGTCGCTGCAAAGGGCGTGTTTGGATCGGCATCAATCGTCTGCTCGGCAACGACGAAGTGCGCCGCTTCAAACAGCGCTATCAATTGGCCCGCGAATTGGGCCTACCCATGGTTGCCTGTGGGGACGTCCAGATGCATGTGGCACATCGCAAACCGCTGCACGATGTTTTAACCGCACTGCGTCACCACACCACGGTGCAACAACTCGGACAGCGGCGACTGGCCAACAGCCAGCAGCATCTGCGCAGCCTCGACAAGCTACTGCCGCTCTACCCGCCGCCACTGATCGATGAAACACTGCATATCGCGGCACGCTGCGAGTTCAGCCTCGATGAACTCCGCTACGAATACCCGGAAGAAGTCGTGCCAGAAGGTCATGATGCCAACAGTTACCTGCGCGAGCAGGTAGCCCTCGGGGCAGCCAAGCGCTGGCCTGCCGGTATACCTCCCGAAATTGAAGCCAGCATCCAACACGAGCTCGATCTGATCACCGAGCTTTCCTACGAGTACTACTTCCTCACGGTCTATGACATCGTTTGCTTTGCGCGCGATCGCGGCATTCTTTGTCAGGGTCGGGGCTCGGCTGCGAACTCGGTCGTCTGTTACTGCTTGCAGATCACCGAGGTGTCCCCCGAGCAAGTGTCGTTATTGTTCGAACGCTTCATCTCCAGAGAGCGGGATGAACCCCCAGATATTGATGTGGACTTTGAGCACGAACGGCGCGAAGAAGTCATTCAATACATCTATAGCAAGTACGGTCGACGCCGAGCGGCATTGGCCGCCACCGTCATCACCTATCGCTCGCGCAGCGCTGTCCGCGACGTGGGCAAAGCGATGGGACTCGATCCGGCGTTCGTTGAAGACCTCGCCCGCTCGCTGGCCTGGTGGAATCGGGAACGGGAACTGAGCGCACGATTCGGCGAACAGGGCATGACGGGAGCCGACCAGCAAGCCAGACTATTTCTACAACTCGTACAGGAGATTCTCGGTTTCCCGCGCCACCTGTCGCAGCATGTGGGGGGCTTTGTGATTAGCCGCGGCCCCATTTCCAATATGGTGCCGGTCGAAAATGCCAGCATGCCCGAACGCACGGTAATTCAGTGGGACAAAGAAGACATCGAAGCGCTGGGCCTGCTCAAGGTGGATATCCTGGCCCTTGGCATGCTGTGTGCCATCCGCAAGACATTGGCCTTAGTCAACCGCTACGACCCGACGATTGAGACCCTGCAAGACATTCCCAAAGAGGATGCCGCCACTTACCGCATGCTGCAGGCAGCCGATTCGATCGGTGTATTCCAAATCGAATCACGCGCCCAAATGTCGATGCTGCCGCGCCTCAAGCCAGCCTGCTTTTACGATCTCGTCATTGAAATCGCCATCGTCCGGCCCGGTCCGATCCAGGGCGATATGGTGCACCCTTATTTGCGCCGTAAAGCGGGTCTCGAGCCCATCACCTACCCCAACGACGCCATCAAATCCGTATTGGAGCGTACCTTGGGCGTCCCCATTTTTCAGGAGCAGGTGATTCGGCTGGCGATGACGGCAGCGGGCTTTTCAGGCGGGGAAGCCGACGCCTTGCGACGGGCGATCACCAACTGGGGTAAAAACAGCAAGCTGCTCACTTTCGAGCAAAAGCTGATCAACGGCATGTTGCAAAGGGGCTATACCCAAGAGTTCGCGGAGCGGTTATTCAATCAAATCAAAGGCTTTGGCGGTTACGGCTTCCCCGAATCTCATTCCGCCAGCTTCGCGCTGCTGGCTTACGTTTCTGCCTGGCTCAAACGCCACCACCCGGCAGCCTTTTATGTGGGGCTACTCAACAGCCAACCCATGGGTTTTTACACACCCTCTCAGCTTATACAGGACGCACGGCGTCATCAGGTGATGGTGTTTCCGATCGACGTCAACCACAGCGATTGGGATCACCAACTCTCGGATTGGACGCAAGCCGCACAGGCGCCGCCAATACGACTCGGCTTACGGCTCATCAAAGGACTCAGTCAAATGGCTGGGCAGCGGCTGCTGGAAGCGCGTAAACGCGCGCCTTTTCGCAGCGTCGCTGATCTACGCCGCCGGGCTAACCTTGATCAGCGAGATATGGAGGCACTGACGGCTGCAGATGCGTTAGCGAGCATCAGCGGCCACCGCCACCAAACCCAATGGCAAGTACTGTCTCACGAACCATCGCGCCCCCTACTACAAGCTGAGGAGCTTGAATCGCACAACGAACATGATTGGCAGTTGCCGGCGCCCTCGGTCGCCGAGGAAGTCATGGCCGACTACCAAAGCACCGGACTGACCTTACGCGCCCATCCGCTTTCGCTCCTACGAGCCACATCACCGTTTGATCGCTGCTATCGCCGCAGTGAACTCGACCACTACGGTAACCATCGTTTTGTTCGAATCGCAGGCCTCGTGACCTGCCGACAACGACCGGGCACCGCCTCAGGCGTGGTATTCCTCACGCTCGAAGATGAAACCGGCAATCACAACGTGATCGTCTGGCCTGCGGTGCAGGATCGGTGCCGGCAAGCCTTGATGACCGCAAGATTGCTCGTGGTGACCGGCAACCTTGAAACACGCGATGGTGTCATACACGTGATTGCCGGTACGCTGTACGATCACAGCGAAGCGCTGGAAGCACTGCCCGTGAAATCACGAGATTTTCACTGACTGGAAGCAACGCGATCAGATGTATTCGGCGCCAATATCAATGGAGCCGACCGGCTGTAACCGCAAATAGCCAAAAGGGTGCGTGCCATAGGCACCGAGCCCATAAGGACGGATATGGAAGAGTCAGCGATTTTTCTGCAACTGGCGATCATTCTGATCTCGGCTCGCATCTGCGCCGACATCGCCGCGCGCTTTGGTGCGCCCGGCGTCATCGGAGAATTAATGGCGGGCATCGTCCTCGGACCCAGCCTGCTGGGCGTACTCGAAGCTACTGAAGTCATCCATTTACTCGCCCAGATCGGCGTCATCATGCTGCTGTTTGAAGTCGGCCTAGAGACCGATATCGGCAAACTCGCACAAAGCGGCAGACAATCCACTGTGGTGGCCATAGGGGGTTTTGTCGCACCGTTCATACTCGGCGCAGGTCTGAGTTATTTCGTATTTGACCAGACTCAACTCTTGTCACTGTTCGTCGGGGGCGCACTGACGGCCACCAGCATTGGTGTCACGGTACGCATCTTGCGGGATGTGGGGCGCCAGAATTCGGAAGAGGGACAGATCGTTCTGGGCGCTGCCGTGATCGATGACGTCCTCGGCGTGCTCCTGCTGGCTTTCTTGTTCGAGTTTTCCCAAAGCGGAGATCTCAGCCTGACCAACTTACTGAAGACTGCCACTTATACAGGTCTATTTTTCGTGCTCGCGCCGATCGCGGCCAAGGGCGTGTCGCAAGTCGTCAGTCGCTACCACACCATGAGCCCGACTCCCGGGCTCATCGCGACCATCATCGTCTCACTCGTGCTGATCTTTGCGGCCGCCGCCCACGCAGTTGGCGCACCCGAGCTACTGGGGGGGTTCGCTGCAGGTCTCGCGCTGTCCCGTCGATTCTTCCTGCCCTTCGGCGCAGCGCTCGGCCGCAATCCCGCGTTTGCCGAGCACGTTGAAAACACCATGAAGCCGATCGTCCAACTGTTTACGCCGATCTTCTTCGTCACCGTAGGCCTGTCTCTGGATCTCACCGCTATCGACTGGGGCTCAGCCTTCGTTTGGCTGTTCTCACTCTCTCTGGCGTTTGTAGCCATCCTCGGCAAGGTTGCAGGGGGCTTCCTGCTCATACGCAAGCATTGGCTGATGCGAAGCGCCGTTGGTCTCGCAATGGTGCCCCGAGGCGAGGTTGGGCTGATTTTTGCCGAACTCGGCCGCTCCGCCGGCGTGTTCGACCCAGCGGCTTACGCCGCGATGGTGCTGGTCATCGCCTACACCACGCTATTTTCACCCTTCTGGATCAAGATGTTCTACCGAATGTACGGCGATCGACCAGAGATGCGAGACAGCACTTAAAAAGGCGCTCATCGAGTTGCAAAGCCGCGCTTGGGCGCTTAAGCCCGCCGACACCAGACCCGCCGATTGGGCAGTGCGCTGGGGCGGTGCTTGTCGAGCATCAGGAGGCGCTTGGGGCTCGGTCGCTCAACGGGGGTTTCTGCGAGCACTGTTCGAGTCCCGAGCGCGCAGCGCGAGGTCGAGTTGCGCAGCAGCCGGTGGCCTCACACGACCTGCCGACGCGAGACAGGGCATGCCCCAACCCGCCACCACGCTGACCACGAAACCCTCGGCATACCGCCCGTGCCCATACACAGGGGCAGGCTCTCCATGGGCATTCGCCGCTCCGCACATCCATGTGCTCCCGCGGCATACCGCCCGTCCATGGGCATAAAAAACCCCGGCAATGCCGGGGTTTCGAAACCGCTTAGAACCAAGGCTTGCTCAGCCTTCGAATGCGCGGCTGGGCTCTGCAACAGTTGCTGCGCTGGAGCCACGCAGGTACGCCAGCATAGTGTCTGCATCAGACACTTCGAAGGGGTCGCTGCCACAGTTGTCTTCATAACCGGGCTCAACAAACGCCTTCTCGATATTGCCGTCGTTGACCAGCATAGAGTAACGCCAAGAGCGCATGCCAAAGCCCAAGTTAGACTTGTCGACCAGCATACCCATCTTGCGGGTGAACTCGCCGTTGCCGTCGGGCAGCAGGAAGATGTTCTTGTTGTCCTGCTCTTTGCCCCACTTGTACATCACGAAGGCGTCGTTCACAGAAACACAAACGATTTCGTCGACACCTTCCTTCTTGAACTCCTCGTACAACGCATCGTAGCGCGGCAAGTGGTTTGAAGAGCAAGTCGGGGTGAATGCGCCGGGCAGTGAGAATACGACCACTTTCTTGCCAGCAAAGATATCGGCGGTAGTAGTGTCCTGCCAACGGAAGGGGTTGGGGCCTTCTACTGACTCATCACGAACACGGCACTTGAAAACAACATCTGGTACACGAGTAGCGATCACGATTGCTATTCCTCTCACTAGGTTTTTGGGGATGCAGATTATGGTCCCTGCGCCGCCTTCAGAAAAGAGCACGCCGCAAGAATTAACGATCGATTTTTCCGATCGGCGGTAAGCGTTTATTCCGTATCGGTCGCCACGGAGACGACCAACTCACCGCCAGCGCCTTCGGTGACCATGAATTCAATGGGCCGACAACAGACCTGACAGTCTTCAATATACGGCTGCCCGACGTCCTCCGGATTAAGGAGGACGGTGATGATCTCACCGCAATACGGGCAATAAATATCGCTTTCGGTCAGTTCCAGCATCTATCCCGCCTGACGCAGTTCCTCAACATCAGTCTCAATCGGGGTAAATACCAGTGCGCCGTCATCGATCGGGGCATCACGGAATAATTTGCGGTCACGACGATAATCCTGCGGGTTGATCCACGGTGCCTGATCACCCTGCTTCGGAAAACGAGGTAATACGCGCTGCATGTAACCCGCGGAGAAATCGTCGATCCAGAGGCGCTTGGGCATCGTGTTGGCCAGCGCATCGGGGCAGCGAGGGGTTGCAGCCGCGTAGCCATGGTCACGCATATGGTTCAGCAGGCGACACACCCACTCGGCCGTAAGATCCGCACGCAACGTCCAGGACGCGTTGATGTAACCAAACGTTTGCACCATGTTCGGTACGTTGGAGCACATCAGGCCCTTGTAAGTCCACTCGTTGCCAAAGTCGACCGATTCACCATCGACCGTGAACTTGGCGCCGCCCAGAATCACCAACTCCAGGCCCGTGGCGCAGACAATGATGTCTGCCTCGAGGTGCTCACCAGACTTGAGCTGTATACCGGTCTCGGTAATGCGCTCGATATGATCAGTGACTACGTCCGCTTTGCCCGAGCGCAGCGCCTCGTACAGGTCACCATCGGGAACCAAACAGAGCCGCTGATCCCAAGGGTTGTAGCTGGGGGTGAAGTGTCGATCGACATCGACCACATCACCGATTTCCTTGCGGACCTGATCAAGCAACCGCTTACGCATAAAGTTGGGTGCAATACGCGTCATGCGATAGAGAAACTGCTGAAACAAGGTATTTCGCCAACGGGTGATGTTGTAAGCCCACTGAGCCGGCAGCCAGCGCCGCAGCCAGTTCGCCTTGGTATCGATCGATGGACGGGCGATAACGTAAGTCGGTGAACGCTGCAGCATGGTGACCTTGGCCGCCTTCTTCGCCATGTTGGGCACCACCGTCATGGCTGTCGCGCCGGAACCAATAACGACAACCCGCTTGTCCGCGTAATCGAGAGAC
>JAZBOZ010000269.1:0-3661 GCA_036351405.1 Halieaceae bacterium
ACGGCCCATCTTTCGATACTCCACTTGAAAACCCCTATTTTTATTGGTGTTAAAAAAATATTCACAATCTAAGCATTTGGCGTAGACTCAAGTAAAAGAACAGCAAAATAAATAAGCAAGTGGGGTAACCCTGGGGGCGGTAACTATGACTGAACTGATTAAGCGTTTCAGTTTCCGAATGTGGATGGTCATCATGATCATCGCTATCGTGGTCACTATGTTCACGATGTACGTGTTCAACGAACAGCGCGCCATTCGTGATGCCGAAGTCCGGGCAGCCAGAAATCTGATCCTCATGGCCGAGTCCGTACGGGAAAACATGACGATCAAATGGGATCTTGGATTGTTCTCGACTGAGGCGCTGCGCGAGATTCAACAGACAGAGCCCAACGTAGAACTGCGCAAAGACAAGATCCTTGCTGCAGTCCCGGTGGTCGCCGCCTGGGAATCTGCCAAAGCCAAGGCGCAAGAAGGGGGCTTCGAATTTCGCACACCTCGTCAGGGCGCGCGGAATAAAAACAACGAGCCCGATGCCATCGAAGCTCAAGCTCTCGCCTACTTCAAGAGCAACCCCGAGGCTGCAGAGCACGTCATTATCGACGACGAAAACAATGCCATCCGTTACTTCCGACCGGTTCGACTTTCTGAAGTCTGCATGAACTGCCACGGTGATCCGGCGAACTCCAACCGCCTTTGGGGCACGCTTGACGGCACCGACATCACCGGCTTCAAAATGGACAATAAAAAGGTCGGCGATCTGCACGGCGCTTTTGAGGTCATCAAACCCCTGGATGACGCCGACGCCATGGTTCGCTCAACCGTGATGTGGGGCATTATCTTCGTGCTTCCCTTGTTACTCGCAGTGCTCTGGCTGGTACAGCGGATCGCCCGTCAGCTGTTTATCCAGCCGCTGGCAGAGGCCGGTGAGATTTGTGGACGCATCGCTGAAGGCGACCTGAGACAGGAAATCAAAGTCGAGGGCGATGACGAGGTCGGACGCCTGATGGGTGCTCTGAAGCAAATGCGTGACCAACTCAGTCATCTGATTACAGAGGTTCGCTTCAATACTGACGAAGTGACCCGTTCAGCCAGCGAAATCGCAGCGGGTAACACCGAGTTGTCATCGCGTACTGAACAGCAGGCAGCGAGCCTCGAAGAGACCGCCGCCAGCATGAACCAGATGACAGCCACCGTGCAGCAAAATGCCGGCAATACCAATCGCGCCAACAAGATGATCTCCGAGGCTCGCCAGCGCGCCGAAGAAGGCCAGTCGGTGTCCAGCAGCGCGATTGCCGCAATGAACGAGATCAACGATGCCTCAAAACGCATCGAGAACATCATTGGCGTCATCAACGAGATCGCGTTCCAGACCAATCTCTTGGCATTGAACGCCGCGGTCGAGGCGGCGCGCGCGGGTGAGCAGGGCCGCGGCTTTGCCGTGGTGGCATCAGAAGTTCGCAATCTGGCACAGCGCAGTGCCGAAGCCGCCGCCGAGATCAAAGGCTTGATCGAGACATCGGTTTCAAGAGTGAGCGAGGGGTCAGATCTGGTGACCAAGACCGGTGAGAGCCTCACCGAAATCGCCGAGTCGGTCGCGAGTGTCGCAGTCACTATTGAAGAGATCGCGGCGGCGAGTGACGAACAGTCGCAGGGTATTGGTCAGGTCAACTCGGCGGTCACCGAGATGGATACCATTACCCAGCAGAACGCCGCACTGGTCGAGGAAGCCAATGCCTCCGCCATTCATTTGGAGAAGCTGGCAGGAGACTTGCTCGGACTTGTGAGTCAGTTCCAAACCGTGGATCAACCAGCACACGATCGCATGATCAGTGCGCCGACGTCGACCTCTGCGCCACGGCTTTCGCAACAACAGAGCCAGCCGCAAACACAACGTCCCAGGCCAATGCCGCCGAAGCGCACCGAGGCCCCTGGCTCTGGCACAGGCGATGAATGGGATGAGTTCTGACAACCGTCATCTGGGGTGGCGGCCAACGCTACCCGCGACCAACAAAAACCCGCCAGAACGGCGGGTTTTTTGTTGCCAGTGAACAGCAATATGCCGAATAGCGCTGGACTCGCATCAGCCTCATCGACATAAAAATCTAAAGCGACTTCAAAGAACCTCCCCCTGCAGCCATTAGCTCAGTGTGCCTGCGCGTAAGCCTCAACAGCACGCCAGACACGAATCAGGTTGCCACCCAACACCTTTATGATCTCTTGCTCGGTGTAGCCTCGGGTCAATAAGCCAGACACCAGATTCGGATAACTGGATACGTCCTTTAGCCCAACCGGCAAGGTGTCCCCTACCCCGTCATAATCCGAACCGATACCCACATGATCAATACCCACCAAATCAACGACATGATCGATATGGTTCAGCACATCATCCAAGGTCGCATAGGGGTAGGGGTGCTGCTCGCGGTACTGACGGCGGAACGCCTCATCCACAGCATCCGAATCCTCAAGTTGGTTATCCGCCAGATAGACGCGGTACGCCG
This sequence comes from Halieaceae bacterium, assembly GCA_036351405.1. Classification (GTDB taxonomy): domain Bacteria; phylum Pseudomonadota; class Gammaproteobacteria; order Pseudomonadales; family Halieaceae; genus Luminiphilus. The sequence goes on from JAZBOZ010000269.1 coordinate 2,499, forward strand.
CCTTGCGAACTTCGCCATATTGATTAGCAGTAGGAGTAAGGAAGCTCGACCCATAGTTGATCTGGATAACACCGCCCTGTTCCGCAAGCTGTCGTATCATCTCATCGCTCATATTGCGCTCGAAGCCCGGCGTGAAGTGGCGCGCCGAAGAGTGCGACGCAATAACCGGCACCGCGCTGACTTCGATGACATCGCGGAATGCGGCATCGGACAGGTGTGATACGTCCACCATCACACCCTGTTGGTTCATGGCGGTCACCAGCTGTCGGCCAAACGGGCTTAATCCCCCCCAATGCTTATCCGGGTCGTAGGAACTATCCGAGATATGATTCCAGGCGGAATGCGCCAGCGTGATATAGCGGATGCCGCGATCATAGAAGTGCGCCAACTGCGATAGATCTCCAGCGATCGGCGAGCCGTTCTCCATCCCCAAAGGCAGCGACAGCTTTCCCTGCTCCACCTGACGTTCAAATTCGGCCACTGAGTGAGGGATGGCAAAACGGTCCGGATGCTCGCTGACCATTCGCTCCACCAGATCAATCAGATGATGAGCGAGACGGGTGGATTCAGGATTCGGTTCGCCCCCCTGCTCGAGCGAGGCCGGTGTGTAAATAGACATAAACGCACCGTTGAGACCGCCCATTCGCGCTCTGGGGTAGTCAAAGTCGCCCTCTTCGCCGGTGCCCTCGCCCACATCGATCCACTCACCTGTCGCTTTAAGCTGACCCTCAAGCCGATAGGGGACATCAATGTGGGTATCGATGATGGGTGCGTCCTGTACGATGCGCAGGGCTTTTTCGTGCACATCCCCCTCACTCGCAGACACAGCAAGACTGTAGGCAGCCAAAGCTGCTGCAAGCCAATAACCTCGGCTAGGGAATGAGATGCTCATCGTCGACTCCGCGTGGGGAAAACGACACGATATACCACAGCTTGGCGCGGAAGCGCGTTAGGTCGACGCCGAGCAACCGAGCTGAATACTCTGAAATTTATGGGCAAAATAAAAAACCCGCCTGATTGGCGGGTTTTTGTGCTCTGCGAAGAGCGATATGGTGGGTCGTGCTGGGCTCGAACCAGCGACCAATTGGTTAAAAGCCAACTGCTCTACCAACTGAGCTAACGACCCATAGATGTGCTCAGCGAGCCGCGCATCATACTGATTC
>JAZBOZ010000270.1:0-3094 GCA_036351405.1 Halieaceae bacterium
GTCCGCACTCTTGGCAGCTGACGTCGATTCCAACAACACAACGCTGAGGATATCCCCGACCTCAACGGCGCGCGTGTCGGCGAACAGGCTGATACCGCGCTTCTCGCTGTACAAGCTAGCCGGGGTGTGCCCCTGCTTGGGCTGCTCGTAAACAATCGGAGGGATTGGCTCATAAGCGGGGTGTGACTTTCGTTCCAAGCCCCCACAGCCCACCATTGCAAACAGCGATAGCGCCACCAAAACCGAATTAAATATGCGCGGCATAACTGCCTCCTTACAGATTCTGCGAGACGTACTGCAGCATCTGGTCAGCGGTGGAGATGGCTTTCGAATTCATCTCATAAGCCCGCTGGGTCTCGATCATGTTGACGAGCTCTTCCACCACGTTGACGTTGGAGCTCTCAACAAACCCTTGCTGAAGCGTACCGAGGCCATTCAGGCCCGGGTTGCCCGGCAGCGGCGCACCACTGGCGCCGGTCTCGATATATAAATTCTCACCCCGCGCCTGCAGACCGGCGGGATTAATGAAATCCGTGATCTGCACCAGCCCAAGCTGTGTGGCCTGGGGTGTTCCCTGCTGCTGTACTGACACCGTGCCGTCATTCGCGATGGTGACACTGAGCGCATCCTGCGGAATGGTGATGGGCGGCTGCAGCTCATAGCCGCTCGACGTCACCAGAATTCCCTGATCATTGACGTGGAACGAGCCGTCTCGCGTGAAGGCCTGCGTGCCATCAGGCATCAGCACCTGGAAAAACCCCCGGCCCTGAATCGCGAGATCAAAAGCGTTGCCCGTCTGGGTCAAGTTGCCCTGGGTGTGGAGCTTTTCGGTGGCAACCACTCGCGATCCCGTACCCACTTGCAAGCCAGAGGGTAGCCGGGTGTTTTGCGATGACTGCGATCCCACCTGGCGCACATTCTGATAAAGCAGGTCTTCAAAAATCACGCGACCGCGCTTGAAGCCAGTAGTACCAACGTTGGCAAGATTGTTAGAAATCGTTGCCATTTTTGTTTGCTGGGCATCGAGTCCTGTTTTGGCAATCCAAAGTGACTGACTGCTCATAGTCGATGTCTCCTTATTCCAGTTTCATTAAGCTGGAGCTCGAAGCATCCAACTCGTCAGCAGCCTTCATGGCCTTTACATGGGCCTCGAAGGTTCTAGACAGCTCGATCATTTGCACCATTGCTGCGACCGGGTTGACGTTAGAGGTCTCCAGAGCGCCAACGGCAACCTGCACACTGGCGTCAGGGGTCAGCCCACCAACGTCCTGGTGGCGAATGGCGCCGTCCAGCCCTTTGCTCAGTTCAGCGGCGGGCGGGTTAACCAGCATTAGCCGGTCGATAGCCACGTTTGCTGTCGGCGGCTCGCCCATGGGTACCAACGAGATAGTCCCGTCTGTACCGATGCTCAAAGAGCTGAATTCGGGCAGGGCAATCGGACCGCCCTCTCCCATGATTTGATTGCCGACACCGTCCATGAGGCGGCCGTCTGGCTGCACTCTCAGGTCACCGCGCCGGCTCAGCACGACTTCGCCGTCAGGCGTCAGCGCCTGCATCCAGCCTTCGCCATTAATGGCGATGTCCAGATCGTTACCCGTGTAGGTGACATTCCCGGGCGCGAAATCAACGCCATGCTCAAGCGTCATCGTCGTTGCGCCGGACTCCAGCGCACCACCGTGAAGGTAGGCAGAACTCGCCTGATACAGATCCGCCTTGAACGCTGTGGTATTCGCATTGGCAAGGTTGTTACTGACCAAAGCCTGCGCATCCAGAGTCTGGCGCGCGGCAATGGAAGAGAGCTGTATCAGGCTTTGCATGGCTATTCAGGCCTCAGCGGTTACCGCAGGTTGATGATCGCGGTGGTGAGCTGGTCGTTGGCCGAAATCACCTGGGCGTTCGCCTGGAAATTCCGCTGCGCGATAATCAAGCTCACCAACTCCGCGGTGATATCAACGTTGGCCGTTTCAACCGCAGACGACTGCACCACGCCTCGACCACCGTTACCGGGGTCACCAATGGTCGGCGCACCCGACTCGAAGGTTTCCGCGAAGTTGGTGTCGCCAATGGGCTGCAAACCATTGTTGTTGTTGAAGCTGGCGAGGGCTACCTGGCCGATCGCTCGCGACTGACCGTTGGTGAATCGGGCAAAGGCAGTACCGTCAGCACTGATCTCAAAGGCAATCAGCTGGCCGGCGCCAAAGCCATCCTGAACAATCGAGCTCACCGCGAAGTCCGTACCGAACTGCGTAGTAGCGCCCAGATCCAACTGCAACGTACCGACCGGTGCATTGATGGAGCCGCCTGTTGCACCGTTCGGATTGCCATTGGCATCAATGGGCGTCCACACGCTGGTGACGACCGTTGGCGAGAAAATCGGGCTCGCAGCACCATCGTCAATCAAACCGCCACTGCTATCGAAGGTCAGGTAACCCGTGGGGAAGTCATCGGCCACGTTGGCATTGGCGTTAGCGGGATCAGCACCGGTGTCATACAAGGGAATACCGTCAACTGTGGCGTACACGGCGTAAGCACTCACGGCACCGGTCGGTGCGGCCTGGGCGCCTGCGCCGGCGTCAAGGTTGGTGAGATCAGGCTCCTTCACGTAGTAAATGTTCAATACGTGCGGGTTACCCAAGCTGTCGTAAATCGTGGTCGAAGTTGAGCTGTTGTAAGTCAGGGGATCCGCAGGGTCAAAGCTGCGAGGGTCGGCGCCACTGGCACGGAACGAAAGGTCGCGAGAATCGAGGTTCTGGGTCAGGGTGGTCGATATGGTGCCCTGCGGCTCAATCAACGTGGTATCGATGAACAGGTCATCAAGCACACCGACAATTTCACCGCTGTCGGTTGCCTGGAAGCCCTGCAGACGCAGCCCCTGAGCGTTGGTCAGGAAGCCTTCGCGATCCACACGGAAACCGCCTGCGCGGCTAAAAGCCTGGCCACCGTCATTGGTCTTCAAGACGAAGAAGCCGTTGCCCGAGATCGCCAAATCCAGTGCATTACTGGTGAACTCAATGTTGCCCTGAGAGAAGTCGGTGCGGATCTCGGAGATCTGAACACCCTGACCCGTCGCGGCAGCGCCCGAACCCAGCAGCGA
>JAZBOZ010000271.1:0-2515 GCA_036351405.1 Halieaceae bacterium
TGAGGCTTTTCTCGCCAGTCCATCAGACAGTATCGACTATGCGGTGATGGAGCATACGGATGCTGGCGCCGTGGTGCCGCTGGACTGTGGGTGGAGCGATATTGGCGCCTGGTCGGCGTTGTGGGATATCGGCGATAAAGATGAAGCGGGCAATGTGGTCGCAGGAGATGTGCTGCTGGATGACACCCGAGACAGCTACGTGCACAGCGAATCACGGCTTGTCACAACGACCGGGGTCGAAGGGCTGGTGGTGGTAGAGACTGCCGATGCCGTTTTGGTCGCGGACCGCGATCGGGTGCAGAACGTCAAAAATCTGGTGAAGTCGCTGCAGAGCGCAGGACGCAGCGAGGCATCGGTGCACCAGCGGGTCTTCCGTCCCTGGGGCTCTTATGAATCTCTGGTCACCGCCGACCGCTTTCAGGTGAAGCGCATCATTGTGAACCCGGGTCAGAAGCTCTCGCTGCAAAAGCATTTCCATCGCGCGGAACACTGGATCGTGGTGCAAGGCACTGCCGAGGTCACCCGTGATGAGGAGGTGTTCACGCTGCGTGAGGATCAGTCGACCTATATCCCGCTCGGGACGGTGCACCGTCTGGCAAACCCCGGCAAGATTCCGCTGGAGCTCATCGAGGTGCAGTCGGGGTCATATCTGGGCGAGGATGATATTGTCCGTTTTGAGGATGTGTACGGCCGTTAAATCAACGAGGAGAGTGTTGTGATCGAGAAGTGCTTATTTCCTGTGGCGGGCTACGGCACGCGGTTTTTGCCGGCGACCAAGAGCATGCCTAAAGAGATGCTGCCGATCGTCAACAAGCCGCTGGTGCAGTATGGCGCCGAGGAGGCCATAGAGGCCGGCATGCTCAACTGCGCATTTGTCACGGGCCGTGGCAAGCGCGCGATCGCTGATCACTTCGACAAGAGCTATGAGCTGGAGCACCAGATCGCCGGCAGCAGTAAGGAGAAATTTCTCGCCAGTATCCGTGAGGTGATCGACAAGGGCGTATTCACTATGGTGCGTCAGCGAGAGATGCGTGGACTGGGTCATGCCATCCTCACTGGCAAGCCGCTAATCGGCAATGAACCCTTTGGTGTTGTGCTATCGGATGACCTGTGCATCAACCAGGGTGGCCAGGGTGTGTTGGCCCAGATGGTCGAACTCTACAAGCAGTTCCGCTGTTCGATTGTGGCGGTTCAGGAAGTGCCGGAAGATGAGGTGCACAAGTACGGCGTGGTTGCGGGAGAGAGTCTGCGCGATGGTCTCTACCGGGTTGATCGCATGGTGGAAAAGCCGAGTAAAGAAGAAGCGCCATCGAATCTTGCCGTCATTGGCCGCTACATTCTGACGCCAGACATCTTCGACATCATCGAGCAGACCGAGCCGGGCGCCAACAATGAGGTGCAATTGACCGACGCACTGCAAACCCAAGCCAAAAAGGGCTGTGTCATGGCCTATAAGTTCGAGGGCCGTCGTTTTGATTGCGGCAGCGTGCCCGGTTTTGTCGAGGCCACGCAGTTTGTCTACGAGAACATTTACCTCAAGGAATCCTGATGAGCGAGCCGATTACCTGCTTCAAAGCCTACGACGTTCGCGGACGTATCCCTGATCAACTCAATGAGGATATCGCCCGGCGCATTGGTCGGGCGTACGCCGAAGTCATCAATCCTGGCACGGTTGTCGTTGGCCATGACATTCGGCTTACCAGCGAGGCGATTAAGGCAGCTTTGGTCGATGGGTTGCGTATGCAGGGCGTGGACGTGCTCGACATTGGCCTTTGTGGCACAGAGGAAATCTATTTCGCGACTTCTCATCTCAAGGCGGGCGGTGGCATCGCTGTGACCGCGAGTCACAACCCCAAAGACTACAACGGCATGAAGTTCGTGCGTGCCGAGTCAAAGCCGATTTCCGGCGACTCCGGTTTGAAAGATATTCAGGCCATGGCGGAAGCCAATGCTTTCGAAGCGGCTGCCGAGCTGGGCAGTTATCGCGACGTCTCGACGCTCGATGCCTATATTCAGCACCTGTTGGGTTATGTCGATGTGTCGACGCTCAAACCGCTGAAAATCGTTTGTAACGCCGGTAATGGCGGTGCGGGTCGCGTGATTGATGCGCTCGAGCCGCATCTGCCCTTCACCTTCATCAAAGTGCATCACGAGGCCGATGGCCATTTTCCGAATGGTGTGCCAAATCCGTTGCTGGTGGAAAACCGGGCAGTGACCGCGGACCGTGTGCGGGCGGAGGGCGCCGACCTCGGCATCGCCTGGGATGGTGATTTCGACCGCTGCTTCTTTTTTGACCACACCGGCGAGTTTATCGAGGGTTACTACATTGTAGGGCTGTTGGCCGAAGCCTTTCTCTCAAAGCTCGGTCCCCAGCGGATTGTGCACGACCCCCGGCTGACCTGGAACACGAGAGATGTTGCCAGTCAGGGCGGGGGTGAGGCTGTGCAAAGCAAGACCGGCCACGCGTTTATCAAGGAAAAGATGCGAGAAGTGGATGCGGTCTATGGTGGTGAAA
>JAZBOZ010000272.1:0-4222 GCA_036351405.1 Halieaceae bacterium
ACGTCACGCCCATCGCGGAGAGCAAAAAACGTCGGCGCTGCTCGGTGGCCCATTCGTCAGGGCTCGCAGTCGTCAATTCAGGTGTGGTGTCAGTCATCGCTAAATCATACGGTGTTGAGACCACGGCTCACCAGCACCGCCAGCCCCAACGACGGAAAAAGCGCCAGCCACCGGATGCAAACCAGCGGATGTGGCGCCAACCTTTACGCGCAGCACCACCCCCGTGATGGACAATGCGCATACCGGGCACCTGCAGTAGCCGACCCCAGCGAGCCAGACGCAGGGACAGATCGTAATCCTCAAAATACAGAAAAAAGGATTCATCAAAGCCACCCACCACATCGAGCGCCTGACGCCGCACCAGCATGCACGCCCCGGAGGCCAGCACGATCTCCGCGGGCTCGGTGGAAGCGTCTAAATGGCGTAACTCATAGCGAGCGAGCTCGCGGTCAAACACGCGCCGCAGCCATTGTGGTGCAAACGCGCGCAAAGCCAGCGCGCGAACCGAGGGATATGCCTTGGCGAGGTATTCCCGTTCACCGCTGGGTGTATATGAAAAGGGGGCCACAAGAATCGCAGCATCGTCAGCTGCCAGCGCCCTCAGCCCCACCTCAAGCGCGTCGGCGGCAAGTTCGACATCCGGATTGAGAATCAAGTGCACGGACTTCGCAGGCATGTACTCCGATACTCGCAGCTCTGCACTGCGCGCGACCACCTCCTGAACCTGGGGCAGCTCGCCCAAGGCCACCAACGCGCGGTTGTGCCCGGCGCCGTAGCCTCGATTTCTGTCGTGGACCAGAAGCTGAGGAGCGATCGCCGCGGCATCACAGGCATCCAGCTGCAACGAAACACGCTCAGCGTAATCCTCATCCAGTGACTGATCGACCACCATTACCGGCACCCGGAATGGCAGCGCCAATGTCGCAACCGCGCGGTCGAGAGCCTCCACCGTCGCCGTTACATGGCGCAAATCAGTCTTGTGCAGGACGATGCTCGCCGTGAGCATGGGCGGCGTTAATGGGGGGGATGAGGTCATCGCCGGAGGATACCAGCGGCCACAAGGGAACGCAGCCGGCGAATCAGCATCCAACGTCGGGAAAAATGGGAGAAAGTCACGCCTTTTCTCCCCTTGTTGTGGTACGTTTTCACGAACGGGAGCTTGTCCATCTCTAGTACCGTCATTGCACGGCGCACCCAACATGTGGTGTCTAGAGTTGATTCGGGTTGCCCGGGCCACTCGAACATTATGCGGAGAATGAGAATGATCAATCGTTGGTTCGGGCACAGCCTCCGACGCAGCGTCGCACTAATGGCCCTTCTGACCCTCACTGCCTGTGGCGGTGGCGGCGGTGGTGACGACGGAGGCGGCTTTTTAGGCCCAGGCACGCAAAACCCCGATGATTTCTACACCCTGGAGGCCAAACTGGTCGACCAGGAAGGCACCACCATCACCACAGTGGACCCGCTCAAGCAGGGCTATGTGCTGGTGCGAGTGCTGGATGATCGCAACGAGCCTGCAGTGCAGGAGGTTGTGAGCGCGGTCGCCACCCTCGGCACGCTACTGCCCTCCAGTGGTACCGCCCTCACCAACAGCGATGGCGTGGCAACCTTTATTCTGTTGCCCGCAGAAACCGACGGCGCGGGCACCGTGACGGCGTCAATCAGCACCGACGCCGGCGAGGCCACGACGACGGTTAACTACCAGCTGAGCACGGAGCTTCCCTACACCTTCAACGTCAACCTCGTTGATGAGAACGGTGAGCCGCTGGACAACGTCGAAACGACCCAGAACATCGGTCTGTTGATCGATGTGATTGATGACCGGGACGGCAGCGCGGTGCCCTTCACCATTGTTAACGTCGCGCTGGGCAGTTTTGGTTCGGTGATACCCGACTCGGGCAGTGTCTTGAGCGATGAGAATGGCCGCGCCCGATTCGACGTCACTACGGGCGATACGACCGGTGCGTTTGAACTCACCGTGTCGGCCACGCTCGCCGGCGGTGAGGTCATCGAGACTTTTGCGGTCAACGTCGACCAGGCCATTCGCAGGATCGGACACTTCGATGACAGCGGCGAATTTATCGAGGGCGTGATCAAGGTCGAGCCCGCGAAAGAGTTGTCTCCGGGAGGTACGGCGGCACTCACAGTGGCGGTGGTCGACGGCGAGAATCAGCGCACCTCGTCTGAAGAAGTCATCGAGATCACCAGTGAATGTCTGTTCGGCGGCGAAGCCACGCTGAACCCGGGCAGCCCTGTGACTTTCACCTCACAAACCACAGTGTCCTATACGGTCAATGGCTGTTCGGGTAGCGATGCCATCACCGCACGCCTGGGCTCTACCGGCGCGACCGCTACCAATCAGGTAGAGATCTCGGAAATCACGGCAGAGAGCATCAGCTTTACTTCAGCGAACCCCGAGATCATCGCCATTCGCGATACCGGAAACTCCTCAAGCCTCACGGAAAGCTCGGCGGTCAGCTTCACGGTCAGTGATCGTGACGGTAACCCCGTGAGCGATGCGCGCGTCAACTTTGAGCTCTCGACTGGCATCGGTGGCGTGGCGCTGAACTGTATTAGCGATCCCTTCTGCTCCTACAGCTCCGTAGAAGATCAGATACAGGGACGCTCGCGTACCGCTACCGATCGCAGCAACTTGGACGGCGTGGCTGTAGCGGAACTGCTGTCGGGCTTCGTCGCGACCCCGGTCCGCGTACTCGCCTACATCGACCTCGATGAAGACGGCGTTCGCGATGACGCAGAGCCCGCCACAACATCGGGTGCACTGGTGATCACGACTGGCTTGCCGGATCAGGATTCAATCAGCTTGTCAGCCGGCCCTCTGAATGTATTGGGCGCCTTCGATACTGACGGCACTACCTCAACGTTGACCGTGCGAATGGCGGACAAATACAACAACCCGGTCCCCGACGGCACGCAGGCGGTGTTCACCACTGAATACGGCTCGATTGAAGGCAGCTGTACAACCACGGCTGGCCGTTGCAGCGTGACTTGGAGCAGCCAGGCACCTCGCTCATCGGCTTACGCAGAGGCGATCCGCATCTTCGATGATCCGCGCTATGACTGCCCCTCGCACAACGAGCCGGGTGGCCCCTGCCCCGACGACATCGCCGATCCGGCGGTTAACCCTCCGGGCGCACCTCGCGGTGGTCGCACGACCATCCTGGTGACCGCCATCGGTGAAGAGAGCTTCGTCGATGCCAACGCCAATGGTCTCTACGATGAGGGCGAGTTCTGGACGAACCTGCCGGAAGCCTTCCGCGATGAGAACGAAGACGGCATCCATACGCCGAGCCAACGAGCTAACTGCTCGAACCCGGCGACAGCGGATGATATCTGCCTTGCAGGCTTCGATGAGGACTTCGTGGACTTCAACCAAAACGGCGTCTACGACCTGAACAACACGCCAGCCGCAGCGGCCGGGTCTTCACTGCCAAGCGGTTTGTACAACGGCGTACTGTGCCGCCAAAGCGATGACGACATCGGCGTTTGCTCGCGCGACTTGCTCAACGTCCGCGACTCCATCGTGGTCATCAACTCGTTTAGCAGCGGTAGCTCTTTCGACCTGCTGGTGATTGAGGCCGATGAGGGCAACGAGCCGGATGGTAACGACCCGCTGGATGATGGTGAGATCTACGTTCTCTACGTCTCAGACATCTTCAACAACCCACCCCCGGCTGGCACCGAGATCAGCTACGAAGGCAGCGGTCGTTGTGATGTGCTGACACCCTCACCCACTATTGGCGATACCAACCGCCCGGGTGCATTCGGAGTTTCGTTTGCGGTGAGTACTGCTGACGGTGAGGCGCCGACCGCCGACCCGGATCAGGTGACGATCATCATGACGCTATCGAACGGAGCTACATCCGTCGCCACTTACCCCTGCCGGGTCGAAGATCCCGAGCCCGACACAGGCACTGATGGCGGTGACGGCCCGGACTTCTCTCCAAGCCCCGGCTAAAACAGCAGCATCGACACATCAAGGCGCCTTCGGGCGCCTTTTTTATGCCCGGGGAATCAGTAAAAAATAGTGCGGCTGGGACCGTGTGGTTACGCGCTGACCCGAGGCCGTCAGTGGTGCGGTAGGGGGAGGGTTGGCAATCAGGAGGCGCTTAGGCCGCAAACGATCACCGGGGGGTTCTGCGAGCACTGTTCGAGTCCCGAGCGCGTAGCGCGAGGTCGAGTTGCGCAGCAGCCGGTGAGT
>JAZBOZ010000273.1:0-29049 GCA_036351405.1 Halieaceae bacterium
ATGTAATAGGTGTCATTCATGTGCGGCGGATAAAACACCACCACATCGCCGCGCTCCGGCTCGCCCACTTCAATGACTTTGTCGCGTAACACTGGCAGGCGAATGCCCCAAGTGAATTTGTTCACCAGGATGTAGTCACCTACTTCCAACGTGGGTGCCATCGATGATGAGGGAATCTGGAACGGCTCAAACAAAAACGAGCGCAGCACGAAAACCACAGCGAGCAGGGGGAAGAAGGATCGCGCGTAATCGACGATTGCCGGCATCCGCGCCTCACGATTCACCGCGTCAACAAACTTGGCGGCGTCATCACTGCCTTCCTGCTGCCACTTCGGATAGGCTTGCTCCAGCGCCGCGCGACGTTTGGCACGGGGCCCAGCGGCTACTAGCGCGTCAACCAGCCAGATAGCACCGCTGCCGAAAACCAGAAAGACCAGAATCAATGGGTAATCGATATTCAAAAAGCTCTCCCGCGAAGCTCTAGGGATTGGGTGTCAGCTGTCTACCTGCAGCACTGCCAAGAAAGCAGACTGGGGAATCTCGACGTTGCCGACCTGTTTCATGCGTTTCTTACCCGCCTTCTGCTTTTCGAGCAGTTTGCGCTTCCGAGTGGCATCGCCACCGTAGCACTTCGCGGTCACGTTCTTGCGTAAGGCTTTGACGGTTTGCCGCGCCACAATCTTACCGCCAACCGCCGCCTGGATCGCCACATCGAACATCTGTCGCGGGATCAATTCCTTCATCTTTTCGGTCAGCACGCGACCCCGACTCTGAATATGATCCCGGTGCACGATCACCGCCAACGCATCGACGCGATCACCATTGATGAGGACGTCGAGGCGCGCCAGCGGCGCCTGTTCAAACCGCTCAAAACTGTAATCGAGCGAAGCGTAACCGCGGCTCACCGACTTTAGTCGGTCGAAGAAATCGAGCACCACCTCAGCCATGGGAATGTCGAAAGTCAGCGACACCTGTTGGCCGAGGAACTGCATATCGACCTGTTGGCCCCGTTTCTCGACACACAGCGTAATCACATTACCGAGATAATCCTGTGGCACCAGAATCGAGCAGCGGGCAATGGGCTCGCGCATTGCCTCAATATCACCCACATCGGGAAGCTTCGAGGGATTGTCGACGCTCACCACTTCGCCGTTCTTCTTCACCACTTCATAGATCACGGTTGGCGCTGTGGTGATCAGGTCCAGGTCGTACTCGCGCTCGAGCCGCTCCTGGATGATCTCCATGTGCAGCATACCGAGGAAGCCGCAACGGAAACCGAAGCCCAAAGCGTCAGAAGTCTCCGGCTCGTAGAACAGCGAGGCGTCGTTCAGGGTGAGCTTGCCCAGCGCATCGCGAAAATCTTCGTAGTCATCCGCGGACACGGTAAAGATACCGGCGTAAACCTGCGGCTTGACCTTCTGGAAGCCGGGCAACGAATCGGTGTCGGGGAATTTGGCAGAAATCAGCGTATCGCCTACCGGCGCACCTTTGATGTCCTTGATGCCGGCAACCACATAACCCACTTCACCGGCTTGTAGCGCAGCAGTTTCAGTGCGACGTGGAGTAAACACACCCACATTGTCCGCCTGAAACTGCTTGCCCGTCGATTTGATCAGGAACTTGTCGCGCTTGCGCAAAATACCCTGAGTGACCCGCACTAACGAGACGACACCCAGATAGTTATCGAACCAACTGTCGATGATCAACGCCTGCAACGGCGCCTCGCGGTCACCTTCGGGTGGCGGAATATTTTCCACTAAGTATTCGAGCGCATCTTCAATGCCCAAGCCAGTTTTCGCGCTGACTTCACAAGCATCGGTTGCATCAATCCCGATGATCTCCTCGATCTCAACCTTGACTCGGTCGGGATCCGCCTGCGGCAGATCCATTTTGTTGAGGATCGGCAGCACTTCGAGGCCCTGCTCAATCGCGGTGTAACAGTTGGCGACCGATTGGGCCTCAACGCCCTGCCCCGCATCGACCACCAGCAGCGCGCCTTCGCAGGCTGCCAGCGAGCGAGAAACCTCATAAGAGAAGTCCACATGCCCGGGGGTATCGATGAAATTGAGCTGGTACACCTCACCGTTTCGGGCGGTGTAGTTGAGGGTCACACTTTGGGCTTTGATGGTAATGCCCCGCTCCCGCTCAAGATCCATAGAATCAAGCACTTGAGCCGCCATCTCTCGCTCACTGAGGCCGCCACAATGCTGAATGAAACGGTCTGCAAGCGTCGACTTGCCGTGGTCGATATGCGCAATGATCGAGAAATTTCGGATGTGACTGAGGTCGGTCACGAGGACACCCTGAACAAGGAAACGGGAACACGGCGGGCGCAAACGCCCACCGCAAACAAGCGCGCGAGTTTAGCGCAGTCCCGGAGTCGCTGCACCGGTGAAGATTACTCAGCCTCCGGTACGCGAATGCCAATAAACAACGGCGTGCCCCGGCGAATGAGCCGCACCGGCACCGATTTGCCCGGCTCCACGTCGGCCAGCGCCTCGCGGAAATCGTCGACATCGCTGATCGCGTTGCTACCCACACGGGTGATGATGTCCCCCCGAGCCACGTTGGCATCGGCCGCTGGGGAATCTGGGTCAACGGCGGCAACACGAACACCTCCACTCAAACCCAATTCATCCATGGCCGCAGGGTCTACAGGCTCCACCCGCAACCCCAACACCGTATCGCTGGTGTTACCACGCCCATTGGACGCCACCGAGGGCGCCTGATCTGCATCGAGACCACCCACCTCCACGGTGATACGACGCATCTCGCCATCCCGAATCACCTCGGCAATCACTTCACTACCCGGTGCGATGAGGCCCACGACATGCGGTAGATCCGACGACGTTTCGATCTCTGCGCCATCAAAACGCACGATAATGTCACCGCTTTCAATACCTGCAGCGTCAGCCGGCGAATCCTCACCGACCTGCGCAACCAAAGCACCACGCGGACGATCGAGCCCGAAGGACTCCGCCAGATTGCGGTCGACGTCCTGGATACTCACACCCAGCCAACCGCGAACCACTTCGCCGTTCTCTTTGAGCTGCGCCACTACGTTACGCACCACGGTCGAGGGAATCGCGAAACTCAAGCCAATCGAGCCACCGCTGCGCGTAAAGATTTGCGAGTTCACACCGATCACCTCGCCTTTGAGATTGAACAGCGGTCCACCGGAATTGCCCGGATTGATGGCGACGTCCGTTTGAATGAAGGGCACGTAGTTCTCGCCACGCTCGGTGGGAAGGCTGCGTCCCTGGGCGCTAATGATTCCTGCCGAGACCGAAAAATCGAGGCCGAACGGAGAGCCAATGGCCAACACCCATTCGCCGACCTTGAGGTCATCACTGTCCGCAAGCGCTAGCGCAGGTAAGTTTTCGGCGTCGATCTTGAGCAACGCCAGATCAGATCGCTCATCGACACCTTTGATATCTGCGTCGAACTCACGCCGGTCAGAAAAGCGCACCACGACTTTACTGGCGCCATCGACCACATGGTTATTGGTGACGACCCAGCCGTCCTCGGAGATAACAAAGCCGGAGCCCATACCACCGCGCTGACGCGGGCGCGGCCGCTCACCGCGAAACTCGAAGAAGCGCCGCAAGGCTTCTGGAATTTCTTCCATCTCGGACATATCGCTGCGTTCACGCTCGTCGAATTCCACCAGGATTTTCACCACGGCAGGGGACGAATCCTCAACGATCGCGGTGAAATCAGGTAATTCGGCCTTGGCGCAGGACACCATCGACACGATGAGAAAAATAGCTGTGACTACTCGGAACATTATCTTGCCTCCATGCAACGATAACTAAGAACGCCGGCCGTCAGGGCACAGCGGTACTGACAATTAACTCATCCGGCGTCGTGAATCGACGAACCAAACGAGGTTCAAAAAATATCCTGTGGGCCTCGCACCGAGTGAGCTTATTGGCGATGAAAAAACCGCTGCCAAGACCCACTCCAAACCCTAGCAAAGATTGCAACTCGCCCAATGGCGCGAGCAATACTGCTCCCGAGACCCCTGCCAAAACAGGTAATCCATAGATCATGGCTGAGGCTCTCAACACGGCAGACTCGGGCAATTCAATTTCAACTGTGTCATCGATACCACAATCGGTTGCCGCCAACGCCTCGCCATCGCGCACGCGAATCAGGCCTTTACCCGAACCGGCCATAACACCAGCCAGCGCACCATGACCACAGCCGGCACGTGCAGCGCAACGTCCGCACGCACTGGTACGAACCGTCTCAACCCAAACCGCGTTGGCCTCCTGCGCAACGACTCGCCCCGACTCCCGCAACACGTCGGCTAGGCTCCATCGCTTTGCGTCTGGAGATTCGTTTGAGACTGCGGTTGAGATTGCGGTTCGGGCGCAGCTTCTGGTTGCGGCGCGGCTTCCGGACTGGGATCCGGCACACGCACCGAGGCGGCTAGCAAGCGTGCCGTATTCACTGGCACTTCACCAATCACGGTTACCAGCCAACCCAATTCGGTCGTCCTCACTCCGCGGGTATACGTCACTGTACTACCATGACGCACCGTACCCTCACCGGATTGCAAGGCTTCCGGCAGGGGCTCCAGAAACACCGAAGCGGTGGCCAAACCATCGCTCACAACCACCTGATTAGCGGCACCATACCGCGGCGACAAACTAAATCCCGGGGGCAGTTGCCCCAGAGTAAAAGTCGGTTCAACACTCGGCATGCCGCTATCAGGAGTTGATCCGGCGGTCGCCACCTGAATGGTGGCAAATTCGTAGCGCTCGATCATCTGGCCCTCGGGCGTAATGGTCACGACTCGCAGCGGCAAACCGCTCTGCCGATCAAGCTCCATCACGTATCCAAAACGCAAGTTATCCCGCGGGCGCATGGTCAAGCGCCAGGTCTCGAGCCCCGCAACCGTAGCACCCGCTTCCAACGACACCATGTAGCTGTCGCCGATGTCACAGGGATCAACCCCTGGCACACCACCAAGCACGGGAAACTGCTGTGCTGAATCTGCTTGAGGCACGTTCATGCGCCGCAATGACACTTGCGCGCCTGGCTGCTTGGCTACCGTAATGAATTGTCGCTGGTTATTCTGCTCGAGCAGAAGCGTACCCTCGTAACCCCAGGTGCTGCGAGCAGCCAGAAACTGGCCTAAAACCGTGTGAACTTCACTGGGTAACGCGCAGTCGGTTGCAGCATGCACGCTCACACTGACCAGACCGGTGAGCAGCGCACAGGCGAAAGCAGACTGCCGTGAGAGCTCAGCGAGTCGTCTCAGGAATACGGGCATAAGGGACCAGAGCATTGGGCTGCAGCATCGCGCTGGCGGCGGCGTGGTCAGTCACCAACAGCTCGTAACGCTCTCGGGCGAGCCGCTCATAATCACTGACATTGCCCGGCGCAGGTGCCGCCATTCTGACATGCGTCACTGCAGGGCTCCGTGAAGGCTGCGCCTCATTGCGTTGCATGCCATAGCTGGCCTGCATGGCTGAAGCACCCTGAACCGCGACGACGCCACCGGGCAACTGGCCGATCGGTGTGGGTGCCTGTGAACCCAGGTACTGCTGCCCACCGAACACCACCGCCATCGTGACAGAAGCCGCCACAGCAAGACTGACAAGCGGATTGCGACGGCGCGGCGCTCGCTCTTCAAGCGCAGCCCGCACCCCCGCACTAACATCGATATTCGCAGCAACTGGCGCTTCGCCCCGGAGCATGCTGCGAATTTGTTGTTGTCGCACCCAATCAGCGCGTAGCTCGGGGTCATCGACTGCCTTCAAAACACGGGCAATGTCCATATCGTTCGCTTCATCGTCCAGCAATGCGGACAGCGATTCACGATTAGCCTCGGTCTGACTCATTCGCACAGGCTCCTAGTCACCATTCATCTGAGCTTTCACGCGCGCATCCACAGCTTCGCGAGCTCTAAAAATTCTGGACCTCACAGTCCCCACCGGGCAATCCATGACCTCGGCAATGTCTTCGTAACTCAAACCCTCAAACTCCCGCAGCGTCAGCGCCGTGCGCAAGTCATCAGGCAAACCTTCCAGGGCGTCTCTCACCACCGCCGCCAACTCGTCGCCAAACAACCGGTTTTCCGGTGTTTCCGCATCGCGGAGTGCATCGCCATTGTCGAAATACTCCGCATCATCAATGTCAGCATCTGATGTCGGTCTCCGCCCCTTTGCCACCAGATGGTTTTTAGCGGCGTTACTGGCGATCCGGTAGAGCCACGTATAAAAGGCGCTCTCACCCCGAAATTTGGGCAACGCCCGGAAAGCCTTGATAAAAGCTTCCTGCGTGACATCCTCGACCTCTGCCGGGCTGTTAACAAAGCGCGCGACCAGCGTGGCAATCCGCCCTTGGTACTTTAAAACCAGCAAGTCGAACGCCCGAGTATCCCCCCGCTGCGCCCTGCGAACCAGCTGTTGATCGGTTTCCCGCGATGACACTAAACCGCCTATTTTCCATGATGCAACTCCGCGGGGATCACTGCTTAGCCCACCGTTCGTTGCTGATCTGACTTCGTAGCCTACAAAAAGTTCCAGCTGTTCGCCGGAGAGAGTAAATTATACTGCCAATCCCGGCATCTCTTACTTTTCACTGGATTCTCACGTGCCCAAAACACTCGAATTCGACGTGCTCGTGCTCGGTAGCGGTGCCGCTGGGCTCAGCTTAGCCCTGAAACTGCCCCGCCACTTGCGTGTTGCCGTCCTGTCCAAAGCGGGCTTATCGGCAGGTTCAACCTCTTGGGCGCAAGGTGGCATGGCTGCAGTGCTGCACGATCGAGACTCCGTCGATGCACATGTCACCGACACTTTAATAGCAGGCGGAGGGTTGTGTCACGAGCCCGCTGTCCGCTTCACCGTGACCCATAGTCGGGCTGTGGTGGATTGGTTAATTAGCCAGGGCGTGGATTTCGATCTGCGTGAAGATCAGCCGGACGATGAATTCCGGGAATTTCACCTCACCATGGAAGGTGGGCACAGCCATCGCCGGATACTGCACGCCGCCGACCGCACCGGCCGCGCCATCTCTGATGTTCTGGGAGAGCGTGCCCGCGGCAGTGACAACATCACGCTATTCACCAACCACTGTGGCGTCGACCTTATCACCCGAGACGGTCGCGTAGTGGGCGCCTACATCCTCGACAGCGACTCGGGGGAAGTCGATACCTTCCTCAGCGGCGCGGTAGCGCTGGCTACTGGCGGAGCCAGCAAAGCCTATCGCTATACCAGCAACCCCGACGGGGCCAGCGGCGACGGTATTGCCATGGCTTGGAGAGCTGGCTGCCGAGTGGCCAATCTCGAGTTCAATCAGTTTCACCCAACCTGTCTTTATCACCCCGGTGCCAAATCTTTTCTGATTACTGAAGCGTTGCGCGGCGAGGGCGCGACGCTTGAACTGCCCAACGGCGAGTTGTTCATGCAGCGCTATGACAAGCGTGGCGACCTGGCTCCCAGAGATGTGGTTGCCCGCGCCATCGACGAAGAAATGAAAAGCCGCGGCTTGGAGTGCGTCTATCTCAATATCACTCATAGGCCCCGCGCATTCATCGAGTCTCATTTTCCAACGGTTCTGGCGCGCTGCGCGGAGTTTGGCATCGACATCACCCGAGAGAGAATTCCCGTGGTGCCCGCGGCGCACTACACCTGTGGCGGTGTGGTGGTCGACCAACACGGTGCGAGTGATATGCCGGGGCTTTACATCATCGGCGAAACCGCGTGTACCGGCCTACACGGGGCCAATCGGATGGCCAGCAACTCACTCCTCGAATGCTTCGTCTACGCCCACTCAGCAGCGCAGCACATCGCTACCTCACTGGTGAACGAGCGAGCGAGCGATGTCCCCGATTGGGATCCTCGCGGCGCCACCCCTTCGAATCAAAAAGTTGTCATCCAGCACAACTGGCAAGATCTGCGCCGCTTGATGTGGGACTACGTCGGTATCGTCCGCAATGACCGACGCCTCGAATATGCTCAGCGGCGGATCGCCCTTATGGCAACTGAAGTTGACGACTACTATCACCGTTTCGAGGTCAGCCGCCCGATGCTGGAATTACGCAACTTGTGTCAGGTCGCGCAATTGATGGTCGACTGCGCCCGGCATCGGCAGGAAAGTCGCGGTCTTCACTTCAACAGTGATCATCCGGACCTTGTGGATCCTCCAAGGGACACAATCCTCAAGCCAATAAACAGCCCACTTGGCAGCGATTGCGACTGGCGACGCCTGCCCGACTACACCGATGTCTGAGCTGAAGCACCAAATTCAACCCAGCGGCGGTTGACGATCATTGTTATCGCGAATCGCCTGTACCACCGCGGCCACATTGTCGGGCACCGGTTCCTCGCGACCCATAATCCAGTTCAGAATTTGCTGGTCCTCGCCGCCCATCAGCTCTCGGTATTGCTCGCGCAGCGACTGGGGCAAATCGGCGAAGCACTGCTCCATGAACGGTGCCAACAATAAGTCCAACTCGAGCAAGCCGCGCCGACTGGCCCAGCGCATGCGCCGCATTTCATCATCGGACTGGTTATCAGACAAAAGCGTTCTCCTAACCCGGTAGCATAGTGGCGGTTGCCTCGTTACCTTTAGCAACCCTTGAAGCTTTGAATGCTAGCCCACTCTGTCGGCGGAATACACGAAACGAGGTAGAAAACACGAGCGTTATGACCACATTCACTCATGAAGCCTTGCTCCATCTGCATGGGCCTGACGCTGCCAAGTTCCTGCAAGGTCAAACGACGGCAGATTTTCTTAACGCCGCGCCTAACAGCCTGCTTCGCGGCGCTTTCTGCAACCCCAAGGGGCGCGTACTGGCCGATTTCCTGGCGGCTGTCATCAGCCACGAAGATATCTGGCTGCGCAGTCGTCGTGCGGTGGCCGAGCACCTTGTCGCGCACTTGGAACGCTATCTCATGTTTTCGAAGGCCACACTCACGCTCACCGATTGGGCAGTGAGCGCAGACAGTATCGATGCAGAAAACGCGCTGTGCCTTGACCCTGACCAAGGTCTGATGGTGATCCCCAGAGGGGCGGCACTCACAGAGTACTGGAGTGCTCCCGATCACACGGCTCCTGGCAGACTGACCGAGCGAGCATTCCAAGCTCAGGAAATCGCGATCGAAGAGGCACGCATTGAAAAAAGCACCATTGGTGCCTACCTGCCGCAGGATCTGAATTACGATCTCAACGATGCGGTCAGCTTTAAAAAGGGCTGCTATACCGGCCAAGAGATCATTGCCAGACTGCACTTCCGGGGCACACCAAAGCGACGCCTCTACTCCGCCGAGTGTTCGGTTGACGCGGAGCTGGAACCCGGCGCGATCATTACCGCAGCCGATACAGAGAAAACGCTGGGTAGCGTTGTGAACTGCGCGGCAACAGAGAACGGCAAAGTCATGCTCATAGAGGCCGTTGAGACGGTCTTCGAGCAGAATCCCCGAGTGAGCGATGCGCAGATCAGGGCGAAGCCCTGAGTGGCAGGGAAGCCTCAGTCCGGAATACGCCAATCGATCGGCGACAAACCGTGAGCCACGAGGAACTGGTTGGCGGCGCTGAAATGGCCACAATCGAAAAATCCTCTGTAGGCCGACAGTGGTGATGGGTGGGGCGCCTCGAGGACGCAGTGCCGGTCGCGGTCTATTATCGCGCCCTTCTGCTGAGCGGGCTTACCCCACAGCATGAAAACCAATGGTGTTGCGCGCTGGTTGAGCGCCGCAACGATGGCATCGGTGAACTGTTCCCAACCTCGACCTTGATGCGAACCTGCCTTGCCGGCTTCCACCGTCAATACGGCGTTTAAGAGAAGCACGCCCTGCTCTGCCCAAGCCGACAGATCACCATGGGCCGCGGGCGCGATGCCCAGATCCTGATCCAACGCTCGGTAGATGTTGCGCAGTGATGGCGGAATGGGCACGCCACGCGGCACCGAGAAGCTCAGCCCGTGTGCCTGCCCGGGGCCGTGATAAGGGTCCTGACCCAATACCACAACGCGCACCCGGTCGGGCGGCGTAGCATCCAGCGCCGCAAATATTCGGTCTGCGGAAGGAAAGATGGACTTCCCGGCGGCCACTTCGTCGCGCAAAAACTGCCGCAGCGCCTGCATGTGAGGCGCTTGCAAAGCCTCACCCAGCAGCCTCTGCCACGCAGGGTCCAGACGAACATCGGGCATAAATCTTCCTCAAAGTGATTGCAATGCTGGCTCTTTTGGCTGTAGACGGAGACAATGCGTTATTCGTAACTCTGACACACCACCGGATGGATCGAGACGCCGACAACTCACCGCTATCGACAGAAGGCAGCGAACTGCTGACCGCTCTGCGCGCACGCGTCCGCGAACTGATGCGACCGAGGCTGCAGCAGCTGGTGAGTGAAATGACGGACCACCTGTTCACGATCTCAGGGAGTGCTCAACTATCGTCGGAGCAAAGAGCCAATTGCTTCGAATCCTTCTCCATCCTGAAAACCCAGAGCGGCGTCGTCAACCAGCAAATGATGTCGCTGCTGGATGAGGGCTTTGGCCATCTCTGCGATCGACCTGCTGGTACACACAACAGTGCGAACGGCGGCGAGGAGGGTAAGCTCGATCTCGTAGACCTCGAAGAATTCGAGGACCGTCTCGCAATCGACAAGATCGTGAAAGCCGGGACTGATCGCTACTGGCTGCCATGGGAAGCCATTGTTTTCAGGCTAGCTGAGGCTGTTAAGTGCGATCCCAAGCAGCTCGAACTGCCCTTTTCGATCAAGGCGCTGTGCCGGCATTACAGGAAGAGCATCGAACCCCTCGATCTCGATCGTTTCATAGTGGGTGAGTTGGATCGCGCGTTCGCGCGAAGCATGCTTCCAGAGCTTGGCAAGCTTTATAGCGAAATCGGTCAGTTCCTGAGTGACCGGGGGTTATTACCTGACATTGAGCAGGAGCTGGAGCGCAGCGGCTCAAAATTGAACGCAGACGCAGCAGCACCACTACACCCTCCCAGTCATGCGCACGGCAACACTGCCGGGGGTGCACGAGACAACACAAAAGGCCAGGATCAATCCAAGCTGCGCAGCAATAGCAGCTGGCCCACCGCAGGTAGCAATGCTGGGGGCGGACTGGCCAGCGCAGCACCGTTATCTTCGAATGCCGGTGGTAATAGCGCCCCAATGTCCGGCGGAAACGCACCAAATACTGCGCCCACCGCCGCTTTGGCCGATAGCAGCATGCCCTTGGACGCCGCGCAACTGTTTGCAGCGCCATCTATGACCCATGATGGGCCGAGCTTCCTGGAAAGTGACTTACCGCTGGTATCACCATCACCGCTCGACGAGATAGCGTCACAAGCGGGGCAGGCGAACTTCTTACCGGGCCGGGGTGACACTGCGCTCGGCAGCATCGTCGATAGCGGCACCCTGCAGCGACTGCAAACCGGCGCAGGCTACGGCGGTGACGCACCGCTATTGTCGCCCGAGGAAATCGCAGCCCAATCCCAGCAACTGGCGGGCGAGATATCGACGCTCCGTCAGCAAGGGATCGTCGCCAATTCGCGCGAAGGCAGTCTGATCGAGCAGCTCCGGCTTGATGAGTTGGGTCCAGAGGCCGAGCCTTTGCGAGCCAGTGTTCAGGTTGTCGAAGACCTCTACGGCACTTTCCGGGATGCTCTCGCGGTCGGCGACGGCATGGCGGAACAGATTGACCTACTGAAGCTTCCCCTCGCTGAATTAGCACTGACGGATCCCGGCTTCCTCAAGGACAAAGAGCACCCGGCACGCCTCTTGGTGGAGCGATTGAGCGAACTCGCCTCACTTTCCCCCGAGAACAACCCGCGGATGGAACAGCGCATCGGCAGCATCCTCGGGGAGCTCAATGCGCACTACGAGGGCGACCTCGGTGTCTTCGGCGAAGCGCTAACCCAAGTTACCGAGCTTGCGCTGGGCCTGCTAAAGCAGCAGCAACGCAATATCCAGCGCCATGTCGCTACCGAAGAGGGCCGCGAAAAGCGCGCCGATGCTGCAACCTGGGTCGAGCAGCTGCTACAGGCGAAGCTCCCGAACCAGACGCTACCCCGCAGCCTGCTGGCGCTGATCGATGGCGTGCTGCGGGATCACTGGGTTTTGGCTGCGGTTCGGGGCGCCGATGAAGCGGCGCTGGATGCAGCGCTGGAGCCGATTGCCGTCCTCAACACGGCGCTACTGCAGGTCGCCGAGCGCGACGATCCACTCGATCCGGGCACAGCAGAAACCCTTATCTCCGGTCTGCGCAGCAGTGTCGACCAAGACAACTTCATGCCTCCCGAGCAGACCGCGCTGTTCGACGCGGTGGTCGCAGAGCTCACTGGGCAAAACTCGCCTGAGCTGGTTCCTTCTACCCTTGGCGTAAGCGATGTTTTTGCGGAGCCGGGTTTCAGCGAGCGGCTGGAGCAACTGCCAAGGCTGCGTCGCTGGGTACGCCGCGCCCGCGAATTGGAGAGGTCCTCCTGGTTGGTCGAGGATCTCGGCGGTGGCAAACACCGGAACCTTCAGCTGATTTGGCACGATACGGATCACACCCATTTTGCCTTTGCCAATGAGCAGGGCCAGAAGGTTCATGAAGTCAATGTCGTTCAACTGGCACACTGGCTCAGCCAGCGACTCACGCCTCTCGCGCCGTCCGAGCGACTATCTATCATTGAGCGCAGTGTCTTCAGCACCCTCGCGCGCAAGCAGTCGGATCTGGTCGATGGCGTCGCTTCTGACGATGATGCCGGGCTGGATCGTAGCCAACTGATCGACAAGGCACAGAGCATGCTGCGCCGCGCCCGTCGCCGCGGCCCCAGCCACAGCGCCATAGCGGTGCACATCGAAGGCGATCAGGCGCCGCAAACACTGCAGCAAGCCCTCGAAAACGCCGGACTCAACATCATTGCACGGGGCAAACTGTCGGAATCAACCCAGGGCATTATTGTCGACAGCGCTGATCCCGACATGTTGCAGCAAGCACTTCGCGAGGGCCTGGATGTAGAGGCTGATGCGGGCATTGGCATTGCCGCCATTGACGCCGGCTACGACAGCGCGGATGAAGTTTGGCGCAGCGTCGAAGAAACGGCCAAGCGCGGCCTGGCGCTGGCGCCCAACACGGGCGTTCTTGCCGAACGGGAGGTTCGTCCGACGGATCTTGCAGGTGCTGTGCGCACCACCTATGAGCGGTTGCAGTCTGATATGCCGCCACGCCTGTCACTACGCCGCGTATTGCGAACCCGCTGTAACGACCACAGTCAAATCGAAGAGGCGTTCCAGATCCTCCTCGATGGCATGCCTGACGCCGGCGGAGAGATGGCGCGCAGTGCCGGTTACCACTCATCTGCCCTGTCGATTGCCCTCGATTACATCAAGGTGAGCTCTGCCTGCAGGATCGCCGAGGACCTGACCAGCGCCAGTCGCGCGGTACCCGTGTTCAATATCCGCGTATCGACAGATGCTGCACTGCACCATGACTTCCTCGAGTTCGTGCTCAATGAGGTCTCGCAAAGCGGTATCGGTACCGACCGGCTGTGTCTCGAGTTCCGGGATTCCGCACGCCTCCGGGAGGAATCCCGAGTCGCAGACTTTGCGCGCACCCTGCGTTCTATTGGCTGCCTGATCGCGGTTTGCGATGTGAATCCTGCCCGGGGCTCGACATCAGAGCTGCAGGTCATGAGTCCACACATGCTGGCTCTCGATGCAAGCCTGTGGCCCCCTTCCGAAAGCGATGATCGACTCACTGCGCTGCACCAGGCCATCAGCGACCTGCACCACCTCGTTGGCGAGCATGTCGTCTTGCGCGACAACCGAGCGCGCGATAAGGCAGCACAGCTAGGCATTGATTTCGTTGAGTTTTTCGACCCCGAGGAGATGTATCCGCCGGCGCTCGCCGAGCATATGCCGACACTGCAACGCTGACTTCGGTGGCCTTGGACCGGGCGCCGATTTGGTCGCCCAGTGTGCCAAATGCCGCGCTAACCCATTTTTCTCACTCCCAGCCCCAATTCCTTATTGTTCCACCGGACTTTTTCCCTATAATGCGCGAAAAAGAAATATCTGGGGGACCAGTTTATGTTGCAACACACGGTAGGGATCTTGACGAGTCCGGGCGCCACTTGGCGCAAGCTAGCGGAGATGGACGATCACGGTCGTTCCATCATGCTGCTATATCCGCTGATTTGGGCCATCGCGCCAGCGGCGGCTTGGTATTTTGGTACGGCTTACGTCGGCTGGAGCGTTGGCGACGGTGAAAAAGTCAGGCTGACCATGAGTAGCGCCAGTGTCATCAGCTTTTTGTTTTACGGCGCGATGGTGGGCTCTGTCTATTTCGTCGGGTACTTCGTCCACTGGATGGCGGATACCTATGGTGGGGAGTCGACGTTAAACAAGGGAATGTTGGTCGCCAGCATGACGGCTACACCCATGTTTGTGCTGGGTCTTGCCGGCTTTTATCCAGAGCTTTGGATTGACTTGCTGATCGGAGTTGCCGCGCTGAGCTGGTCGGTTTACCTGCTCTACGTGGGCATCCCAATCATCATGAATATCCCCAAGGAGCGCGGCTTCCTGTTTGCCAGCGCGCTGGTGGCGGTTTCTTTGGTGATTTTCATTTGTCTGCTGGTCGTAACAACCATCGCATGGGAATACGGCGCGACGCCGCAATTCGTCGACTGACACTTGTCGGCATCACTATCGCCAAACCAAATTTCAATCGCCCGCTGAGCGGGCTTCTGGGGGAAGGGGCCGTTCACACTGCCCCGACATACAGCACGAGGGTAAGCGCTTATGTCTGAAGTCAACGCCGCGTTGGAACATCCAACGTACAACTACAAGGTCGTGCGCCAGTTCGCCATTATGACAGTGGTCTGGGGTATCGTCGGGATGCTCGTCGGCGTCCTGATCGCAGCCCAGCTCGCCTGGCCAGCACTGAATTTTGATCTGCCTTGGACCAGCTTCGGCCGGCTACGGCCATTGCACACCAATGCGGTCATTTTCGCATTTGGCGGATGCGCACTGATGGGGACCTCACTTTACGTCGTGCAGCGTACCTGTCAGACCCGGCTCATATCTGACGGACTCGCCTCGTTCATGTTCTGGGGCTGGCAGTTGGTCATCGTACTGGCGGCAATTACTTTGCCTCTCGGCTACACCACCACCAAGGAATATGCTGAGCTGGAGTGGCCGATCGATGTGCTGATCACTGTCGTTTGGGTGGTCTACGCCATCGTGTTCTTCGGCACCATCATGAAGCGCAAGGTATCGCACATTTATGTGGCCAACTGGTTCTACGGCTCCATGATTGTCACCATCGCGGTACTTCACCTGATCAACAGTGCTGCCCTGCCCGCAACACTCACCAAATCCTATTCGGCTTACGCCGGTACCGTGGATGCCATGGTGCAGTGGTGGTATGGCCACAATGCGGTGGGCTTCTTCCTGACCACCGGCTTCCTCGGCATGATGTACTACTTCGTACCCAAGCAGGCTGAGCGGCCGGTCTACTCTTACCGGCTGTCTATCGTGCACTTCTGGGCGCTGGTATCGATCTACATCTGGGCGGGCCCACACCACCTGCATTACACCGCACTACCCGACTGGGCACAGAGCCTGGGTATGGTGATGAGCCTGATTCTGTTGGCACCGAGCTGGGGCGGCATGATTAACGGCATCATGACGCTGTCAGGCGCTTGGGAGAAACTGCGCGATGACCCGATCCTGCGCTTCCTCGTTGTCAGCCTCTCGTTCTACGGCATGTCGACCTTCGAAGGCCCGATGATGTCGATCAAGACGGTGAACTCACTCTCTCACTACACCGACTGGACCATCGGCCACGTGCACTCGGGTGCGCTGGGCTGGGTAGCGATGATCTCTATTGGCAGCCTCTACCACCTGATCCCGCGACTGTACGGCAAAGAAAAGATGTATAGCGTTGACTGGGTGAATGTGCACTTCTGGATGTCCACGATTGGTACGGTGCTCTACATCGCGTCCATGTGGGTGAACGGCATCATGCAGGGCCTCATGTGGCGCGCCTACAACAGCGACGGCACGCTGACCTACACCTTCGTAGAGTCCGTCGTCGCAAGCCATCCGGGCTACATCGTACGTGTCATAGGTGGCGCCATCTTCCTGGGGGGCATGCTCCTGATGGCCTACAACGTATGGATGACCATTCGCAGCAAAGAAGGCGCAGTCGCGGTAGAAAAACCCGCCGCTGCAACAGCCTGATCGAGGAGGTAGCACGATGAATCATGAAATCATCGAGAAGAACACACCCCTGATGATCATCGGGATCTTGGTGGCTATCAGCTTCGGCACATTGGTCGAGCTGGTACCCCTGGCTTTCGGCAAGCAGGTCACTACGCCGATCGATGGGCTCGAGCCCTACTCAGCCCTCGAATTGGAAGGGCGTGATATCTACATGCGCGAAGGTTGCGCAGTATGTCACTCGCAGATGGTTCGACCCATGCGCGCAGAGACCGAACGCTACGGCCACTACTCCGTAGCCGGCGAATCGGCCTACGAGCGTCCCTTCCTGTGGGGTTCCAAGCGTACGGGTCCTGATCTGGCTCGCGTTGGCGGTCGTTACAGCGACGACTGGCAGCGGGCACACCTCTACAACCCGCGTGACGTAGTGCCCGAGTCGATCATGCCCTCCTACCCCTGGTTGTTTGACAACCTGGTGGACGGCAGCGACACGGCAGCCAAGTTCACCACCCTGCGCAAGCTCGGCGTGCCTTACACCGATGAAGATATCGCGGCCGCCCAGGAAGGTGCAGAAAGTTGCCCAAGCGCACCGGAAGGCCGCTGCCGGGAAATCGACGCACTGGTCGCTTATCTCCAGCAGTTGGGCACTTTGATTAAGGCACGTCGCTGATCATGGATATCAACGATCTGAGAGGCATCAGCACGGTCTTCATGCTGGTGAGTTTTGTAGGCCTGGTGATCTGGGCCTACAGCAAAAAACAAAAGAAGTCGTTCGATGAAGCGGCGAACCTTCCCTTCGCTGACAACGACATCAATAAGCGCACGATAAGCGAGGTGCATAACCATGAGTAGCTTCTGGAGCGGATGGATCATTGTTCTGACCACGGCACAGATCCTCCTGACCATTTGGGTGCTGTTTGGTAACCGCAAAAAGACCGCGGGCGAAGTGAAAACCACCGGGCATGTCTATGACGGTT
Source organism: Halieaceae bacterium (assembly GCA_036351405.1). Classification (GTDB taxonomy): domain Bacteria; phylum Pseudomonadota; class Gammaproteobacteria; order Pseudomonadales; family Halieaceae; genus Luminiphilus. Next base: position 17,154 of record JAZBOZ010000273.1, read on the forward strand.
TGGAAGAGTGGGACAACCCCCTCCCCGGCTGGTGGTTTCAGATGTTCGTGCTGACCATCCTGTTTGCGATTGGTTACCTGATCATTTATCCGGGTATGGGCAACTTCAAAGGGCTTCTGGGCTGGACGTCTACCGGCCAGTACGAGCACCGTGTAGAAGTGGCCGAAGAAAAGTATCGCGCCATGCGAGACCGCTATCTGGCGATGCCCGTTGAAGAAATCGCCTATGACCCGGAAGTACGCAAGATGGGGCAGCGGCTGTTCGGCAACAACTGTGCGACGTGCCACGGCTCTGATGCGGGCGGTGCTTACGGCTTCCCCAATCTGACCGACAGCGACTGGCTCTACGGCGGCACCGCTGACGCGATCAAGACGACGCTGGTCAATGGTCGTCAGGCAGCCATGCCCGCATGGCAATCTGTGCTGGGTGACGAGGGTATCGACGAAACTGCCGATTACCTGCTCTCACTCAACAATCGTGAAGCCAACCCGGAAAAAGTGGCCAAGGGTGAGCAGCACTTCAAAACCTACTGTGCGGCTTGCCACGGGATGGAAGCGAAAGGCAACCCGATGCTGGGTGCGCCCAACCTGACCAACGGTATTTGGCTCTATGGCGGTAGCAAGGAGCAAATCGCGCAAACCCTGCGCAAGGGTCGTAACGGCAAGATGCCGGCCTTTGAAGAGACCTTGTCTGAGGCGAAGATCCACATCCTAACGGCTTGGGTCTACGGTTTGCGCGAGCAAAAAACAAAGGTCGCTTCGAACTGAACTATCTGCCAGGAGGTATGCGGCGATGACCGAGAAGCACGAAGATATTATCGCGGTCGACGCCGCTGCCCCTGCCGAGGTCAGCGAAGTTGACCTCTATCAAAAGCGGGAGAAGATCTACACCCGCGCCATCGAGGGGTTTTATCAGCGGCTCAGACTGTATACCGGTTGGCCGCTGCTCATCGGTTACTTCCTCTTACCCTGGATTAATCTGGGCGAGCGGCAAGCCATGCTGTTCGATCTCCCAGAGCGCAAGTTCCACATCCTCTGGTTGACGTTCTGGCCTCAGGATCTGGTTATGCTCGCCTGGCTGCTGATGATATCGGCTTTCCTTTTGTTCACCGTCACCGTGTGGGCGGGACGGGTCTGGTGCGGCTATTCCTGCCCGCAGACCGTCTGGACAGCGATTTTCATGTGGATTGAGCAGAAATTTGAGGGCAGTCGCAACGCCCGGATGAAGCTCGATAAAGAACCCTGGAGCTTCACCAAGTTCCGTAAGAAGTTTACCAAGCACGCCGGGTGGTTGTTCGTCGCTTTCATGACCGGCTTTACGTTTGTCGGTTACTTCACACCGATTCGCGATCTCTTCCCCGACCTCATCAGTGGGAACGCCGGTTCCTGGGCGACCGTCTGGGTGGGCATTTTCACTGCCGGCACCTACGTCAACGCGGGCTGGATGCGCGAGCAGGTCTGCACTTATATGTGCCCTTATGCGCGCTTCCAGTCGGTCATGTTTGACCGGGACACGCTGATCGTCTCCTATGACGCGGCGCGCGGCGAGCCCAGAGGCTCGCGCAAGCGCACCGGAGAAAAAGAAGAGAGCTTGGGCGACTGCATTGACTGCGAACTGTGTGTTCAAGTCTGCCCCACCGGCATCGATATTCGCGATGGCCTACAGTACAAATGCATCGGCTGCGCACTCTGCATCGACGCCTGCGACTCTATTATGGAGAAAATGGGTTACGAACCGGGCCTCGTTAGCTATACCAGCGAGAACAAGCTCGAGGGCAAGCCGTCCAAGGTGCTCCGCCCTCGCCTGATTGGCTACATACTGGTCATGACCATCATGGTTGGTGCTTTTACCACCAAGCTGGTGACCCGTGATCTGGTGGATCTAACCATCCTCCGGGAACGCAACCAGCTCTACGTAGAAGCACCCGGCGGGATGATCGATAACGTCTACAAGATTCACTTATCGAACCTCGATACCGAGGCGCATACTTTCCGACTGGAGTTTGAAGGCATAGAGGTGATTGAAATCATCGGCAACCAGCTGGTAACGGTAGAAGGCGGCGAGCTCGCAGAGTTGACGTTGCGCGTCCGTGCCAACCCACTTGAGCTAACCCTGCCCGGTACGCCGGTGACCTTCACGGCGACACGGGTCGACGACGATTCCGTTACGATTGAGAGCGAATCCCGCTTCATCAAACCCCTGTGAAAAAATCATCAATCAACGCCGGTACCACGCAACCGTGGTACCGGCAGTTCTGGCCCTGGTTCCTGATCGCCCTCCCGGGCACTGTCGTGGTGGCCGCTTTCTACACGTTATATATCGCCAATCGATACGCCGACGACTTGGTGGTCGATGAGTATTACAAGGAAGGGCTCGCCATCAACCGCGAACTATCGCGGCAGCATCGCGCCGAGGCTTTGGGCATCAGTGCCTCCCTGCGCCGCGATCAAAATCGTTTGCTCGCCAAGATCGAAGGTCCCGTTTACGAGGCGCAACTCCGGCTTGTGTTATCGCATCCGATAGAGGCCGAGCGAGATTTAACGCTGCCACTCGCTCGCGAAGGCGAGAAACTTTATGCCGTAACACTGCCGACCCAGCTTGAGGGACGCTGGCATTGGATCATCGATGCAGGAGACGGCAGTGAGTGGCGCCTCGACGGCGACCAGCGTTTCTGAGTAAAACTCTGGTGACAGCGGAGAAGTGCTTCCACTGCGGTGACGACATGCCTCCAGGCTGTGACTACACCGTCGAAATCGATGGCGAAGACCAACCAGTCTGTTGCATCGGCTGCCAAAGCGTTGCCCTGATGATCCGTGGCGCTGACTTGACGGCGTTTTACCGGCAGCGCACCGAATACCCCCCCACGCCAACCGATGATGCAGGCGAGACCGCCAGCTGGTTCGACGACGCCAATTGGGTATCCGGATTTGCAACGACGGATAACGACGGGCATCTGGTGGTGCCGCTGTTAGTGACCGGCATGAGTTGCGCTGCTTGTACCTGGCTCATCGAACGCGCCCTTAATGAGTGTGACGGCGTTCTGGATGTCGACATTAATCTCAACTTGTCACGTCTCGCTCTGACATTGGAAACCAATGTTTCAGCCGCCCCGGCGGTCGCGATGATCGAACGTCTGGGTTATCAGGTAAGGCCTTGGCGTACCGATGATCGCCTCGACCAGCTGCGCGCCGATAATCGCCGAGACATTCGCAGGCTGGGTGTGGCGGGGCTGGGCATGATGCAAGCGGGAATGTTTGCCGTCGCCCTTCACGCCGGCGACATGCAAGGGATCGACGAGCATATGCAGGGCTTGCTGCGCTGGTTCAGCGCGCCGATCGCCCTGTTTGTGGTGATCTACAGCGGCCGCAGTTTCTTTATCAACGCCTGGAAAAGTCTGCTGCAAAAGCACCTGATCATGGACAGCTCCGTGTCATTGGCACTGCTGCTTGCTACCGGTGCGTCACTGTGGGCCACCGTGCGAGGTAGTGGCGAGACCTATTATGACTCGGTCACCATGTTCGTGTTCTTTCTCCTTTTGGCGCGTTTCGTGGAAAAACGCTTGCGTGATGCCGACCTGCTCGCTCTGGTGAGAATTGAAGATCGCTTACCTGAATTTGTGGCTCAGCGTATCGATGAGGAGTGGCAGCGGGTACCTCGCGCAACGGTGCCTGTCGGTGCATTGGTGCGTATTCCAGCCGGTGAATCGATCGCCTTCGATGCGGTGATCTGTCGTGGTGAGTCGACCGTCGATGAAGCTGTATTCACGGGTGAAGCCGTACCCAGACATGTAACAGAGGGCGATAAAATTTTTGCAGGCACCATTAACCGCGATGCCAGCGTCGAAGCCGTGGTCAGTTCAGCCTATCGCGACTCCAAACTCGCCGCCCTGCAAGACGACGTCGACCGCGCGCGACGGGGTAAACCCCCCTATCTCAAACTCATCGACCGAATTGCCGGTCGCTTTGTAGCCGTTGTCGTGCTGGCAGCTGCAGCAACAGCGATTGGCTGGATGACCTACGACCCATCGCACGCGCTTTGGTCCGCACTTGCGGTGTTGGTGGTCGCCTGCCCCTGCGCACTATCGCTTGCCACCCCGGCAGCGCTTGCTTCTGCCACCGCATGGTTGCGTCGCCACAATGTACTGGTTCACGGCGAATTCGGACTGCTCGCCAGTGCCGATATCACTTCGGTACTGATCGATAAGACAGGCACGCTGACCGAGACCCGCCTCAAGCTCGACAAGATTGCTCTAGCTGACCATGTAGATCGGGACACAGCCATCGCGCTCGCGTCGGCGTTACAGCAATTTAGTAACCACCCCGCCGCTCAACCTTTTCACGGACTCACCACACTACCGGGTGTCGAGAACGTAGAAGCCGTTCCTGGCAAGGGTATGCGTGGACAGTGGCAGCACGGTGAAATACGTCTTGGCAGTGCTGGCTTTTGTGCAGAACTTTGTGCGGTACCTGCACCGCCCGATGAGGTCGATTACTGGATCGCACTGGTCGATGCCCGCGGCTGGATAGCCTGGTTGGGCCTGGGTGAATCGCTGCGACCTGATGCAGAGCAACTGATCGCATCCCTCAAAAAACGCGGCGCCAGCCCGCGAATCGTATCGGGAGACAGCGACAGTCGCGTCGCTCACATTGCGTCCCAGCTCAGCATCCCATTTACCGCTGCCGCGTCGCCTGCCGACAAGCTGGCTCTGATTCAGCAGCTGCAAAGCGACGGCGAGACGGTGCTGGCGATCGGTGATGGCCTGAATGATGCGCCGCTGTTGAGCGCCGCCGAAGCCTCCGTGGCCGTTGCGAGCGCCACTGCCCTTACCCGAGCACAAGCAGACTTCGCCATCGACGAAGAGAATTTGCTGCTGATTCCTGTGCTGCTTGATATCTCCACTCACACCCGCCGCATCATCCGTCAAAATTTGGTGTGGGCAGCCGGCTACAATCTCATCGGTATTCCGTTTGCTGCGGCGGGTTATGTGCCGCCTTGGCTGGCCGCGGTCGGCATGTCACTCAGCTCGTTGTTGGTCGTGCTCAATGCCCTACGACTGCGCCGATTCAGGAGGCGTGAGCCATGAATAGTTTGTACTTGCTGATTCCGATTGCACTAATTTTCGTGGGGCTCGCTGCCTGGCTTCTGATATGGGCTGTCGACTCGGGCCAGTATGACGATTTGGACAAAGATGCTTGGCGGGCGCTCCACGACGAACTCGACGAACCGGAAAAAAAAGATGAACAGCACTGACCTCGGCGCAGCAATACTCCTGGGACTGGCGGGCTCAGGGCACTGTCTGGGCATGTGTGGCGGCATCGCCATCGCCCTCCGGCCAGACCCTGAGGCTCATCGATGGTTGCCGTTGGCCTACCACGTTGGACGCATCCTCAGTTATGCGTTGCTTGGTGCGGTGATTGGCGGTGTTGCCGGCGCCATCCAACTCGCTGCCTGGACCATCGGCCTGCGCTTCCTGGCCGGGGCTTTGTTAGTCGCCATGGGCTTGCATGTGCTCAATATCTGGCGGGGTATCGACCAATTGGAGCGACTCGGCGGCGTTTTGTGGCGTCGTATCGCACCCATGACGCGAGTGTTGATGCCTCCAAGACGCCTGAGTCAGGGCCTCGTACTCGGTGGCCTGTGGGGCTTTATGCCCTGTGGTTTGATCTACAGCGCTCTGGGATGGAGCGCCGCAACGGGTGGCAGTGCGGCTAACAGCGGCCTGCTGATGCTGCTATTCGGGCTTGGCACCGTGCCATCAATGCTTGGCACCACACTCGCCGGGCAGCGTGCAGAAAAAATTCTGAGGGATCGACGACTCAAAGTCATTATCGGTGTGAGCCTGATGGCGGCTGGTACCTGGACCTTGATCCATACGATCACCCATTTCGACAAAATGCTGGCAGGGGGATCCATGGCCGCCAGCATGCATTGATGGCCTGCACCGCTGACCCGCTTTATAAAGCCTCAGTGGCGCTAGTTCTTTGTCGGCGCATTCTGTGTAGCTTGCGGAGATTATCGGCAGTGACCACCAACAGCCCGATCCAAACGCACGCAAAGGCAGCCGCGGTTGCGGCAGTAATTTGCTCGCCCAAAAACGTCAGCGCGACTACAAGCTGTAACGTCGGGCCGATGTAGGTCAGCATGCCCATGGTCGATAGCGGCAACAGCCGGGATGCAGCCACACTGGTTAACAACGGCATGGCGGTGAACAGACCGGAGAACACCAATACGAAGTCTACCCGCAGTCCATAGCGGCCAAACCCCGCGCCGTCATGCCACAGCACCCACGTAGCGGCTACGGGTAGCAAGAACAGCGACTCCAAAAACAAACCCTGCACCGAATCCGCACGCACGAACTTGCGTACCGCACCATAAATCGCAAAGGACAGGGATAGCGCCAGGGCCACGATGGGGAGAGAGCCGACTTCGAACACCTTGATCCCGATGCCCAGCACCGCCATGGCAACGGCGAAAATCTGCATGCCCGATAACTGCTCTTTGAAGAACAAGACGCCAATCACCACCTGCAGTAGTGGCAGCAGGAAGTAACCCAGACTGGCCTCAGTCGCGTGTCCGCTGGTCACGGCCCACAGAAAAGTGCCCCAGTTTATCGAGATGAGCGCCGCGGCAAGGGCCATCAAACGCATGATCTTCCAGTCGAAAATCAGAGCCAGAGCGCCGCGCAAACGCCCCATGAACAACAGAATCAGCAGTACCGCGGGTAGTGTCCATAGCCCCCGATGTGCAAGCACGTCAATCGGCGCGACCGGCTGGGTCTGAATCCAGTACAGCGCGGCACCGCCCCAAATGGCATTGGCCACCAGCGCCAGAGCTATGCCCCGCTGTCGCTCACTCACCACACCCGTCACAATCAAATATCCACCAAAGAAAGGGCGATCATTCTCAAGGCCAGCACCGTGATCAGCCAGCGAAAAATCTGTGTGAAATTTCGTTCCGGAATCCAGCGGCGCAAACGGCTGCCCAACAGCGCGCCGAAAATAGTCGCGAGAGACATCGACAAGATCGTTGGCCACCACGATGCAAAAGCAAAACCTAGGACGGCATAAACCACCGAGCGTACCGCGTGGTTGATCGCCATATAAACGCCCGTGTTGACGACGACCCAATCTCGCTGCTGCCCCAGCCGGGCCAAGACGGCAGCGCCCAGCGGACCCGTCGCACCGGCCAGCATCCCAAGCCCCGTTTGATAAAACCCGAGTAGCGCCAGCGCAAAACGCCCGTCAGACAGTGGCAGTATTCGTGGCACCCAGGTGACCAACAGGATCAAAGCACCCGATATCGCGGGCAACAGATCGAGCGACAGCATCCCAACCACTTCACCACCTGCGATCCCTCCCACCAACGAACCGATGAGGAGTGGCGGCAACATTTGCCAGGCGATCTCACGCCAGGCAAAAGCAGCCCGGGCCACGTTACTGGTGGTCTGCACAACAGCGTGGACGGGGAGTACTGCACTTAAAGGCAGCAGACCGGGCATTACCAGAATCAACAGCACGCCACCGCCCAGACCCAGTGTCGCGGTGACGGCGGAAGTTAAGAATCCAGCGATAATAAGTAGTGCCAAGTCCAAGGGGAGCTCATGTCGTCATCGGTGCGCCGGCTTAGCTTGCGTGAGCGCGGGTATACAGGGTTCGGATTGAGACCCTGCGGCCACGAGTCTACACTAGCGACCCCTATGAGCTCCGTGGAAAGGATGGCTGAGTGAGCAATTACGACTATGACGTTCTGGTCATCGGCAGCGGTCCTGCCGGTGAGAGCGCAGCACTCAACGCCGCCAAACATGGCATGCGCACCGCGGTCATCGAGAGCCACCCCATGGTGGGTGGTGCCTGCACCCACAAGGGCACCATCCCCTCTAAAGCGCTGCGACACTCGGTTGCACAGCTCATGCGCTTCAATACGGGAACGCTGTATCGGGAAATTGGCCACAGTCGGCAGATTCCGTACCCACGCATGTTGGCCGCTGCCTCCTCCGTCATTACGCAGCAAGTGGAGATGCGCTCTAAGTTCTACATGCGTAACGGGATCAACCTGATCAACGGCCGTGCTCGTCTCGCCGATGCGCATACTGTCGAAATCGTTGAGTCTGATGGCGGCGTTACCCGAATCAGCGGAGAAGACATCGTGATCGCTACAGGGTCGCGACCCTACCATCCGGCCGATGTCGACTTTTCGCACCCCAGAATTTACGACAGCGACACCATTCTGGAGCTGCAGCACACACCGCGGCGAATGATCATCTACGGCGCGGGTGTGATCGGCTGCGAATACGCGTCGATCTTTAGTGGGCTGGGTATCAAAGTAGAGTTGGTCAACAGCTTCGATCATCTGCTGCGATTTTTGGATGATGAAATTTCCGTCGCATTGGACTATCACCTCCGCGACAGTGGCGTGCTGGTGCGCCACCGTGAAACCTACGATCGGGTTGAGGCAACCGACAGCGGCGTCACCCTGCACCTCAAGTCGGGCAAAAAACTGCACTCGGACGCGCTGCTCTGGTGCAACGGCCGTACGGGCAATACCGATCAACTGCAGCTGGAAGCGGCAGGCCTCGAGGCTGACGGGCGGGGGCAAATCAAGGTCAATCACTGCTATCAAACCGAAGTGGAAAACATCTTCTGTGTCGGTGATGTCATTGGCTGGCCCAGTCTTGCGAGCGCCGCCTATGACCAGGGTCGATCAGCCGCAGCATTCTCGCGGGGTAAAGTCACCGCAAGATACGTCGACGATGTGCCCACGGGGATCTACACCATCCCGGAGATCAGTTCTGTTGGCGCCACAGAACGGGATCTCACCGAATCCTGTATTCCCTTCGAAGTGGGCCGCGCCTACTTCAAAGAGACCGCCAGAGGCCAGATCTCGGGTGATACCACAGGCATGCTGAAAATTCTGTTTGACCCGGAGACCTTGCGGATTCTCGGCATTCATTGCTTCGGCGCGGAGGCGACCGAGATCATCCATATCGGACAGGCCATCATGAAACAGGACGGGCCAGGGAACACGCTTCGCTACTTCATATCGACGACGTTCAATTACCCGACCATGGCTGAGGCCTATCGCATCGCAGCATTAAATGGCATCAACCGACTCGCTGGCTGAATGCGCACGCTGGCTGCTGGTAGGCTTACTGGCAGCACCGCTGATTGCGATAGCCGATCCCCGACTCCGCGCTGAGGATGCCCCGCGTGACTGGACGCGCGCAGTCGTGCGCCTGCAAACACCGACCCGCGCCTCAGGCATGGACCAACCAGGCCACCGGATCGAGCACTGCACCGCAACGCTGGTTAGGGGTGGCGCTCATCCCCTGCTTGTCACGGCATGGCATTGTGTTGAGGGTCGGTTCGATCTGACGCGACCACCCCGTGCCGAAATCAATGGCAGGTGGTATGCCCTGGATGTGCTCACTTCAGGCGGCGACATGTCGGCAGACTGGGCGATCGTCACCACAGTAGAAAAGGCGCCCGCACCGGCCGTGCTGCCTCTGTACAGTGGTAGTCTGGATGCGGGCACACGAATTACAGCGGGTGGTTTCAGCCGGGACGACACACTGGGAGCGACAGGTGAGTACCTGACCTACCACGAAAACTGTCAGGTAGTAGCCAATAAGCACGCAGACTCGCTGAGTGATTGCCTCGCTTTCAAAGGCGCATCCGGTGGCCCGGTGATCCTCGGTAACCCTGATGAGGGCTACCGATTTGCCGGTGTCATATCAGCGGGAGACAGCCTGACGCGGAGCATCCTCGTGCCCCTGTCGCGCTTCATCCGCAAGCTCAACGCCCTGATGTGACATTTGCTGCCGCGCCGGCGGCGGAGCACCGACGTGCTGTTCGCCGCGTGCTGCAGCCAGCTCGACTTGCCGCTGCCGCTCTGCAAAGCGGGCGCGCTGTTCAGCCGTGTGTGCGTCGTGACATCGCGGGCAAGAAACGCCCTTCTCAAACAGCGGTGAGGCCTTGTCCTGCTCGGTAATGGGATGGCGACAGGCGTAGCACTGGTCATAGCTACCACGCTCTAACTGGTGATTAACCGCTACGCGGCTGTCAAAGACGAAACATTCGCCCTTCCAGCGGCTGTCCTCAACCGGCGTTTCCTCAAGATACTTGAGAATACCGCCCTGCAGGTGCCAGACTTCATCGAATCCCTGCTCGATCATGTAAGAGGTCGCTTTCTCGCAGCGGATACCGCCAGTGCAAAACATTGCGACCTTCTTGTGTTTTTCAGGGTCGAGGTTCTCTTCCACCCAGCGCGGGAACTCGCGGAAACTCACCGTACCAGGATCAACGGCACCTTCGAAGGTACCAATATCGATTTCATATCCGTTACGGGTATCAATCACCAAGACTTCAGGATCGTCGACCAATTGATTCCACTGCTCAGGGGTTGCGTAGCGTCCTACACAGTTTCGCGGGTCGATGCCCTCGACACCCATGGTGACAATCTCGCGCTTCAACTTCACCTTCATACGCAGGAAAGGCGGTTGCTCATGCAGCGACTCCTTCCAGTCAAGAGCAGCCAAGCGCTCGTCCCTACGCAACCAAGCTAGCACGTTGTCGATGCCTTCGCGCGTTCCGGCGATAGTCCCATTGATGCCCTCGCGGGCGAGCAGCAACGTGCCCAGTACACCCTGCTCCCGGCAGTATTCCAGCAGGGGTTCACGCATCGACTCATAGTCGTCCAGCGCTACGAACCGATAGAGCGCGGCGACAACGGTATGTGCAGGGATATCAACAGCCTTCAGTTCCACCATGATTTACTGCTCTCCTCCGCGGCAGGGCGGCGAAGCGGGCACATCAGATTGACGAGCCCACTCTTCCGGGGTGTGTAAGTGCAACGCTAGTGCGTGCAAAGGGCCATCCAACAGGTCTTGCACTTCCGCGTAAACCATCTGGTGCCTGCGCACGCGCGGCTGACCGGTGAATGCATCGCTCACCAGCGTCACCTTAAAGTGCGTCTCCGAACCCGGCGGAACGTTGTGCCGATTGCTCTCATTCAACAGTGTGAGCGTCGCGGGTGAAAACGCGGATCTGAGCCGCGATTCCAATTCAGTAGCTAGCATTGATCGACCTTTATTTCGAGAATCATCATTATAACCCGACGATAATTGGGGTTATGGTTTTCTGTGCACAACTTTACACTACACTTTCGGTGTAGTCGGGCTGGGGGAAAGGAGTGAACAGTGGCTGATGACTTCGATGTTTACTTCGCGGGCGTGTGCCTGCCCGGGTTTTCGACTGAAGACGTCGCGCAAGGTATGGCGCGGACTTTCAAACTGAGCGAAGAAGCGGCCGCCGCGCTGATGGATGGCAAGCCGCACCGCATCAAAGCTGCTTGCGACAAGCCCACCGCGCTGAAGTATCGCCAGGTAATTGCAGGTATCGGGGGAAAAGTGGATGTTGTTCGTCACGGAGCCCCGCCGCCCAACGCACCGATACAAGACAACACCGAAACGCCTGTGAAAGCCATCAAATCACTGGTGAGCGGGCCCGCAGAGTTTGGCAGCCGTCCACCCAAAGCACCCCACGATCCTGGCGCAGGTGCCGTGGACCGAGCGGATGAGTCAATCCCGTGGGAAGCGCCCGGCAAACCCGCCGAGACACAGCCGCAGACCGTGGAACTGTCGGTGGCGCCCGTGGGTAGCCTATTGGCCGATGAGACCAAAGAAGAGCCGTACAAATTGATCAACGTGCCTGACTTCGATGTTGCGGCTGCCGGCGAGGTCATCCCAACGCTTCCCGACGACAAAAAACCACTGAACCCCAAGACCGATCACCTCCACATCGAACCGCTGGATGACAACTGACGGCTTAAACGCGTGACTGATACCCCGACAGAGTCGCCAGCCGAACTCGTGACGCATGCCGTTTTGTGGCGCCATGTG
>JAZBOZ010000274.1:0-2564 GCA_036351405.1 Halieaceae bacterium
AGGCTACAGTGGCCTCGGTATCGCCAGCGGTAGCTGTACCGATGGCAGGCGCGTCAGGGACACTGACTAGCGAGGCAGTAGTGGCGCAGTAAACCGGCACGTTCACAATAGCGGCATCGCTGATCGCTATGGCTCCTGAGCTGCGCGCATTCGACGATGTGAAGAAGCAAGTACAACCCGGCGGGTCTGTGCCATCCTAGTCGAAGTCGCCGCTCACATTGCCATTGAAGATTTGATTGGGATAGCAACTTGTCTCGTCATTGTTGGTCACGAAGTTATAGCTGAGTGGACTGCCCAACAGCCGCACCTCAGACTGTCCGGAGTTACAAGCCTGGTAACCATTGCCTGCAGCTGCGCTGTCGTCCCTGACCACACAAAGCTGTGGCGGCTGAAGCGCCGGCGTCACGCTATTACTCGCTGCCGAGGCCGGACTGTTCCCAACGGCATTCGTTGCCACAACAGTAAAGGTATAGGTGGTACCGTTGGTCAGGCCGGAGACCGTACAGGGAGAGCTGGCGCAAGTACCTGTGATACCGCCGGGTGAGCTGGTGGCTGTATAGCCGGTGATGGCTGATCCGCCGTCCTCGCCGGGTGCCGTAAACGTGACCGTGGCTTCAGCATCACCGCCGGTGGCAGTGCCAATAGTGGGTGCGTCGGGGATAGTCGCGGTGGGTGGTGTGGTTCCCACACTGACATTATCGAGGGCAAGAGTCATTAACGCCTGATTATCGACTTGAATGAAACGAAGGGTTACGGATTGACCAAGAAACGGTGCGAGTTCAGCGGTGACATCAACCTCGTAGCGTCTCCAGTCCTGACTCGCAGCGTCTCCGCTCTGAGTTTGAAAGCCAACGATGATGATGTCTGCGGGGTCCACCGTGGTGATGGCAGCACCCGGGCGAATGATGTCGAAGCGAGCCTGTTGGTTGGGTGCACCCACAAAGTCTATCGAGTACGGATCCGGAGTGGCGAAACTGGGTGCCCCGTTCTCTATGGCAACATCAAAGAAAATCCGGTTGGCGCCCTCCTGCACGGTAAAGGCCTGAGAGATGATTGTGCGTCCAGGACTAGTTTGCGACGTGTAAGCATAAAAATTATCGCTAAGAGAGGGGGCAATGGTTATGGTGCCGAAGCCCGTGTTGCTCGTTCCGCTGGCGACCGTTACGGGATTTGCAGCTCCTTCGACCAAAGCAGACCACCCGGTCAGGTCGCCGGTTTCAAACCCGGAATTGGTGAGCTGGGCATGCAGCGTGGGTGCGTGGAACAGAACCAGCAGCGCCAGATAGAAGGCGGTGATTGCTTTCATCTTAGGTCTCCCTGACCGATGTGCAAGCGCTACTTCGCGCGACACCCTCAGCGATTATAAAACCGGAGTCGTGAGTAGTGTATAGCCCGCTGAGATACTCGCAGTCTCATTAACCAGTACACCTTCCTTCCCGTATCCCCCTCGGTCAGGACAGAATTCGTGCGATCGTTGTTGCACTCTATGAGGCGGCGTCCGGCGGGTAGGACTTCAATGCCGGTATCACGACAGCGCCAGCCACACGCCCACACCGAACATCAGCGTGCCGCTGATGCGGGTGATGACAGCCGCATTGCTCGGGTGCGAGAGCAGGCGGCGCAGCGATTGGGCGCCTGCGGCGTACAGCGTCATGCACATCAGTTCCGAGACCGCGATGCTCAGCAAGAGCAGCACGAAGTGCGCATCGATCAGCGACTCGGTGAGCGGGAAAGGCGGCAGCAGGGCCATGAAGAAGGCTCCGCCCCAACGTCATCCCCCCCGCAACACGGCAAAACTCAACAGCCACCGGCTCCCGGCCTCGATCCGCGATACCGCGTGCTCGTGCAGGTCCGGCCGGAATAGCACCAGTCGATCCCAGAGATTGAAGATCGTGCGCTCGCAGTGGAACTCGCCGCCACGTGCTGGCTTTACCAGTACGCAGTTGAGCTTGTACAGCCGACCCCGGGCGACGCCGTCCACATGCGGCAGCACGCGGTGCCCTGCGCGGTAGTGCACGAGATAAATCGAGAGGTACGGGGTGCGCAGCAGCACCCGATTGCGTACGTTCGCGGGCATGGGTCTCCGGTCAAGCCGCTGCGCCCTGGCAGGCGGGTGGAAGGGTGTAGTGGCAGTACACCATCCCCCGGCTCCGGATGTCCATGCTCAGCCGTCGCTCACGCGATCGCCCATCCCATCAGCACCACCCCGATGGCGGCGCGCAGTACCGGCCCCACGATCCGCCCGCGCCGTAAACCGCGGAAGGTCGAGAGCAGCAGGGCAAAGCCGATCAGTATCGCGGCCCAGTCCAGCCAGCCATACAGGTCCTCACCGGCCGCCACGCCGCCGGCGAAGTCCATCAGCGCAATCAGCGCACATGTGCCTGTTCCACTGGGTTGGTACTGCAACCCCATGTTCTCGTTGGAGTCTGGCTCCACCTGCTGGGCTCGAACTAGCCCCCATATCTCACCGATTCGGCGGGGATTATCGGAGTTGCACGGGCATTCATCGGTGCACACGCCTATTTGGTTTCTCGCTGGATCTTGCACCCTGTGCGAAATTTTTC
>JAZBOZ010000275.1:0-3552 GCA_036351405.1 Halieaceae bacterium
CCCAATTCCGCAGCACAGCGATCGGTTCTGCAAGCTCGGGGACCTCGGCACCCGCCTCGTCATAGGCGGAGACAAGACCCGGCACCAGCAGCTCAAACCCGGGCAGGTAGGTGTCGTAAGCCAGCTCGATCAGGCTATCCAGCGTCAAATCGTCTACGTCTTTGAGTAGTCGAACCGCGTGCACGCCTCGGAAATTCTCGGGCTCGGGCGCCATGTAGACGGGGTAATTCTCAGGCTTGGGGCTGAATGCACCGGCCGCAGTAAACGGCGTCGAGTTGCAGTTTTGTATCCAGCCATTTTCCGGGTTGAGCAGGGTCACCACCTCGTCAACCGCGTGGATGCCCTGCCAGTCAGTCGCTGGATCAGCACCGTCGACCGGCTTCGAGAAGTCGAACTCGGGGTTACGCTTCGGCACAAAATTGCCATGGTAGTAAGCGATGTTGCCATCTGCGTCGGCATAAACCGTGTTGTTCGATGAATTGGTGCGAATGTCCATCATCTCGCGGAAGCCCTCATGGCCATTCTGCTTGCTGCGGATGTAGGACTGCTGCAGGGCATTCACCGGATCCCAATTGATTTTGGTCGCAACCCAGCGCCCATCCTGTTCGTGGGTGATCGGCCCATGATGCGTGCGATAAGTGGGGAAGGTCTTTTCGCTGTAGCCATCGCCATCCTTGTAACGCAGTGTTACCTCTCCCACTTCAACAGGACGCAGCTCATCGCCGTAGCGATACATCAGCTGTCCATTCTGCTGCACCACGTCCTCAACAAATTCATCGATAAAATCGACGTAGGTGGATGTGTGCATCCAGCCGGTGCGCTCATTAAAGCCCTGATAAACGAAGAACTGACCCCAGGTAACCGCACCGTAAGCATTGAGCCCTTCTTCGCTCACCACATGAACTTCGCCGCGGAAGTAAAACGACGTATGCGGATTAATCAGCAGCATCGCATCGCCCGAGCGGGTATGTTCCCCCGCGATCGCAAAACCATTGGAGCCTCTGGGCTCATCACCCTCCAGGTCACTCAAAGACACCGCCACCTGCTCAGGCGGCAAGGCGATGTCATTGCCGTAGAACTTGCGGATCCCCCCCAGAGGGATCTGCTCAATATCGCCACCGATCGACCCCTCGAAGAAAAACATGGGCATCCAGGGTTCAAACTTCTCAATGACCATGGGCTTCACGTCAGGGTGCGTTGCCAGGTAGTAGTTCAAGCCATCGGCGAACGCGTCACATAATGCCTTGAGCCAGTCGGGTGACCCTGCATAAGCCGCTTTGGCTTCGTCCGTGGTCATGTAGAGCCGCGCTCGAAGATCGCTGAACAGTGCCGCCTCGCCCTCGGCCTCAGCGAGCCGCCCGATCGCCCAATAGTAATTGCGCTCTACCCGCGGGAAGTCGTCCTCGGCCTGCGCATAGAGCAAACCGAACACTGCATCGGCATCGGTCTTGGCATAGATATGCGGCACACCGTAGTCATCGCGAATAATCTCGACCCGTTGCGCCCGCGCCTCGAGCCGCGCCAGTTCAGCGTCCAACACCGCAACGGTTTGGCTATTTGCATGGGTCTCCGTCTCAGACGGACCACAAGCCACCAATAGCAAAAGGCTGGCGATAAGCCCCGGTAACAGCAGGGACTTGGATGAACAACGAGACGACAAAAGACTCATGAGATTCCAACCTGAGGGATTGAGTGACTGGGATGAGGTCACCAATCAGTATCGTGGTGACAGCCACCACGATCAAGCGAGAGATCCTAGAAGCCCTTCGTAAACCTGAGACGAACTAAAGTTCTCCCCTCCAGCCTGCTCGGTCACTGATGAGATACAACAAAGGGCCAAAAGACCCGGCCACCAAGGTCAGCGCCACCCACGGCCACGGGTTACGCGCCCGGGCTCTTGCATGCGGCACGATGAAGGTGAGCAACAGCAAGAGAGAGATTACGAGGTCGATGAACACTTGCCAGCCGCCAGGGCTTTGATGGAAGGAAAGAATACCTGTGATACCTCCATTCATGAGTGCCCACGCGGTGATCGCCGTCAGAAGAATGAGCATCAATAGTGCAAACTTGGACCGGTTCATACAGTAACTCCCGTGGCTAATATGTCTTGTTGAGACGACGACAATATTGCGAACCAGTGACTCGATCGCTCAATGACCTCGGAGGTTATTGTTTTGTTTACCCAAGCTGACAATCATTGTCTGACCTTTTCGGTGCTGGGAAGCCATCAAGCGTTGACGACGTAAACGGCGCTCATCCGCAACAAATCGACTCCCTAGCGGGGATATACAGATGTCAGAGTCAGCTTATGCTTTCCCGGGTCTTTGTCGTCAATGGCGACAACAGAGAGGACTGTCACAACTGGCGCTGGCGACCGCGGCAAGCGTTTCGCAGCGCCATTTAAGCTGGTTGGAATCTGGGCGAAGTCGACCCAGCCGCGCAATGGTGCTACGCCTTGCCGAGGCCATGTCGCTTCCGCTGCGGGAGCAGAATCGGCTGCTGCAGGCTGCCGGTTACGCGCCAAGATATCTCGAGTCATTGCTGGACGCCCCATGCATGGAACTCGTAAATGATGCGCTGCATAAGATTCTGACCCATCATCTTCCGTACCCCGCTCTCGTTTTGGATCGTCACTGGAATTGGGTAATGGGGAATGCTGCGGCGGAATACCTTCTGGATCTGGCCGGCGTGTCACTGACTGAGAGCACGTTTAATCTGGCCGAGGCAACACTGAGTGAGAGCGGCTTGCTGCGCTATGTTCGGAATCGAGAAACCGCTTTGCCGCCATTTCTCCAGCGGCTGAGATACGAGGCCAGTGTCAGGGGAGACACTGCTTTCCTCTCGAAAATCGAGTCTCTGGCACGACAACTCGCGCTCCCACAGCCCGACGAGCAGGTGGACTACGAGCCCCTATTACCCGTCATTCCGTTAGTACTTGATCTGGAGGGCGTTCAACTATCGCTCTTCACGGTACTGTCGACATTCGGGACGCCACAAGACCTGACGACAGATGAACTGCGAATAGAGAGTTTCTATCCCGCTGATTCACAAACCCGTGAGTTTTTCTTGGGCATCGGTAGCCCACCTCAGGAGTAGTCCAGACCAACCTATCCCTGGTGCACACCATAAGTTGAGCGTTAATCAAAATTCGCTCACGTGAGCGCCAAGCACTCAGCAAGCTTCCAGCCTACAATCGCAGCGCATGGGTGTTACGAACAAACGCAAGAATCGCTGGCGCTGCTCAAGATGCAGGCCCAGAGCTCCCACAGCTTTCAAGAGGGACGCAGCAAATCCGTCAAAACCGCATTCGCAGACATCCGTAAACGTGTAAAAGAAAGTGCTGAGTGACACGTTATCGCGTCCGGGTTTCAGAGGACGCGGAACAGGATCTGATCGACATCTACCGTTACGTTGCAAACCACGAATCATTAGAGAAGGTGGCGGACGTGGTGGATCAACTGGAACCACTTTGTTAAAGCCTTTCAGACGTGCCCATTAGAGGCCATATCCCACCGGAGCGGGAGAGGATAGGTGTAACGAACTACAGGGAGG
>JAZBOZ010000276.1:0-4352 GCA_036351405.1 Halieaceae bacterium
ATCTCGACGGGCGGCCCGCAAGCACTCACCGAACTGCTTCCCAAGCTCCCCTCCGGTTTGCCCCCGATCTTGATCGTGCAACACATGCCGGGACCATTTATTACAGCACTCGCTGAGAAACTCGACACTCAGTGCGAACTCACCGTCCGCGAGGCACAACACGAGATGCCACTGGAGCGCGGTTATGTCTATATCGCTCCGGGTGGTTGGCAGATGAGTGTTCAGCGGCGAGGCGCGGGGTTGGTTGCCACATTGCACGATGCGCCCGCGGAGAACCACTGTTTACCCGCGGCGGACTACCTGTTCAGAGGCGCCGTAGAAGCGCTCGGTAAGCGTGTACTGGGCATCGTCATGACAGGCATGGGGAACGACGGCGCACAGGGTTTACTGGGGATCAAGCAGGCTGGCGGGATCGGCATCGCGCAAAATGAGACCAGCTGCACGGTGTTTGGGATGCCCAAACAGGCCATCAAGGTCGGGGGCGCGCATTTCTCGCTGGCGCTCGATGAGATCGCCGATGCCATCAAGGCGCTGGCGCCATGATGGCGAGTATCAGGACCATTGATGCTGCGGCCTTCAGGGAGCTATCGCAGTTCATTCATTTCAAGTCGGGTATTCTGCTCGACGAGACAAAGCATTACCTGATTGAAACTCGCCTAGGCCCATTGCTCGAGGAGCTAGAGGTCGACTCCTATATCGAGCTCTGTCGCATGGCCGGCCGGGACCGGCGCGTACTCAACCGCCTCCTGGATGAAATCAGTACCAACGAGACTTCGTGGTTTCGTGACAAGTCACCTTTCGATTTGTTCAAGTTCAAGTTACTGCCTGATTTGATGGATCGCTTGCACGGAAAACCCGACTCGATCTCGATTTGGAGCGCAGCCAGCTCGACCGGTCAGGAAGTCTATAGTCTGGCGATGACCGCAGACGAAATCCTCCCCGCGGCCGCTATGGAACGCATGCGTATTACCGGCACCGACATCTCCGATGCGGCAATTCGCCGTGCCAGCGTCGGCCATTATTCCGACTTTGAGATAGACCGTGGTTTGCCGCCTGCACTGCGTGACAAGTACTTCATCAGGGCTGACAACGGCTGGCGGGTCAATGATCGACTGCGATCCATGGTGATGTTCAAACAGTTCAACTTGCTGGACTCACTGATCACGCTGGGGTCAGTGGATATTGTGTTCTGCCGTAACGTCGCAATCTATTTTGATCTGCCGACCCGCAAGCAGCTGTTTGAGCGCATTGCACGCCAGATCAAACCGGGAGGTGCTCTGGTCATCGGCTCGTCTGAAACACTGCACGGCGTCACTGACCACTTCGAGCGCCATGAACACATGCGCAGCTCTTATTACATTCCAAAGTACTGACCGTGTCTGACGCCGCCACAAGAGCTGACTATGCCCGTAGATGATCTGTTACAGGAACTCGAGGCCAATTACGCAAATCGAGACCCACTGAAAGCGCGCATCGTGGTGGAGTCGTGCGCGGGCCAGCCGGCGCCAGAGCAGCAGGCCGTCGTCGACCTGATCATGTCTTTCGAACCGGGATTTAGCGTGCCGCTATTCGGCTGCCTGCTGGATTTGCAGCTTCGTGACCTGGCGTTACCCCGTCTTACTATCGCCCGCTACGTCGCTGAAAAGCTGATGCAAGACCCCGCGATGATCAATGCGTTGAGCCGCGATGCCCAGATTCATGTGATCACAGCGCTCGGGGAAATGAATGACGAGCGAGCGCTGAAACCCCTCCGTATTCTACTGATCTCCGCCCCGGTATCGCCCAATGTTCGCTTCACGATTTATGAAGCACTCAGCAAGCTGCCCATGACTGCCGGGGGCTACATGCTGGCTGCGGGGCTACAGGACGAAGACGACTTGGTTAGGGTGGCCGCTGCGCGTGCCATTGAGCGAAATCTGTCACCCAGTTTGGCCCAGGGCGTTATCAATTTACTCTCTGAGCCTGGGCCCCTCCCCGAGCAAATTGTCGCGGCAGTCTCCAGAGCCGGGGCACTCAAAACGCTGGAAGCACTGTTGGCTGACGATGGGTTTGCAAGCCTGCTAGGCAAGTATCTGAAGACGCACAACGAGGCAGAGTTTCTCGCGCAACTGAGTCCTATTCTTTACAACACCGGGCGTCAGGCGCTTCTCGCGCAGGTAGGCGCCGCACTCAGTCAGACCGACGACAGCCACCTGCCACTGATCTATGTCGTTGATGACTCGAAGGTGGTTCTCAAGATGTTCGAGGCGTCACTGATCCCGATGGGCTGCCGCGTAAAAAGCTTCGACAACCCCTTCGAAGCGATCGAATGGATCGAAAAAGCGGCACCTGACTTGCTGTTCACGGACCTCAACATGCCCGAGATCAGTGGCATCGAACTGGCATCCACACTTCGGAGCAACAGGAGTGTCCCTGACTTTCCGATCGTTATGGTGACTACTCAGGGCTTTGGTGACGATATCGAACAAGCATTGCTGGCAGGCGTCGACACCTTCATACAGAAACCGTTCACCAGTGAAGAGCTCGCCGACGCCATCAATCAACTGACTGACTTTGATGTAGCTCCAGCGCCCTAATCCTTACGCGCCTCACCCAGTGATCTCCAATGGTCATCCGCTCTGCGTCGGGGCGGCGATTGCCCGCCAATCTGCAACGGCCAGTTTGGGCGCTATCATCGCGCACCCCGAAAGCCTCGCTGAGTGACGCAGCGAGGCGGTCAACGCAGTCGCCATCATCCGCTGCTGATAGGGTAAACCGGCCTCATACTCAGGCAGTGCCTGGGACAGTGTTTCAGCTGACGTGACCCGGTGCTCAAACCCCTCAAGAAATACACCCAGTGCTTCCACCACGGGCGCCGATGCAAGAGCCTGATCCGCAAAAGACACCTGCCAGGTTGCATCATTGGCGAGTTCGCACTCCGCGACAAAAACACCGGGAACCCGAGAGCCCCACTCGTTCGGTGAAATCAAAGAAAGCTGCCACCGATCGCTGCGATACAGGTAATAAACTTTGCCGGGGATCACTCTGAAATTGAAATCCGCGCTCAAAACCAGCGTCGATTGCCAATAATCAGCGAGCACCTGCTCGATATTTTTCGCCTGCACGCCACGCGGGGCCAGCCCTGCCAGCTGGTCGAGCACCAGCGTGAGCCCCTTCCCTTGCGGATTTCCGCCAGGGTGCAGCATTGAGGATTTGTCAGCGTTCTCTTCTTTCATAGCCCACACATACGGCAGACCACGCTCAATGGATGTCTGTCAGGCGAGCTCAGGTTGCCGCGAGATGATGGCCGCGCGGAAACCCTCGGGTATCGGACAGCTGCTGCGCGTCGACTTGTCGACGAAAACGTGGGTGAAATGCCCTTTCGCAGCGAGCTCACCCGTCCGCTGGTTATGGAGTTCAAAACGGGTGTCGGCACTGGCGTTGCCCAGACGAGAGAAGCCAACACGAACTTCAATATCATCAAATGCGAGACATTCGCTCAACCAATCAATATTCGCGTTCACCGTAAAAGTGAGGCTCGGCACCGACTCAATATCCTGGATAGACCAGCCAAGACTCGACCAGTAGCCACTCAATGCCTCGTCAGCAAGCACCAAATAGTTCGCGAAATAGAGATGACCTTGTAGGTCGGCATCCCGGTAACGCACTTTCATTACGGTTTTGTAAGGCAATGACATCGCTGTCCCCAATTATCCAAGCGTATCCCCTGATGATAGACCGATGGCCACTGAGCGGCGACGCGCACCGCCTAAAAACGCCTCCACCTCAGCACCAAGGGTGAATCAACCGAAAAACATTGGCGCGGCAGCGAAACCCGATTAGTGTGATGTACAACGTAAGCCGGCCGTATTGGCGCGCTTAATGAGACATCCCAACGCCACCGGGAAACATGGAGAGGTAATATGACGAGTATTGACATCGGCATCGATGCGAGTGATCGCGAAGACATCGCCAGGGCACTACAGGGCTTGTTGGCCACCACCTACACTTTGTATCTGCAAACGCACAACTTCCACTGGAACGTTACGGGACCTCAGTTCCGCGAACTTCACCTGATGTTTGAAGAGCATTACACCGAAATGGCCACGGCGGTAGATGAAATCGCCGAGAGAATCCGAACCCTCGGTGTGCAGGCGCCCGGTACGTATGCTGCGTTTGCGAAGCTGAGCGCGATCGATGAGGTAGACGGCGTTCCGGCAGCAGCGGACATGGTCACTATCCTGCTGAAGGGACACGAGCAAATTGTGCGCAGCTGCCGAGAGGTACTGGAGTTGTCCTCAGACGCCGATGACGAATCCACCAGCGCGCTGGTTTCAGACCGTATGCGGGTCCACGAAAAGACCGCCTGGATG
>JAZBOZ010000277.1:0-3271 GCA_036351405.1 Halieaceae bacterium
AGTGAGCAGCCGGGCATCTCGGTGCGGGCACCGGCACGACCAAAGATAGAGTAGTAGCCTTCTTCCATCAGCTGATGTTCATCCATGCGCGTGGGCGGACAGATCCACATGCGGGTCGACACCACACCACCATGGTTGTCGAGCAGCTTACCCGCGGCACGGAAATGACCGATGTTGGTCATGCAGGAACCGATAAAGACTTCGTCGACTTTGTCGCCAGCCACCTCGGACAACAGGCGGGCATCGTCAGGGTCGTTCGGCGCACAGACGATGGGCTCTGTCACCTCGGCGAGATCGATCTCGATGACCTCGGTGTACTCGGCGTCTGCGTCGGCCTCGAGCAGCTGCGGATTCTCGAGCCATTCCTCCATCTTGCGGGCACGGCGCTCAAGCGTGCGCGGATCACCGTAGCCCTCTGCGATCATTGAGCGCAGTAGCACGATGTTGGAGCGCAGGTACTCGCTGATAGTGTCCTTGCCCAACTTGATCGTGCAGCCCGCGCAGGAACGCTCGGCTGACGCGTCAGACAACTCGAACGCCTGCTCGACGGTCAGAGTCTCAAGACCTTCGATCTCAAGAATGCGGCCAGAGAAGATGTTCTTCTTGCCTTTCTTTTCTACCGTCAGCAGCCCTTGCTTGATGGCGTAGTAGGGAATGGCGTGTACAAGATCACGGAGCGTGATGCCGGGCTGCATTTCACCTTTGAAGCGCACCAGTACTGACTCAGGCATATCGAGCGGCATCACACCGGTGGCGGCTGCAAAGGCCACGAGACCGGAACCCGCCGGGAAGGAGATACCCATCGGGAAGCGGGTATGAGAGTCACCACCGGTGCCCACTGTGTCGGGAAGCAGCATGCGGTTCAGCCAGCTGTGGATGATGCCATCGCCAGGGCGCAGCGATACGCCGCCGCGGGTCATGATGAAGTCCGGCAGCTTGTGCTGGGTGTCGATATCAACTGGCTTGGGATAAGCAGCCGTGTGGCAGAACGACTGCATGGTCAGATCTGCAGAGAAGCCCAAACACGCCAAATCTTTCAGCTCATCCCGGGTCATGGGGCCGGTGGTGTCCTGAGAGCCGACAGTGGTCATGCGCGGCTCGCAGTAGGTGCCAGGGCGTACACCCTCCAAACCACAGGCGCGACCCACCATCTTTTGCGCCAGCGTGTAGCCTTTGCCTGAATCGGCAGGTTGCTCGGGCTTGCGGAATAGGTCGGTCTCTGGAAGGCCCAGCGACTCGCGTGCCTTGGTGGTGAGGCCGCGGCCAATGATCAGGTTGATACGACCACCCGCGCGGACTTCGTCCAGCAACACATCAGACTTGAGTTCAAATTCGGACAGCACATCGCCGTTTTCAGCGAGAATCTTGCCGTCATACGGGCGGATCTCGATCACGTCCCCCATGTTGAGGTCATCGACGGGGGCCTCGAAAACCAGCGCACCGGCATCTTCCATGGTGTTGTAGAAGATCGGTGCGACTTTGCCACCGATGCAGACGCCACCGGAACGCTTGTTGGGTACGCCGGGCATGTCCTCACCAAAGAACCACAGTACCGAGTTGGTGGCTGACTTGCGCGATGAGCCGGTACCGACCACGTCACCGACGAAGGCGACAGGCAGGTTCTTCGATTTAATTTCCTCGATCTGCTTCATTGGACCGACCTTGCCCGGATCATCCGGTGTCAGGCCTTCGCGCGCCATCTTGTACATGGCCAGTGCGTGCAGCGGGATATCGGGGCGTGACCAGGCGTCAGGCGCTGGGGACAAGTCATCTGTATTGGTCTCGCCGGTCACTTTGAAGACGATCATTTTCATCGACTCCGGCACGGCATCGCGGTTGGTAAACCACTCACCCTCAGCCCAGCTCTGCATCACGGCTTGCGAGTGTGCGCAGCCGGATTTGGCTTTTTCTTCCACGTCGTGGAAGGCGTCAAACATCAGCAAAGTGTGCTTGAGTTCTTCCGCCGCTAGCTCGCCCAATTCGCTGTCGCCGAGCAGGCCCACCAGCGTTTCGATGTTGTAACCGCCGTGCATGTTGCCGAGCAGTTTCACGGCAGCCGGCTTGTCGATCAGCGCGCAGCTGGTTTCGCCTTTGGCGATGGCTGAGAGGAAACCTGCTTTAACGTAGGCGGCTTCGTCCACGCCCGGGGGCACGCGTTCGCTGATTAACTCCAACAGGAAGGCCTCTTCTCCCGCAGGCGGGTTCTTCAGCAATTCAACCAGATCGGCGACCTGCTCGGCATTCAGCGGGTTCGGTGGGATATTGAGTTCGGCGCGTTCGGCGACGTGTTCACGATAGGCTTGCAGCACGGTGACACTCCTGTCGGTAGGGCGGTGCTGGTTTCATGCCGGCTCATTCCGGCAGATTGACACCGCTTTTGGGGTAATTTTCGGTGCGGAATTATAGCCTGCAGCACATCGCGTCGATACCCGCCGGCCATGGATACTGTGCATTTACGGCAAGCATCCCCTAGACTTCGCCCATGCCCGATCGACTCTCAAAAACCACCGCTGTGGCGCTGCCGCGTGTCAGGACGCCGTGTATTGGCGTTTGCTCGACGGGTATCGGCGATGCCGTATGTCGCGGGTGCAAGCGGTTTCAGCATGAGGTGATCGACTGGAATGCCTACAGCGAGGATGAAAAGCGTATTGTCGATCGTCGACTTGCCGGCTTTTTGTCGCAATCTGTCGCAAACCACCTCGAAATTGTCGATAAATCGCTGCTCAAGTGGCAGCTCGATGTGCAGCAGGTTCGCCATAACGATCAGCATGATGAGTACTGCTGGCTGTTTGCCTTACTCAAGGCAGGTGCGAGCCAAATCACAGACACCGAACAGTTCGGCTTTCGCCGGCGTCCCGACACCGCGCAGATGGATTTGATCGCGATACGCGAGGAGATTGATAGGGCGTTCTGGGTGCTGTCAGTGGCGCATTATGAGCGTTATATGGCGACCGCTGATCTGTTCGTGGCTCAGGAGAGTGCAACTCATGGCTGATGCGGTGGATCTGCAGCCTGTTAAGACATTTCTGGCCTGCCCTACACCGGAGGCCTGGGTCACAATGGCGGCGCGACCCGAGCAGTTGGCCGTTTTGCTTATCGATCACGCCAACTGCGAGAAAAAGGCAGCGGCCACGGCGATGAGTCTCATGCATCGTTACGTCGAGCAGCACACCTTGCTGCAGAAGATGTCCCGGTTAGCGCGCGAGGAATTGCGACATTTTGAGCAGGTCACCAAGATGATGAAGAAGCGGGGCGTGGACTACGTGCCGAT
>JAZBOZ010000278.1:0-12087 GCA_036351405.1 Halieaceae bacterium
GGCTGGCACTATCTCGTGCGAACCCGATATTTTCGGTAGCTTCAACAGGGGTTGTGCGGCGCATTATGATGGATATCGATACCAGCCCCATCTCAGTACATCAGCCGGCCACAACCGAAGCCATCTGAGCAGACTGCTGCGCCGTATGTAGGGTATGTCAACGCGAGGGAGCCAGCATTGAGTGCATACCGTCAAAATTCTTGTGTCGCTATTTATATGGGGGGTAGCTCTCTTGGTTGACACCACAATGGCAGGCAATTTGTTACCTAACGCCGAGTCTTGGATTGCGGTGAATGATGGGGTCATGGGCGGCGTATCCCGGAGCACCTATCGCGCACAGCAAGGATACGCCGGCGAGTTTTCGGGCGAGGTATCGCTGGAGAACAACGGCGGTTTCGCGTCGGTTAGAGCGCCGTTGCAGCTAGGCAAAAATCACGTTGGTGAGCAACTCCGACTGGCTGTTTTGGGAGATGGCAAGACTTATAGTTTGCGCTTACGCACTCACAAGTCGCTGGACGGCATCGCTTATGCCGCCACTATCGATACGGTTGACGGCGAAGTCTCCAAGCACCGGCTCACCCCTGCAGACTTCCAGCCAGTATGGCGTGGACGACGGGTAAGCGGCGCGCCTTCACTGCGATGGCAAGATGTTAGGCAAATCGGCCTGATGATCAGTAACAAGCAGCAAGGCCCTTTTGTGCTGCGACTCATCTCGCTGGATTGGACCACTGACAACGACTAAGCCCGGTTGCGGCAGTCGATGTTGTCGGCAAGCCGGACATCATGCGCCGACCAACTCATATACACTGCAAAGATCTAACAACAATACGCTCAGCCAAACGGTATCGACATGAAGCGGCTCTTATCCATTGAATACAGTTTAGAGGGCCTTGCTGCCCTGTTCTCTTTGCTCGCTGTTATCGGCGTTTTACACACGTTCATTCTCGGTAAACACTTTGTCATCCCCACGCTGATCTTGCTGACAGCCATGTTACTCGGCAACCTTGTACGTTTCGGGCTCGAGGGCCAGAGGTGGGCCAAACATGTGCTGTTTTGGCTGTTCCTATTGCTGGTATTCCACGCACTGTTTGCACTGGTTTGGGCCGGCGATGCGCGCCCCGGTCAGCTGCTCGGTACAGCGTTTTATCCAGCCTACGGCGGTTTCGCAGTCATTGTGGGAACGCTCACAGCCATTTACGCGAAGCGGAACAGCTTGTTTGGCAAACCGCCTCTGTAAAACTCGCAGCGCCAATGACAGCGTTACACCTTGAGCGACCTAATACGCTGCCCCTACACCAAGATCACAGCCTATTGCATGTCACTGAAAACCTTAGTTCTGTTAGTCATAACCATTTTACTGACTTCAGTCTCCAACCAGTGCATTGGTGAAAGCAGCAGGCCTAAGACTGACAATGAGATCGAGGTAGTCCGGGTTATCGGCCCACAAAACCACACTAATGAGGCAACCGACAGCCTGACCACCGGCCTCTCTCGAGCGGAACAAGATATCGGGCGTACGATCAGTACCATCTCCCGGCTGGACAGGGATCTACTTAACCTCAACAGCGTCCATGATCTCGCAACCGTAGTGAGCGGCGTGAATAACACGTCCAGCTTCGGCACCGAGGGGGCACTGGATATTCGCGGCTCCTACGCCGACTTGTTCTACAACGGTTATCGGCGACTCACCAACCCCGGCAACTACCCGACCAATCTCCGCATGTATGAGCGCGTGGAGGTGTTGAAGGGGCCTTCCACCAGCCAGTGGGGTATGTCTCGTATTGGCGGCTCCGTGAACCTGACACCCACCATCAACAGCACAGATAAAGAAGCGCTGTCCTACACCGCCACTCTCGGATCTTACGATGACCTTGGGATGCAGGTTGAGACCATGGATTCTGTTCAGATCGGCGGACGCGATATCGGGCTGGCACTGAACGCCTCCGCTCGCGACGCAAACAGCTTTTACCGCAACCACTTCCAGAAAGACTACTTCCTGTCAGCTTCAGGGCACATACCCATGGGGCTGGGTGAATCGCTTGAAGTGAGCCTGCAATTACAGCGCTACCGCAGTAACCAGGTCACAGGCTGGAACCGGCTCACGCAAGATCTGATTGATCGCGGTACTTACATCACCGGTCGCGCTCAGCCCCTCGACACTGACGGTGATGGAAAGATATCGGGATCTGAAATCGCAGCCGCAGGAGGGCTGGGCGGATTCGGCACTGCGCAGAACAATGGTTGCTGCGGTCCCCAATTCGTTGATCCGGCACTCATTCCTACGCATTTTGCACTGCTAGACGTCGGCGAAGTCACGCTATCCCCGAGATCTGTTGCCGTTGCTCCAACGGATTTTCTCGACAGCGACGTCGCGCTGCTCAACGTCGAGTATTCCACTGGACAGTGGAGCCATGGGCTATACGCCGAAACGCTGGATATGGATATCGAAACGGGCATTGGCTTTTCGAACCGGGTGCGGGCAAGCACGCTGGAATACCGGGCGTCCTACGCACTCTCCGAGGTCACCGGCTTCGACAACACTTTGACGCTGGCTACCCGGTATACCGATGCGGACAACGCGATCGATTTCTTTAATCAGTTCTTTGACCGCAGAGATTTGAGTGTCGGTGCGACTGCGGCAGACACGATCCTGCTGGCGACGCAGCAGCAAGATGGATTTTTTGCACAGCACTACACATCTTCATCGCTGAACACCGGCCTCACCTGGATGGTAGACACCCAACTCACCGATTCGCTCCGACTCGACGCCTCAGTGCGGCTTAATCATGTCAGCGCAAGAACCAACGGACTGGCAGACAGCGCGTTTTTCACAAACTCACGATTTGAGGCGTCCGACACGGTGGCGGGTTTCCACGTGGGTCTGGTTCAAGCGCTCGGCAGTAATGCTCGACTGTACGCGACCGTGGCTAGAACCCAATCGATCGGCGAGGACTTTTCATCGGTTATCGCGCCAGAGCTTTATCCGAACAATATTGTAGGCTCAGCCGAGCTCACCGAACTTGGACTGAAGGGCACTGCGGCGGACGACCGCTTCACCTACAGGATCTCAGCATTCCGACAAGAGAATCTCGCGGTGAACACCCAGGATGCGGTTGTTAACTCGACGATCAGTAGCGAGGGCATTGAGTTCGACCTGGGATTACAAATTAATGAGGCGCATCAGGTTACGGTCAATGGTTCACATAACACCGTCACGACCCTCGGCCGGGACAGCCAGTTCAGCTACTTTGGCGCCGCCGATCTGCCACAGATCGACGATCCGAGTATCTTTTTCGGGGGTGCGTTATCCGGTCTGCATACCGCATTGGGCTCGGGGCAGCGTGCCGGTATTCCCCGAGATCGCATCAATATGATCTATCGCTTCAGTCCCACGCCCCAATGGCAGGCTGCACTCACTTACGCCTATATATCGAGCGCGTACTCAGGTTACTCGCAGGCGTTGAAGTTGCCGGCTTACAGCTTGGCTAACGCATCGGTCAGCTACTCAACGGGATCTTGGCAATTCATTGCCAGCGGTAACAATCTTGAGGATTCTCGAGGATTTATTTCCAACACTCCGGACGTATTCGGCAATGTGACTGTACTTCCTATCGAAGGGCGAACCTTCCAATTGCGGATCACCAAGGCCTTTTAGATTAAGGTTATCCTCACCGCCGATAGCGCGATGAGACCTTTCAGGTAGTATGTCTCTGCCAATATGATGTCGAGCGACTACCCTCTATAGCTATGTGCTGGCCTTGCGTCATAAAACTGCTTCGTTTCAACGCCACGCTGAGCGCGGTCATTTGTTTCCTCATCGCCAATATTCAAAGCGTTCAGGCTCAGCCCGAAGAAGTGGTAGTGATCGGCACTGCCTTCGACAAAATCACCACCCACGTATCCGCGATGGTGACTGTGAGCCGTGATGATCAAATTGCTCGCTGGAATAGGCCTCTCTGCGTGCGGGCGGAGGGACTTTCGCAGCAGCACCAAAAAACCCTGCTGCGCCGTTTGGCTGCGGCGGCAGAGAATACGCGCCTGTCGGTGACGGACACCGAGTGCAATCCGAACGTGCTGCTCTTTTTCGCGTCCGATGCGCCGGCGACCACAGGGCAGCTCGCCGATCATTTTGAGATCCCATTACGGCAAGCAGGCCCAGACAAAGTGAATGCCTTTAAAACGAGCAGCGCGCCCGTCCGCTGGATCACCACTTTCGACCCTTGCGGCTTCGGTTGCCGACTCGCCAACTCGAGAATCAGCGCCAGCACCGCACCGGCGCTGCAATTGATGGTCATCGTGGTGGATATCGCACAGATAAAAGATCACGACTTTGAGTCGGTTGCGGACTATCTGGCGCTGGTCGCACTGACCAACCCGTCAAGCGAGGGGTCTCCCTCACCGGACTCCATACTCACGCTCTTCACCAACTCTACCGCTGGCAGCCTAACCAAGCGGCTGTCTATCCTCGACGCCGTATTTATAGAGGCGCTCTACACCGTACCGATGGATCGCTACGCCAAAAGCCAGCAGCACGCGATCAGCAGCCGCATGGTGACTTTGCTCAATGAGGCTCAGCAGTAACTTTGGAATCACTGACAAGCGAACTCCCCATCGCTGTAAAGAGCTTCTTCACCGACCTGCGTAAAGCGAACTCCCGCCCGTTAAAAGCGAACAGTGCTAATTCCGGGCTTGCCGCATAAAAGCAGCGTATTGCGAGCGGGTGAGCTTGATCAAATCACCCTGAGTCAGACTCACATCAATCAGGTGCAGCCCCCACTGCGTGAGCACTTCACTATCCGGGGTATACACATCACCGCGGATATCATCCGTGCGCGGGTCGTTCGGGTCGGCATTCACATGAACTGACAGATAGCTCCCAAATTCATTATTGACGCACCGGCCTGAAAAGAGCCCCGGCACCTTAACGAAAGTGGTGTCCACCACGAGGTCATCGGCCCAGCGATCCGCCGGCGTACCATTGCCGAAGAAGCCACCGACCCGGAAGTATCCATCTAATGACGCGCTAACATCACCCGACAAGTCAGCGGGATTATTACACGCGGCCTTCATACCATCGGTGTCGACCCGGCCAAAACGACTACCCTCAGGCGGCGGCACCGCGTCGCGAAAACTCACGTAGCTGACGACACAGCCCGTTTGTGACGGCGAGCGACACAAGGGTACAGACTTGAATGCACCGCCCACATCGCCTTTGAGCGGCACCTCGACATTAAAGCCGAGCAACAGCGCTGAGAGCATTCTGTCTTGGAGTGGCTTGCCATCAATCATCTGCTGGATCAATGTGATCAACATCCGTGTGCCCTGGCTATGGCCTACCAGCACGAAAGGTCTACCGTCATTATCATGTTCCAGATAATGCATGAAGGCTGCGGCGACATCTCGATAGGCCATGACGCCATCAGCACCCATATCACCCTGGCCACTCATGAGTGCGGTTAGAGCGGGAATGGTTACCTGCCGGTACACCGGTGCATAAATCCTGCACACTTCCTTGAACCGCGCGAATTGGCCAGACACCGTGCGGAACTCGGACGCATCGGGCACTAAATCACTGTTGCCTGTACGGTCCATCGAAGTGGTGGGATACACGTAAAAACAGTCATAGGCGGGATTGTCAGCGGGCTCAAAAGGCTCGAGCTCGGTGCTGCCATCGGGATGCACGATCGTTGCCGTCAGCTCAATATCGCAAGCATCGCCCGGGCTATCAGGACGACATAGCCAGTATTCATGATTGCTGTAATCGGGCGGTGAGTAACCTTCTGCGCCGGCCTCCTGCGCGTAGATTTTCTGAGCTCCCAACACCAACAGCGCCTCCAAGAAGACGGCTAAAACCAGGGGGGCTTTGCGACCAATTCGCGCACCATGACGTGCCATGTCGGATCACTCTCTCAACCATCGGTGCACGCAGACTAGGTTTACGCGATTTAAATATCAACGAGGAGGGCGATCTTGATCCTGACCGGGATCCATGCGGCCTTATTGCATCACGGTTTTCATATCGTTATCTTTCGCGCGCCGCTATGGCCGGGAGATTTGACCAGTATTGCGCCCCGAGGAAGGTTCCTGAAGTCGCTAAAAATGGAGCCTTGCCGTGTCGAAGCCCGAGCGTGCTCATCAGAGCGACACCCAACACCCCGTCATCCGTGATTTCGTCGCTACTTTCTGCCCCGCTGGCATACCCAGCGAGCGAACCATGGTGCGGCTGTTCATTGAGCAATACCGTCGGTCCACCGGCCAGCTGCCGCAAGGCCGGCAGCAGCTCGCGATCGACTACCGCAACGAAACGGTGCTCGGAAGATGGATTGATTTCACACCGCTACACCTCACAATGGCATCTACCACGCCTCAAACTAGCCCGGTGGAACCATGACTGATGATGAACTTCAGGCGCTGAAAATCGCCTTCACTTATATGCCCCAAGCGATAGAAGTCACTCGCTATGAATACGGCGACCGCCACGCGTTAGTGCTTGAGCATATCGAAACGGTACGTGGCGTCTTGCTTGAGCATGGCATCGACCCCGATGAGGTCGACGGGGAGATCAATGCGGACACCGCACCCAACTCCTGCTACTAACGCGCGCCGCCCGCGCCCCGACATCGCCATACAGATATGACACTGTCGCAATGCCCTGAATCTACTGAACTGCCACCAGAACGGTTTTTTGTCATTGGTGACAGCCACGGGTATTTAGACACGCTCGTAGCGCTGCTCGAGAAGCTCGGCATCCGGCAGGGCGTCTTCCCGGACAATACGCAGCTTATTTTCCTTGGCGACCTGATCGACCGCGGCCCGGATTCTGCAGGTATCGTCCACTTGGTGCGAACCCTGTGCGAGGCAGGGCACGCCCAGTGCTTACTGGCCAACCACGAGTTCAATTTCGTCAACTACCACACCGAGACCGCTCCGGGCAGTGGGGAGTTTCGACGCGCACATAACGCCCAAAACGATGCAGAAGTCCGCGAGACCTTGGAAAGTTATCAGGCGCGATACGATGACCCCGCTGCTGCCATCGCCGGCGATGTTGCGTGGTTCCGACAGCTGCCGATCGCACTTGAGCTGGCTGGGCTGCGGGCGGTTCACGCCTGCTGGCATCCCGACCACCTCGCGGTTTTCAAGCAGTCGGGCAACGGCTGGTATCTCAATGAAGATGACTGGGAGCGCGCCTGGCAGCCTGAAACACCCCAGTACGAGGCCACCGAGATTTTGTGCAAAGGTGTTGAGCAGCCCTTGCCGGGTGGCATTACCTTTACCGATAAGAATGGCGTCACGCGGCAGCGTGCCCGCGTCTGCTGGTGGAACCGAGCGCCTGAGCGTTGGGAAGATTTCATACGGGCACCGGGGATCGATCTCACACAGCTCCCGCCTGCTGGCCGACTCCCCACCAGCGCCATCGCACCCACGACCCCGACATTTTTTGGCCATTACTGGTTTTCAGGCCAACCCCGTCTCATAGACCGATTTACCGCGTGTCTCGATTTTTCCGTTGCTGCGGAATCCGGTGGTTATCTTGCAGCCTACGAGTTCCACGCTCACGATGAAGCCCTTGATCCATCACGACTGCACTGGGTGGAGCGGGCAGGATAAGGAACGACCAACAGGCGATTCGCTCGGATACTGAGTGGGTGAGTGATTCGCCCCAAGTATTCCGCGGCTCAACCCCACTCACAAAGCTCACGCAGAACGGCTGTCGCATAAGCGCCCCTCGGTAGCGTGAACTGCAGCGCTAATGTCGCCTCACCGTGTTCTACCTCAAGGTGTCGAACACCTACTCTAAAAGCCCGGTTACCCGCTTCAACCCGCGCTCGCGCAAGGGCTGATCGCCATTGATCGGGGAGCTCCTCCGATTCGGCACCGGCCAACACACCCGCAGGATGGATATCTTTGTCAGCGCAACGGCGACGCAAAGTCTCATCGACAACGGGTACTTCGAACACGCTGGCTGATCCTTCGAGATTCGCCAGATCGCCCGCCAGCAATTGATCCCAGGTGCCATCTGCTACGCGCTGCGACAGCGCTTGATTAAAGTGAAACGCACGGATGGTAGAAATGGCGAGGCCGCGTTTTTGTCGTGACAACCGCTTGCCGCGAGCCCAGTCCTCAGCCAGGCGCAGATTGGCGCCATTGCGGCCAAAGCGTTGCTCCCCGAAATAATTGGGCACGCCGTGCCGGGCAATGATTTCGATACGTTCGTTAGTCGCGGCAGGCGCACTTGGCACCAAGTCTCGCAGCACAATACGAAATTGATTGGCACGATGCGCTCCTCGGCGCAGCTTGCGGAGGTGCCTGGTGACTTCAAGCACCACAACGCCCTCGAGATTCAAAGCCGACCAATCCGGCGAGTGCCAGCGGGGAACACTAAACCATTGCCGAGTCACCGCGTGCCGGTCTTTGAGGCCCGCAAATCCAACGTCCTTCACGGGCACCCCAGCATATTGGGCGAGCTGCGTGGCCACCCAATCGGTGTTGGCACTGGTCTTCTCGATCAGGAGATAGTCATGTTCGCCATCACCACTGGGCTCCCAGCCCAGTTCCTCAATCACAACAAAGTCTTCTGGCTGACTGCGCAGTCTTGCTGAAAACAATGGTTGGCCGTGACTGCGCTGCCAGGCTGGTAGTGACATCACCGGTACTACTCCGAAGGCTTGAACGTCTACCGCATCATCACCTATCCACGCACTCAGGTGCCAGCGACCCAAAGCAACCCTTTGAGAGATCCATCGGTCAATTCATCTGCGCTAATTGCTGGCGATTGTTGGCAACTTTGCGCCTGCGCCACCCTCGCCTTACCGGCTTCTGTCACACTACTCATTGGAAGCAAGCATCCGCACCGCGCTGGTGTACAGCAAAGCACCCTATCGACCGAATACAGTGTGAGGCAGC
The DNA here is from genome assembly GCA_036351405.1 of Halieaceae bacterium. Taxonomy (GTDB): domain Bacteria; phylum Pseudomonadota; class Gammaproteobacteria; order Pseudomonadales; family Halieaceae; genus Luminiphilus. Next base: position 8,905 of record JAZBOZ010000278.1, read on the forward strand.
GAGTCATGAACAGCGAAAACCCATTGCTGGCGGTTCTCATCGACGCCGACAACACCTCACCGAAACACGCGAAGGCGATTTTCGAGGAGATATCGGGGTTCGGCGAGGCTTCCGTACGTCGTTGCTATGGAGATTTTTCCAGCCATCGCATGAGCGGTTGGAGTGAGCGCATTGCCTCCCTCGGACTGGTACCCCATCATCAACCCGCCAATACGGTTGGCAAGAACGCCAGCGATATCGCACTCGTCATTGATGCCATGGACTTGCTGCACTCGGGGCGCTTCGACGGATTTGTGCTGGTCTCCTCAGACAGCGATTTCACACGACTCGCCAGCCGCATTCGTGAGCAAGGGCTCGATGTGTACGGTATTGGCGAAAAAAAGACGCCCGATGCATTCCGCCAGGCCTGCAAGCGCTTCATCTTCGTCGAGAACCTCAACGGCGAAGACCAACCCAAGCGCGTCGATAAGCAGCCGGCCGACAAGAAAGCGCTCAACCGTGCCTATCAGCTCATCTGTAACGTGCTGGATACCAGCAACGACCCCGATGGTTGGTCAACGCCAGGCTGGATCGGACAGCAGTTGGTGCAGCGGTACCCGGATTTCGACCACCGCAGCTTTGGCTTCACCAAGCTTACAGAGCTCATCCGCGCCACTGGCAAGTTCGAGGAAACCGGCTCGGGTAGCGATTTACGCTTCCGCTGCAATTAAGCGGACAAGAACTACACATACGACAACAACCTCCGGACAGGACACGCAATGGATACCGCGTTCAGCGCCTTTATCACCCTACTACTGGTTATGGATCCACTCGGCAACGTGCCGATCTTCCTATCCGTACTCAAGGACGTAGAACCCAAGCGTCGTCAGTGGGTGATCTTCCGTGAGCTACTGGTGGCACTGGCCGTGCTACTGCTATTTCTCTGGGGTGGCAGCTCCGCATTGGATTTGCTCGGCCTCAAACAGGAATCTATCAGCATCGGCGGCGCGATCATTCTGTTTTTGATCGCTATTCGCATGATTTTCCCGTCGCCTTACGGTCTTATCGGCGATTCGCCCGATGGCGAGCCGTTTATCGTGCCGCTGGCGATACCCGCCGTCGCAGGCCCCTCTTCACTCGCCATCGCCATGCTGATGGTCAATACCAATCCATCGCGGATGCTCGATTGGACAGCCGCACTCATCGCTGCCTGGGCAGTGTCCGCGGTATTACTGATGGCTTCACCGCTCTTGCTCAGGGCGCTTGGCAACCGCGGCCTGATCGCGATGGAGCGGCTGATGGGGATGATTCTGGTGATTATCGCGGTACAGATGTTTTTCGACGGCGTGGCAACATTCCTACATCTGTAACCTAACACCCGTAACGCCGTCGTTATTAGTCTGCAGGTTATACGCGGTTGAGATCTCTGACCGCTAGGGACATAAAGGCGCCCCTCGGCTGAGAGCTCGAGTAACGCCTGAATTAATCGGGGCGTGGCATCGAAAACTTGGTGTCTTCGGAGATGCGAAAATAATCCGCAGGGCCGCCGCCGCGCATGATGGGTTGTCCTGCTACCGTATCGTAGACACCGTCTTTAATGAGCCGATGCTCGATGTGCACACCGACGACCTCGCCAAACACCATGTAGGTGTCCAGCGCCTCGCCCTCCGCGTTGTTTAAACGCACAACTTGGGTGACCCGGCATTCGAACGCGACAGGGCTCTCTGCCACGTGCGGCACATCAATCACCCGGGAAGCCCGCGTCGACAAACCCGCCAAGGTGAATTCGTCCACTTCCGGGCCGACCATCGCACTGGTCTGGTTCATCGCTTTCGCTAACGATTCGGTCGCGAGGCTCCAGCAAAAAGCGCCGGTCTGCTCCATGTTTCGCACCGAATCTTTATGCCCAATACTCGAGAACCCGACGATGGGCGGCCGATAATTGAACGCGTTGAAGAAGCTGTAAGGCGCGAGATTGAGCGTACCGGCACTGTCGCGAGAGGACACCCAGCCAATCGGGCGCGGTGCCACGATCGAATTGAACGGGTCGTGGGCCAGTCCGTGCCCTTTACTCGGCTCGTAAAAATGTCGCTCGTCAGTCATGCTGAGTGTCTCGTTTCAACTGTGCAGGCGCACTCTACCGGTTTTCAGCGCAACACGCCTTCCTGCCCACCTATTGGAGGTTTCCATGAGCCAGGCGATTCGTATTTATCAAACCGGCGGCCCGGAAGTGATGTCGTTGGAAGAAGTCACGATCGAGGCACCTGCGCCGGGCATGGTGACTGTGGTCAACCACGCCATCGGGCTTAACTACATCGACACCTACCACCGATCAGGGCTGTACCCCCTGCCGCTGCCTTCAGGCATAGGGCTTGAGGGCGCCGGGGTCGTCGAGGCCGTTGGCGAAGGCGTGGACCTGGCGGTGGGTGATCGGGTGGCTTATTGCAGCGCCGGCATTGGTGCTTACGCGGAGGCCATCAACCTGCCCGCCAGCCGACTGGTTCGTCTACCGGAAGCCATTGACTTCGAGCAAGCAGCGGCTTGCCTCCTAAAGGGGCAAACGGTGGAATACCTGTTGCAGCGGACGTGGCCGTTGAAGGCCGGCGACACCTGCTTGTTCCACGCAGCTGCGGGCGGTGTTGGCCTGCTGTTCGGGCAATGGGCCGCGAGTATCGGCGCGCGTGTCATTGGCACCGTCGGGTCCGCAGAAAAGGCGGAACTGGCAAGGGCGCACGGCTTTGCCGAGGTCATCAATTACCGTGAAGAAAACATCGCCGAACGGGTCAGCGAGCTGACCGAAGGCAAGAAGGTGCCCGTGGTGTTCGACGGGGTAGGTAAGGATACTTTCGACGCGTCGCTGGACTGCTTACAGCCCCGCGGACTGATGGTGAGTTTCGGTAACGCGTCGGGAGCACCAGATCCGCTGGATCTGCAAACACTGGCGCAAAAGGGCTCGCTGTTCATCACGCGCCCCACGATGCTGTCCTACACGGCAACCACCGAGGAATTGAGACAATCCAGCGATGATCTGTTCCACAAAATACTCGCGGGTGATATCCGCATCGAAATCAATCAGCGCTATGCCCTAAGCGACGCACAACAAGCGCACCGCGATCTGGAGGGACGTAAAACCACTGGATCCACGGTGCTTTTGCCATAGCGCCACCGTCATTACAGACCAAGCAACGAATATCAACTCAGTCA
>JAZBOZ010000279.1:0-36512 GCA_036351405.1 Halieaceae bacterium
GATCATGGCCATTGCCAATTTGCTGGCATTGCTCGATGACATCGCAACGGTGCTCGATGACATATCGCTCATGACGCAGGCGGCGGCCAAGAAAACCGCCGCAGTGATGGGTGACGATCTCGCGGTCAACGCTGAGAAAGTCATCGGTGTGCGCCCGAATCGCGAGCTGCCGGTGGTGTGGGCGGTTGCTAAAGGTTCGTTGCTGAATAAAGTGATTCTGGTGCCCGCTGCCGTGCTTGTGGCCGGTATTGCGCCGTGGTTGATCACGCCGGCGCTGGTTTGTGGCGGGCTATTCCTCTGTTTCGAGGGGGCTGAAAAACTCCTGCATTCCGTTCACAAACACACTGAGCAAGAAGCCGAGGCGCGACTTCAGCCTCTGGCTGATGAAAGCGTGGATCTGGTCGCATTGGAGAAGAAAAAAATCCGCGGTGCGGTGAGGACCGACTTTATCCTCTCCCTCGAAATTATCGTGCTGACACTGGCAGTCGTTGAGGCCAGTAGCTGGCCCACTCAACTTGGCGTTTTGGCAGGAATCTCGCTGTTGATGACCATCGGGGTTTACGGGCTGGTCGCCGGTATCGTCAAAGTGGATGATCTTGGCGTTTATCTTCTGGACACCGCGGATGGGGACTTCCAGCGCGGGGTGGGGCGTGGCTTGGTGCGTTTTGCACCGCGCTTAATGCAGGCGTTGTCCCTGCTGGGCACGGTTGCCATGTTTTTGGTGGGTGGAGGCATTCTGTTGCATGCCTCCCACGAGCTGGAGCACCTGTTAACAGCGCCGCTAATCGAATTCGGGCTTAACAGCGGCATCGCGCCTACGCTGGTCGGGGGTCTTTTGGGTCTGCTGGTTGGACTGCTCTTGGCAGTCGTCTTCGCAGGCGTCTCTGCAGTGCGAACACGGCTTACGGCTTAATTAGGTCCAACTGTAGTTGTCACCCAGTCAGTGCTGAAGCAGTGGGTGACACTGTTAGTCGAGTAACCAAGGAGCGACCTCGGCCGCGTTAGCAAGCACGATTTGTTGGGATTCAGGCGGGCGACTTTGTGCATCTGCGCGGAGATTCATGAGTTTCAGCAGGTAGGCAACTAACCGGCTCCGTACGGTGATCTCGAGGCAGCCATTGGTCATGTCGTGGTCATGAGCGACGACAGCTTGTTGCTCTTCGCTCAGTCTCGGGTCCGGTGTGATCCGCAGGGTGACGAATTGTTGCCAGCTGGTGTCACCGTCCACGCCGTGCTCGGACAAGTCCATGATGTCAGCTTCACCCCGGAACCGACTCAGCACGAAGTCGCGATAATCCTGATTCTTTTCACACCAGCCTCGTACGTGCCAGCGCTGACCCGTCCAGACCAGAGTGTGCGGCACAATAATGCGGCCTTCACGGTCCGGATGGTTGAGCGATACGTAGTCCACCTCGACCCGGCGGCACTCGCGGGCAGCGATGATGAGTGGTCGTAAAACTTCAGCCGGTACTTGGCGTTTAGGTGGTGTCAACACCTCCGTGTTGGCACCTGCATGGGCCAGATCGGCCAGCGTTTGCTGCAGCTCACTGGCGCGGGCGACAAGCTGCAGATACTCGTCCGCCTCGCCCCGGCTCACCTTCGGGGTGAAGTTGGGCGAGGGCACGTAACCCTTGGCAAACTTGTCGTAGTCGAGGTTACCCGGGCCAATCGACCGTTTGTAATTGTTGATATCTTTGCTGGCCTGCTGGCGCCCAATACCAAACGTGTCGCAGAGGTGACGCGTGGTGAGTCGCCCCTCCCATAGCGCAATGATTTCGATAAACCGATAGCGAACCAGCAACTCCCAACGGTTGTTGCCAGGACCTATCGGATCCATCGTTGGGCTCAGTCCAGCGTGGCGAGGAGCGTTTTGATGTCCTCGACACTGGTGCGGGGATTGACGATGCAGAATCGCAGTACCGTCTCACCTTCGTGTTTGCTCGGTGTGACGAAGCCGGTTCCATCCTTGAGCAGCTGGTTGCTCCACTGCTGATAGTCCTCAGGTTTCCAACCGACGCGTCGGAAACAGACGATTGACAGGTGCCGCTGAATCACCATCTCAAGTTTGGGATGCGCTTCAATCAGCTTTTCTGCTTCTCTGGCCACGTCGATGGTACGTTCTACGGCCTCGGCATACGCCTCGGTGCCGTGACAGGCGAGGCTGAACCAAAGCGGCAGCCCGCGCGCTCGTCGCGACAGGTGATGCGCGTAATCCGAAGGGTTCCAGATGCCGTCGTAGAGTACCTCGAGGTAGTCACCGTGCTGCCGGTGCGCGCGCCGCGCCGTCGCCGGGTCTCGATAGAGCAAGGCACAGGAGTCGAAGGGCGCAAACAGCCATTTATGGGGGTCGACGATGAAGCTGTCTACTCGCTCGATACCGTTGAATTCGTGTCGAACACTTGGGGCTGCGAGCCCGGCACCACCATAAGCGCCGTCAACATGGAGCCAGACATCCTCTTTCTCACACACATCGGCAATGCCGTCGAGGTCGTCGATGATACCGAGGTTGGTCGTGCCTGCGGTCGTGACCACAGCAAAGAGACGTGCGCGATCCTCAGCGCTCAACCCATCGATTGCCGCACGTACATCGTTGCCATCCATGCGGTGTCCACCGACCTCCAACATGTCAGCATCCATGACCTGCGCCGCTTGATCTACCGAGGCGTGAGCCCCTACGGAGGAGATAATTAATCCTCGAACCTTGTCGTTACCTTCGTGCTTGCGTCGCCACTCATGCCGCGCTGCAACCAATGCGCTGAGATTCCCGGCAGTACCGCCGCTGACAAACACGCCACCGGCCTCAGGCGGGAAGCCCGCGAGGTCAGCCAACCAACGCAGTGCCTGATTCTCTGCATAAACCGCACCGGAGCCTTCCAGCCAGGAGCCGCCGAAAATACTCGATGCACCGACCACAAGGTCGAAGAGAATCGAGGCTTCGGAGGGAGCGGCAGGAACGAAAGCGAGTAGGCGAGGGTGATCCACCGAGAGACACGCGGGCGCCAGAACATCCTTGAATACCCGTAGTGCTTCCTCTCCGCCCAGGCCATCACGGGTGATGGTTTGGCCAGCCTGCTCAATCAGCTCTTGCTCGGTCAGCGGCGCGTCAAGCGGCGGATCAATTTGGATGCGTTCCTTGGCGTAGCTGAAGATCGCTTCGGTAAGCGCTTCCATCTTGCTGTCGTACTCGTGCACGGTGACTCCTGTGGGTACACATGAAAGGGCGCCATTATGCGAGTGGTGGGAGCGACGCTCTACCCCCGATGGCGGTATAGCCAGGTTAATTTGCGTGCCGGGGCGAGGGGTGTTCCCGCGCAGCCCACAGCCCGATGCAGGCGAAAAGGCAGCACAACAGCATAATCCCGGTGGTCGGTATCAGTGATCCGTCATAGAAATGCCCGGCTGCCACCCCGACAGCGGCTGCGCTGGTAGCATGAATAAAGCCATAGGCTGCCGACGCCGCGCCGGCAGTTTTGGGATATAGCGAGACAGCGCCCATCATAGCGTTGGCGAATGTCAGGCCGATCCCCAAAAAAACGGAAAATGAGCAGGTAGCAGCGACCCAAACTGGCACGGGGTCGAAACCGGCAGCGAAGAATAAACCCGTGGCCGCAGCGGTGGAAAGCAAGGTGCCTGTCCGCATCGTATTATCTGGCCCCAAATACGGCACTAGCCGAGAGCTGCTGAGGCTGCCGATCATGTAGCCCGATACCGAGATCGCAAATGCGTAACCGAAGTTTTCGGGTGCCACCCGGAAGACGTCGCGCATGAAGTAAGACACCGTCGACAGGAAAGCGAAAATGGCGCAGAAAGACGCGGTACCCACCATCTGATAGCCGACGAAGCGGCGATCACCGAGGAAAGTGCCGAAACTGCCAAGAACGCCGCTGATCGACAGCCGGTCTTGCGCCGGCGGCGGCGCAGACTCTGAAAACAGTCGCAACCCTGCGAACACAATGAGGGCGAAAACCGCCAAGGCGAGGAAAGTGGCGCGCCAATCAAACCAGACCAGAAGCCAGGAGCCTATCGTGGGCGCTACTAGCGGTACCACTGCCATGGCAGCGCCCAAGGTCGCCATGACTTGTGCGGCGCGGTGCCCCTCGTAGCGGTCGCGGACTATGGCTCGAGCGATGACCGGCCCACTGGCTGCGGCAAAGCCCTGTGCTGCGCGAGCAAGCCACATGAACTCCATACTGCTGGCCAATGCACAGGCGATCGACGTAGCCAGAAACAGCAGGGTGCCCAGGCGGACCACCGGCAAGCGTCCATATTGATCGGACAGCGGGCCGAAAATCAGCTGGCCGAAGGCGATGCCGACCATGAAGGTGCTGAGGCTGAGCTGTCCCGCGGCGTGGTCGACACCAAAGTCGGCTGTCATGTCCGGCAGTGCGGGAAGATAAAGATCCGTTGCGATCGCCGAGTAGGCCACCAAGCCTACCAGCGTGGCGTAAGTGAATTTCTCCCGCACTGACCGGGCCGATCAGTTAATCGAGGGGGTCGCCAAGGCGACCACGGGGCATGACTCGGGGACAAAAAACTGGCCGTTCTCTGCATCCATGAGGTCTAGCCCCATGGCTTTCCGATTGTCGAACAGCGCCACTCGCATCACATAGGTGGATTCACTGCTCTTCAGTTGCACCATCTGGAAGAGTTGCACCTGCGCGTTGTCATCTTCTGCGACTTGCTGCGCGACGCGCTCCATGTAGGTTTTTGCTTGTGCGGGTTCCATGGGGGTTAACGGCTGTTGCAGCGCGCGTTCGAGCATTTCAGCGAGAAACGGTTTGTTATCTTCAGAGAACAGGGTGGCCTGCGCGACCTTGTCGAGCTCTGCCATGACGATCATTCCTTTTTTATTGGGGGTGGTTGGGATGAGCGGCCGCATTTTATCAGGTTCCCTGGGTCGAGATGTGGTCATGGCGCTTGACCTGCTGTGTTTGTGCCCCTAATCTTGCCCGCCTTCACCGCCCGTAGCTCAGCTGGATAGAGCACCAGGCTTCGAACCTGGGTGTCGGGAGTTCGAATCTCTCCGGGCGGGCCATCTCATTGCATTCGATTCCAATCGTTCCCCAGACCCGCTACTGTTTCGGGATGGCAGCGCGACACGTCCTCAAGTTTCTCCATACACTCGGTGCTATCGGCATGCTCGGCGCTATGGCATGTCTGCTGGCAGCGCTGACCCTGATTGTCGACCCGACTGAGGATTTGCAAACCTACGCGGCGCAGCGCGACATCATGAACGCGATTGCCGGGTGGATATTGCTACCTTCGTTAGGCATCACCATCGTGTCGGGCCTGTTTTCCATGGCTGTGGTTAAGGGCTATCACAATGCGGGGTGGGCGTGGATGAAGCTTGCCACTGGCGTGGTGATGTTTGAGGGCACGTTGTTGGCTGTTCAGGGGCCGATCGAAGCTGAGGCTGCAAAGGTGCAGCAGGCCTTGAATGGCGGCGTTGATGTTATGGCGCTGGCGATGACGGTGTCTGCGGAGTGGTCAAGCCTTTGGGTACTGGGGGCGGTTGCGATCGCCAATGTCGCTTTGGGCGTTTGGCGGCCGCGCTTTGGTAGGGCTTCTCGCCGCTGACTACCCCATGCCTCTGAACATGATTGCCAGACGCTCACTCGTGCTAAGAGCGCGGAGCAGCGTTCTGGGCTCTTGGTTTTGTGTCATAAAGTCACTGAAGCCAGGCACCAGACGTGTATCGATGGTGTCGAGATTCACGAAACCCATCTGCCAATCAGTGAATTGTCTTTCGTCGATAGGCCCTTCCACCAGGATTTCGATGTCCCTGTGCCGAGGGTCCTGCTCAATTTTCGCCATCACATGCTCAATCGCTGCGCGGGGACCTTCCAGCACCTGAAAGAAAGCATTGTCTTTGTGTAACAAAAGCCCGGATAGCTCGGAGTCCGCATTGCTGCTGCGAGCCTCACTCAGCATCTCCAGCAGGTCAGCCGTGTCGAAATCGGTTGTTGCGGTGCTCACATAGGCGAGCTGATACAACGCCCTACCCATTGCTTGGCCGTCTTCATCATTGCTAGCTGGTACCACTGGATTTGCCCCTTGCTTGGCGGGTGCCTTCCGGCACGGCGGCCTCGACGACGGTTCTCGACAGGACCCTGAAGCACTCATGAAGCGCCGCTTGAAGAAAAAAATCAAGTCAATTAAAGTGGACACTAACAATATCAAGAAAGATAGACAGATAGTGCTGGGTTTGAACTCCGTCAAAAGCGATGGGCGAGTCTGGGACTTAAATCAACACACAGATGCGACGATCGGCTAATGCCCGCGGGGCGGCCAGTGAGAACGCAGCGATGGGGGATACCATGACAGAGGCAACCGCAGCATCATTCAGCGATTCGACACACCGCGCGCTCGAAAACCGCCTGTTAGCGCCACGCTTTTACCGGACAAATTACGCCGCGCTGGACAAACTCGATGTCGAGCCCGTTCGGGAGGAGTGGGATCGAATGATGGCGGACTTCGCTGCGGACCGGAATCGCGAGCATTTCAAGCATCGTTATGATTTTGATCCGAGCAGTCTTGATGACAGGCCGGTCCTCAAGGAGGACTTTCTGGATCTGTTGGTCAGCTCCATCACTTCGGAGTACTCGGGTTGTGTGCTCTATCAGGAAATCGAGAAAAACGTCGATAACCCGGATATCGCCGAGTTGATGCGTTATATGGCGAGAGACGAATCGCGGCATGCCGGCTTTATTAATTACGCGTTAAATCAGATGGGCGTTGCGGTTGATCTTGGCGTGCTCAAGCGGGAAAAGGAGTACCACTATTTCCGGCCCAAGTTCATCTACTACGCGACATATCTCTCGGAGAAGATTGGTTACGCAAGGTACATCACCATCTTCCGTCACTTGCAGCGTAACCCTGAGCACCAGTTCCATCCCATTTTTAGTTGGTTCGAGGAATGGTGTAACGACGAGTATGCCCATGGCGAAGCGCTGGCCTTGCTGATGCGTGCTAACCCGCATTTGCTCCGGGGGCATAACAAACTTTGGATTCGGTTCTTCCTACTCGCCGTGTATTCCACGATGTACGTGCGCGATCACAGCCGGCCGGCGCTTTACGAGGCGTTCGGTATGGATATCACCGAGTACGATTACCGCGTTTTTGATATCACTACCGAGATCTCAAAGCAGATTTTCCCGCTGACCTTGAATACCGATGACCCAAGATTCCGTCGCGGTATGGATCGCCTGTTGGATCTCAGTGAACGATCAGAGCGGTGGCGTAATCGCGGTGGATTGATGAGCTACCCGGCTCGCGCCTTACTCTCGGTGCAGTCTGGCCTCACCTTCGCGAGGCTGTACCTGCTACCGACCCGCCGCAATGAGCTGCCTGAGGAAACCACTATGGCGCCTGCTTGGTGATCAACCGCTTGGTTTCGCGTTGTGGGTGTGCCTGCAGCGCGAGCCACTATCGCTCTGTCTGCTCTGTCGGTCGAACACGCTGGCTGAGCGAGAGATCTCTGAAATTTAGCCGTGACAGCCGTACGGTGCGTTCAGCTTTTCAACCGCCCGGACAAGTCCCATAGATGGGTCACCAGAGCTGCCGACAGCCCGCCTGCAATCACTACCCAGGATTGATCGGTCAACGCCATACGAATGGTGAACATCAACACCAAACCTGACAGCAAAGTCGGCAGCAAATGGCTGAATAATGCTTGCCGACGTTGTCGGCGCGCCCACCACGCTAACGTGAGTATTTCCGCTACGATCAGCAACAGAATTGCGTCGAGTAGCCGACCCGATTGAATCCATTCAGCCACTGGAATGCACCTAGGCCGGCGCGAGCCCAAGCAGTTGCATGAGGTCTTTGATGGCAACTCGCAGGTGCTGGAGTTTGCGACGCCGCACCAGCTTCTTGGTCGTGTATGACTGCCAGGTCAGATATTGGACGTCCGGGTCTCGACACATGGCCACGAATTTCTCGCGCCGCTTGTCGGTTCCGTACCAGAAGCGTTGTAACAGGCCGAGGGCCCAGAAGGTTCGGCCGTGCAATTTCATAAACCGTGCGCGTGCCTTGCGGAGTTCTCTTGGGTTTTCTGAGTTGAGTGCTGACAACACGGCTTGTGAGGTCAAGCGACCACATAGCATCGCGTAGTAAATGCCTTCTCCCGATGCCGGAGCCACAACGCCCGCGGCATCGCCGGAGAGCAGCACGCCGCGGCCATCATCCCAGCGGGGTAGGGGCTTCATCGGAATGGGTGCACCCTCACGTCGAACGGTGCTGCACTCGGTGAGACCAGTTTTTTCCCGGAGTCGCTTAACGGCATCCGTCGCAGAGAATTCCTTGAGTTCACTGCCCACGCCGATACTGGCATGTTGGCCATGAGGGAACACCCAGGCGTAGAAGTCTGGAGAAAGTTCACCTTGGTACCAGACGTCGCAACGCTCCGCATCGTAGTAATCCGAGGCTTTGGCGGGTGCGTCGATAATCTCGTGATAGGCAAACACCCATTTCAATTGGTCAGCACAAGCGATCGCCTCGCGAGCGACGCCAGACCGTGCACCATCAGCGCCAATTACGTAGCGTGAGGTCACTGTGGTTGTCTTTCTCTCTCCATCTTTCTCTTTGTAGGTCACGTGGATCAGACCCGTATCGTCGTAACGCAAGGTCTTGAAAGCACCTGACAGCAGCGTTGCGCCGTTACTGGCCGCGCGATCCCTGAGCCACGGATCAAATTCGTCGCGGTTCACCATGCCAACGAAAGTGTCATCGATCGGCATATCGACGGTTTTCTCACTGGGTGAAATCATCCGCGCTGACTGAATGCGCGCGACCAGCAGCGATGCCGGTATCTCAAACTCTTCGAGCAAGCAGGGTGGTATCGCGCCGCCACAGGGTTTGATGCGAAATCCGCGTTCAAGCAGCAGGACCCGCACCCCTGCGAGAGCCAGCTCGTTGGCCGCAGTGGCTCCCGATGGGCCTCCACCGACGACCACCACGTCAAAGTCTGATACTTGAGTAGTGGGTTCGTTCATGGGTTGGATGCCTCCAGAACTTCTTGCATGGCAACTTGGCCAAATGTCGGGCTTGCACGTGAGTCGTCTTGTTGCCGATCGGTCAATTTCACCGCGGCGCCGAGTTGCGCGGCGATAACAAAAAGCAGCGCTTCAATGAGAAATACGCTCCCGTAAGCGATGGCGGGATCGGACAGCCAGACGCGCGCGAGGTCGGCGGCAACCGTGCCTAGAAAACCGCCTATTGCAAAAGCGATGGCTTGAGCGGCGCCCCAGAGCCCCATCCGGAGCCCCTCCCGATTGCCTTCGCCCCGACTGGCCAGCACCATCATGCTGGCGATAGCTGCGACCGCGAATGCGCCATTGGCGAAACCCAATACGACGACATTGAGAGAAAGATTCCATTGCTCAGGGTGGGTGCCGCCCCATGCGAGTCCTGCCAGCGCGAACGCAGAAGCCAAGCAGCCACCGATGATCCAGCGACGCAGCAGGCGGGCGCTGCCGCCTTTGATGAGTGAGCCCGAGACAGCTACCGCCAACATGCCAAGGAGGACGCCGCCGTGCTGTGTGCCAGCGAGCGCTGTGGACTCGCCGGGCGTCATACCAAAGGCGAGTCCGGCGAAGGGCTCAAGAATCAGATCTTGCAAGCTGTACGCGAGCATGGAGATAAATACAAAGAGGGTAAATCGACGCGCCGATGCTTCGCCCCATACTTCGCGAATGGCGTGGGAGAAAGACGGCCTGGAGGCGGCCGAGATAGATTCGGTGTGTGCGTGCTGACGTGTTTCCTCTCGCGCAACGTGGCTCGCTGAGGATCGGGTGACGGGCTCAAGCTTATGGATCGCCAGAACAGTCACCACGATGGCAAGCAGCGATACCGTACCAGTTACAGCGAGCAGTCTTGCGGGCGAGAAAGGATCGAGGAACTGACCCGCGGTGCCTGCTGTGATCGCAAACCCGGCGATCATCATGAACCAGACGATGGTTGCTGCAGCTGGCTTGCGTTGGGTATCGACTCGTTTTGCCAGCAAGGCAAGTAGGGAAGTGCCGGCGGCACCGGAGCCGAGGCCGATGGCAAAGAATCCGGTGAGCGCGATGGCACCGCCTAGCCAAAAATGTTCGGCGATGAGTACCGTGCCCAGCGCTGCGAGAAATCCGCCGCTGGCGAGCACAGCGATGCCGCCTATAATCCAGGGGGTACGGCGACCACCGAGATCAGAGCCGTAACCTATCCGAGGCCTCGCCAATTGCACCATATGGTGCACGGCCACAAGAAATCCCGGAATCATCGCGGGCAAGGCCATTTCCACGACCATGATGCGATTGAGCGTGCTGGTTGTGAGCACGATGACAGCGCCAAGTGCCGTCTGAACCAGACCGAGGCGAACAATACCCGCCCATGACAAAGATTGATCCATGGGCTAGACCCCCATTTGTGCCAAGGCGGCAGCTGCCACCATCATCCCGCTGACATAGGCGGTGACGCCCGTGCCGTTGTACCAAGGCGCCAACTTTTCTGGATCCTTAAGCAATTTCAGCATCGCGAGAGCTTGCAAAACCAACAGCGCTAGCAGGATCGCCACATGCCAAGTTACCGTTCCTGACCAATGCAGTAGGAGCCCTATCACCAGCATTTGCGGGAGTGCCATCACCAGACAGGCGAGCCGAGCCGCTGTGCCAACGCCCAATGCTGCGGGCAATGATTTAAGCCCCAGCTCGCGATCACCCTTCACTGATTTGAAGTCATTCAACGTCATGATGCCGTGGGCACCGATGCTGTAGAGCAGTGCGAGTAGCAGAATTTCTGTACCGGGAAGTGTGCCACCCACAAATACCGCAGCCCCGGTGACCCAGGCCAACCCCTCATAGCTAATTCCGACAGCGGCGTTGCCCCACCAGCCGTTGCGCTTGAGGCGCAGTGGCGGGGCGCTATAGGCCCAAGCGAGGAACAACCCAGCAGCAGTGGCGATTGCGACGGTCGTGCCAAGCACGCTGCCCCAAAGCATTGCCAGCGCACTCCAGAGAACGGCAAACCAAAGCGCAGCAGTCGGCGATACGCGGCCCGACGGAATAGGGCGGTTGGGCTCATTGATGGCGTCGACTTCTCGATCGCACCAGTCGTTGATCACCTGGCTTGCACCGCACACGAGAGGGCCGGTAAGTAGTATGCCGCCGATGATCAGCAGCGGCCGATCGATTAACGTGGAGCCCGCAGAAACCGCGCCGCACAGAAAAGCCCACATGGGGGGGAACCAGGTAATGGGCTTGAGCAGTGCCACAAAGCCATTCAGCTGTGGTCTGGTGGAGACTGCATTGCTCGGTGTGACAGTGTGCATAGCGAGCACTATAAGCAGTGCTCGAACTGAGTGTCAATTAAATTGGATTGTTATTGTGTAATTATTGATTGACGCTATTCTTGGCCAAGGTCTGAGCCATCACCAATATTGTATTTCCGCAACTTGGTGTAGAGGCTTTGCCGGCTAAGGCCCAGCAGTTCCGCTGCCGACGCGCGATTGTCGTGAGTCAGCTCCAGCGCGGCCTGAATACACAGCGCTTCGATCACATCGGTTGATTCTCTGACCAGTTCTTTGAGCGGCACCTGCCCTACGCGTCGCGTAATTTGCTCAATAGAGCCCGGAAGTTGCTGACTCATGGGATGCTGGGTCGTCACGCGACGGGCGATATCGCGGATAAAGAGCGCCAGACGGGGGGTGGCGGACGGGAGCCGTGCTGCCGAGATTTCGATATCCATGGTAATGCCGCCCCGGCAATTGAGAACGGATGCATACAACCTTACGGTACCGCTGCCACTAACGTTACTCAGCAGCACCGACGCGTCGACCGATGAGCGGCCAATCCAGTGCTCCATACTGCGGCCGATAACCTGCTCGTGATTGACGCTTTGGGTCCATTCCAAGAAGGTCCGGTTGCAGTCCATCACTTCACCGCGATCATCGACGATGAGCACAGCGTCGGGAGAGCTCTCAAACAACTGGCGGCAACCATCGCGATCCGCGGCCTCGTTCGCGCCAATCACTGTAATCTTGATCAGGAACCGGCTCTCACGTCCCTGGCGCAAAAAGGCGATATGTAGCTGCCCTTCAGTGGCTGGGTTGCCCAGTACGATCGCGAGATCCTGCGAACCCGAGGCTCGCGCCAAGTTCATCGCATCAGTCACCCGTTGCGCGGTTTCGCCATCCATGCCGATTGGAAACGCTCGGCCGACGATACTCTCCTTATCTCCGGCGAGTAGCTGAGTCGCTCTGGGGTTCGCTTCAAGCACGCGCATACTCATGTCGTCGATGACGAGGAAGCCGTCATTCGCCATGGCGAACAAATGCCGATAGCGATTTTCGATTTGGCGCATGGACCAGTAATCCTGCTCCATCGACTGTTGTGCGTTCGTCAGCTGCTGGCGCAGGTTGGTTTCGGGTCTGAGGTCTCTCCCCAGCGCAAAGACGCTACTGCCGTCCGGACTGGCGATTAATCGATAGCTGATGGGGATTGATTGATGACCACCTGGCCAGAGGTGTTCGAGGTCGACCCGACACGCCGTGCCAGGCGCTGCCCGCGCCCGACGCAAGGCCTCGTTCGCCTTGTCGTGCTGGCTCTCTGGCAAAAGGTCGAACCACGATTGTCCTTGCCAGGGTAGAGCGCTCAGGTCCTTGAGCTCCGGATTGGCGACTTCGCACTCGGCGATGAAGTTTTCCGCATTAATCTGCAGCTGCAGGTCCGCTAAGGATTGAACGGCGGTGGTGATCGCTTCCTGCTCAAGTTGGCTCAACACGCTCCGTTACCCCTCTACCAGCTTTGTCTTGTTGCCATGTTAAGTACCAGCAGCTTACGCACACTGCTGTCGCAAGCATCGTACAACAAAAATGACACCCTTGGGGTTTTTGGTGTCCATTCATTTGTACATGGCGTGTGGGTAGGCGCTCATTGTCCGCCCGAGCGCCATTAGAAAGAGCTGTCAAATTAAAAATACTTATATGGTGTCATTATCAGTTGACACATATCGGGGGGCGGTCTAGTCTCGGAGTGCGATGGCCCATCACACACCGAGGTAAATATGACGGGGACGGCAGCAGCAGAGATCTACACTCCAGAGCAACGGCAGCGCCGTGATGCCAGTGTGTGGACTCTTGTGCAGGGTATTTTGGCGCCTCTGCAGTTCTTGATTTTCGCGGTGAGTGTGCTGTTGGTGGGGAATTATCTGATCAACGGTACTGGCTATGACGTTGCGGTTGCGTCCGTCATGATCAAAACCCTGGTGTTGCTCACCATCATGGTCACGGGCGCGATCTGGGAAAAAGTGGTTTTCGGTCGCTATTTGTTCGCACCTGCCTTTTTCTGGGAGGACGTGGTCAGCATGCTGGTGATTGCCTTGCATGTCGGTTACGTCGCGAGTTGGCTATTTGATTGGATGTCGCCCCGCGAGCAGATGTTGCTCGCGCTTGCCGCCTACTTCAGCTATGTGATCAACGCCGCGCAGTTTTTATACAAGTTTCGTTTGGCTCGCCGGCCATCTCCGCCTGCCACAACAGCGATGCCGCTGTCGCTGGTGAAAACATGAATACCCCCGCCGTGATCGCCAGTGATGTGATGACCGGGCATCCCACTGAAGTCCGCCAAGAGCGAGGCCAGCGCGCGGTTTTCTGCGGCCTCACCTCCATCATCTGGTTGCATCGCAAGATTCAGGATGCCTTTTTCCTTGTTGTTGGGTCGAGAACCTGTGCCCATTTATTGCAGTCTGCGGCGGGGGTGATGATTTTCTCTGAGCCTCGATTTGGTACCGCGGTGCTGGGTGAGCGTGATCTCGCTGGCATGGCAGATTGCAATGCTGAACTCGATCGGGTGATCGATGAAGTACTGGCCCGTCGCCCCAACATTCGCAGCCTGTTTTTGGTGGGCTCATGTCCGTCTGAGGTCATCAAGTTGGATCTCGACAATGCAGCCCAACGACTGCAGGCAAGACATCAGGGCAGTTTACGCGTGGTTGCGTTTTCCGGCAGTGGTATCGAAACCACGTTTAGTCAGGGCGAAGACGCCTGTCTGGAGCAGCTGATCCCCCATCTTCCCGAAGGTGACCAAAAGACGCCGAAGCTACTGATAGCCGGCACTTTGTCCGATGTGGTTGAAGATCAGTTTCGCCGGCTCTTTGCGGCTTTGGGTATCGAGTCCGTTGATTTTTTCCCCGGCCGCCAGAGCGATGCATTGCCTGCAATTGATCGTCAGACCCGGGTGCTGCTGGCGCAGCCTTATCTCGGCGCTACCGCGCGTGCGCTACAAAAGCGCGGCGCTACATTGCTGACTGCACCGTTCCCGCTCGGTGTCGAGGGTTCAACCGCGTGGTTCACCGCAGCTGCCAAGGCTTTCTCAGTATCAGCAGAGAAATTGAGCGAAGTGTTGCTCGCCCCACAGACGCGGGCTCGACGCGCCGTTGCCAATGTGGCCCAGCCACTCATTGGAAAGCGCGTCACCTTCCTGCCTGACTCGCAATTGGAGATCCCGCTGGCCCGCTTTCTTCAGCAAGAGTGCGGTATGACACCGCTTGAGGTTGGCACCCCATTTTATGACGCCATGTTGATGCAACCCGAAGTGGCGCAGCTGTCTGAAACCACCGAATTGGTCGAAGGGCAGGATCTGGATCCGGCGCTGGAGCGCGTCAGGCAGGCACGACCAGATTTGACGGTATGCGGGCTGGGCATCGCGAATCCACTGGAAGCTGAGGGTTTGCGCACCAAGTGGTCGATTGAACTGTTGTTTACACCGATTCAGGGCTTTGATCAGGCCGCTGATCTTGCTGAACTATTTGTTCGTCCGCTGCGGCGAGAGCAACGCTTGGAGGTGGGCGAATGGAGCTAACACTCTGGACTTACGAGGGCCCACCTCACTTCGGTGCGATCCGTGTTGCGGCATCAATGGAGGGCGTGCATCTCATGCTGCACTCACCCCAGGGTGACACCTATGCGGATCTGCTGTTCACGATGATTGAGCGTGATGGTAAACGTCCCCCGGTGACGTATTCCACGTTTCAGGCGCGGGACCTCGGCGGCAGCACCGCTGAGTTGGTGACCGACACCTTAAAGCGGGCGGTAGAGCATCATCAGCCTTCGGTGTTGTTGGTTGCTGACTCTTGCACAGCCGAATTGATTCAGGATCAACCGGGGACGCTCGCTTTGGGCGCTGACTTGGGTGTGCCCGTGATCCCTCTGGAAATGGCCGCCTATTCGCGCAAGGAAAACTGGGGAGCGAGTGAGACATTTTTCCAGCTAACCCGTGGGCTGCTGGCGGCCTCGGTGCCGAGCGCCAGCGCTTCGCGTCAACCTATTGGCGATCGCCCGCCGAGTGTCAACATTCTCGGGCCCACCAAGCTCGGATTTCGCTGCCGAGACGATGTCATTGAATTAGAAAAGCTGCTCAATAGCGTGGGTGTGGACGTGAATGTCGTAGCACCCCTGGGCGCTTCGCCACGCGATCTCCTTGAGTTGCCGCATGCGGATGCGAACGTCTGTCTCTACCCGGAAGTCGCGGCTATGACCTGCCGCTGGTTAGAGCGCAACTTCAAGCAGCCAACCATTACCACCACCCCGATAGGTGTCGCAGCCACCCGGGATTTTCTTGCTGAATTGAGCGAGAAGCTTGGCATTGAGCTCCCCGAAACAAGTTGGCAGGACAGCCATTTACCTTGGTACTCCCGCTCGGTTGACTCCACCTACCTCACCGGTAAGCGGGTGTTTATTTTCGGCGATGCAACCCATGCCGTGGCAGCGGCTCGGGTAGCGAACAGCGAGCTGGGATTCGAGGTGGTGGGCTTGGGCACCTACTCTCGCGAGCAGGCGCGGGAACTGCGCGCCGCTGCGACTGAGCTCGGTTTGCAACCGTTAATCACAGACAACTATCTGGAGGTTGAAGCGGCGGTAACCGCGCTGAGACCTGAATTAGTGCTGGGTACCCAGATGGAGCGGCATATCGCAAAGCGCCTGGGCATCGCATGCGCCGTGATCTCAACGCCAGCACATGTCCAGGATTACCCCGCCCGCTACTCACCTCAAGTGGGATTCGAGGGCGCTAACGTGCTGTTCGATACCTTGGTCCATCCGCTGATGATGGGGCTTGAGGAACACCTGCTTGGCATGTTCCGAGAAGACTTTGAATTTAACGATGGCGCGGCGCCGTCACATCTGGGTGAGGGAGGCGTGGTCGCCGAGCGCGCGGATGTAAATGGGGTAGACCACAGCGAGGACGCCGGAACGCCCGCTTGGGCGAGCTGTGCGGAGAAAGAACTTAAGAAAATTCCATTTTTTGTCAGAGGTAAGGCCCGACGAAATACTGAACAGTTTGCAGTTGCGCAGGGCATCGCAACGATAGACGTGGAAACTTTGTATGAAGCCAAAGCTCACTTCAGCCGCTAGGGCTGACTCGTCGTCAGACGCATCCATGCGGGTCGTTTTGATTACCTTGGACGCGCACGTCAGCAGTGCCTTTTACCGCGTGATCGAAAATCTTCGAGAGGAGATTCCCGGTTTTCAATTGTCGGTTCACGCCGCGTCTGACTGGGACACTTGCCCAAGCAAGGTAGAGCACTGTCGAGAAGCGATCGCCACAGCCAACATTGTGATCGTCACGATGTTGTTCATGGAGCCCCATATTAAAGCTGTACTGCCAGCGCTTGAGGCGCGACGGGACGAGTGCGACGCGATGGTCTGCTGTATGTCGGCAGGGGAAGTGATGAAGCTGACGCGTATGGGTCGGTTTGATATGGGGAGCGAACCCACCGGTGCCGCCGCCCTTCTCAAAAAATTACGCGGCAAACCCAAGCAGGACGGCGGCAGTAATAGTGGCGCCGCGCAGCTAAAAATGCTGCGACGCCTGCCAAGAATTTTACGATTTATCCCTGGCACGGCTCAGGATGTACGTATTTATTTTCTGACGCTCCAGTACTGGCTCGCGGGATCGCAGGTCAATCTCGAGCGGATGATCAAGATGTTGGTGCAGCGTTATGCTGCTGGTCCCCGTCAGGGACTTCGGGACCTAGCGCCCGCAGCAGCACCTGTTGAGTATCCCGAGGTCGGTATCTATCACCCGGCGCTTGTGGATCGCATTGCTGCGAGTCTGGAGCAGTTACCCAAAGCGCGAGCGGGCGTAAGCGAGGGCACTGTTGGCGTGTTGTTGATGCGGGCTTACGCGCTCGCAGGGAACACGGCGCATTACGACGCGGTCATCGCAGCGCTTGAGGCAAAAAATCTTACAGTCGTGCCGGCTTTCGCCAGCGGTCTTGATGCGCGACCCGCCATAGATGCCTTCTTTATGAAAGATGGCAAGGTAACGGTCGATGCAGTGGTCTCTCTCACTGGATTCTCTCTGGTCGGCGGACCTGCTTACAACGACGCGCAAGCTGCACAGGAAGCCCTGCAGCGGTTGGACGTCCCTTACATTGCGGTTCAGGCTCTGGAGTTCCAAAGCATCAAGAGTTGGGCTGGTTCGTCGCTCGGTCTCACTCCGATTGAAGCGACGATGATGGTGTCGATTCCCGAGCTTGATGGCGCAACGGGGTCCATGGTGTTCGGGGGGCGACCCGAGATTGAGGTGGGCGATTCCCGCGAAGGGCACTCGGACATGCAGCCACACCCGGAGCGCGTGGATACGCTCGCAGCAAGGGTAACCGCACTGGTGAAACTACGCCGCAGTGCGAGGGCCGAGCGCAAGGTTGCGGTGGTGCTATTCAACTTCCCGCCTAATGCTGGAGCCACCGGTACGGCGGCACATCTATCGGTTTGGGCTTCGCTATTTAACACGTTGGGCGAGATGCAGCGTTCGGGTTACACCGTGGATATGCCCGAGTCTATCGATGCGCTTCGAGACGCCGTTCTGCTGGGTAATGCGAGCCAGCACGGTGTCGATGCCAATGTACACGCGAAAATTGCTGTAGATGATCATGTTCGTCAGGAAACCTGGCTCGAGGAGATTGAGGCACAGTGGGGGCCAGCACCCGGTCGACATCTGACAGATGGTCGCTCCCTGTTTGTGCTCGGCGCTCAGTTCGGCAATGTGCTGGTTTCGGTACAGCCATCGATGGGCTACGAGGGCGACCCGATGCGGCTGTTGTTCGAGGGTGGCCATGCACCGACACATGCCTTTTCCGCGTTCTACCGGTACCTGCGTCAAGAATGGCAGGCCGATGCAGTGCTGCACTTTGGGACTCACGGTGCCCTCGAATTTATGCCGGGCAAGCAGGTGGGATTGTCGGCGGCCTGCTGGCCGGATCGATTGATTGGCAACTTACCTAATTTCTATCTCTATGCGGCCAACAATCCCTCAGAGGGCCTGATCGCCAAGCGCCGCTCAGCAGCCACGCTGGTGAGCTATATGACACCACCGCTCGCGCAGGCGGATCTTTATCGTGGGCTTGCAGATCTGCGCGACAGCATCGATCTGTGGCGTAGCCGTGATGACAGCTTGAGTGCAGATCAACTGGAGCATTTGATCGCCTTGATACACACGCAGGCTCGCGAAGCTGAGCTGACGGATCTGGCTGAGCCATGGGCCACGGCTGATGCTGAAGCGGCGATTGACGGGCTGCGGTTGTCTTTGACCGAGCTTGAGGAATCATTGATTCCTTTTGGTATGCACGTCGTAGGCGTTCCCACCATAGGTGAGGAACGCGAGGATCTGATTCGAACGTTGGCCAAAGCCGGCCACGACGTCGATATTTCGGATGACGCGCTAAAAGCACTCCTGTCTGGGACTAGCATCGACAGTTTGCTGGATCACCCGGACTTTACAGATGTGCCCGCGGCCGAGCGTGTTGAGTGGTTGAACATGCTGGCAAATACCGGACAGCAAGTCGCCGTCGATCATGAGCTGCCCGCGCTGATACGAGCGCTGGATGCCAGATTTATTCCTCCGGTGGGCGGGGGTGATCTGCTGCGATCGCCTGATGTGCTGCCGACCGGTAGAAACATCCATGGCTTTGACCCCTTCAAGCTGCCCAGCCGATTCGCGGTTGAGGAGGGTGCACGGCAAGCGAACCAATTACTCCAGCGCCATCAAGATGATGGCCGCAGTCATCCCTCGGCCGTAGCGCTGGTACTTTGGGGAACCGACAACCTAAAGACCGAGGGCGTTGCGATTGCCCAAGCACTGGCGTTGATGGGAGCGCGTCCACACTTGGACAGCTATGGCCGTGTTTCCGGTGCAGAGTTAATCCCGCTGCAGGAGTTGGGGCGTCCGCGAGTCGATGTTGTGATGACACTTTCAGGGATTTTCCGTGATTTGCTCCCCATGCAGACGCACTTGCTTGCTGATGCAGCTTGGCTTGCTGCCAACGCTGATGAGCCTGCAAGCGAAAACCCGATCCGTGCCAATGCATTGGCATATCAATCCCAGCATGGTTGTGATTTTGAGACGGCAGCGCTTCGAGTGTTTAGTAATGCTGAGGGCGCTTATGGCTCGAACGTCAACATGCTTATCGATAGCAGTGCCTGGGAAGACGAGGGCGAAATCGCTGAAACGTTCACGCGCCGCAAGGGACACGCTTACGGCAGGAACGGCGCCGTCAACGCACAAACGCAGCTGCTCACCAATTTGCTTGGGCGAGTTGATCTCGCCTATCAGAATCTGGATTCGGTGGAGCTTGGGGTCACCTCGGTAGACCACTACTTTGACACTCTTGGTGGTATCAGCCGCACCATTGGTCGTGAACGCAGGGACGAGGATGTGCCGGTCTATATCGCTGACCACACGGGCGGTAACGAGCGGATTCGCACGCTCGCAGAGCAAGTCGCGCTTGAGACACGCACACGGGTACTGAATCCCAAGTGGTACGAGTCGATGCTCGAACACGGAGCTGAGGGCGTGCGTGCTATCGAATCACATGTCACCAACACCATGGGCTGGTCGGCGACCACCGGTCAGGTAGCGCCATGGGTTTACCAACAACTTTCGGAGACTTTTATCCTCGACGAAGACATGCGACGCAGGCTCGCAGCAATGAATCCCACGGCAGTGGCAAAAATGGCCAACCGGCTGCTTGAAGCGCAGGAGCGCAGCTACTGGAGCCCGGACGACGATTGCCTCGACGCACTACGTGCAGCGGGCGAAGACTTGGAAGATTGGATTGAGGGCGTAGGCCAGGAGGCCGTGGCATGAATATTCGGCAAAATCACATACCGGTGCATCAAGTGGATCCCGGAGATCGGGGCCTAGATGGAGAGGGCAGTGTGCAGGTTCATCTTGAGCCTGATATCCAAATAGACAAGGCCAAAGTTTTTGCGATCTATGGCAAGGGCGGCATTGGTAAGAGCACGACGTCTTCGAATTTGTCGGCCGCTTTCTCGCACCTTGGTAAACGGGTGATACAAATTGGCTGTGACCCCAAGCATGACTCCACGTTCACGCTGACCAAGGCCATGCTGCCGACGGTCATCGACGTACTTGAATCGGTGGAGTTTCATGCTGAAGAACTGACCCCCGAAGACTTTGTTCACGAGGGCTACAACGGTGTGCAATGCGTTGAAGCCGGTGGCCCCCCGGCGGGCACGGGTTGTGGTGGCTACGTGGTGGGGCAAACCGTCAAGTTACTCAAGCAGCATCACCTACTCGATGACGCCGATGTTGTGATCTTCGATGTGCTGGGGGATGTCGTCTGCGGCGGCTTCGCCTCGCCATTGCAGCATGCTGAACGGGCGCTCGTGGTCACAGCCAATGATTTTGATTCCATCTTTGCGATGAATCGCATTGCCGCTGCGATCAATGCCAAGGCAAAAAATTACGCGGTCCGCCTGGGTGGTGTTATCGCCAACCGTAGTGCGGCGACAGACGAGATTGATCGCTTTAACGCAGCGACAGGCATGCAGCGGCTTGCGCACTTTCAGGACCTCGATGTGATCCGTCGCAGTCGGCTGAAGAAGTCGACCCTGTTCGAATTGGAAAGCAGCCCGGAATTGGAAGCGGTACGGAATGAATACATGGCATTGGCCGAAGGGCTCTGGAATGGCTCAGAAGCGTTGGCCGTGACCCCAATGAAGGATCGCGATCTGTTTGATTTTTTGGGGTTTGACTGATGACGACCGCTGCACGCTATCAACAGCGCCGTGAAGAGATTGAGCATTACTTTGATCGCACGGCGGCCGCTACTTGGGCTCGTCTAACGTCCGACGAGCCCGTTGGCCGAATACGGCAAACGGTTCGCGCCGGACGCGATGCCATGCGTGCAAACTTGTTGAGTTGGTTGCCCGATGATCTCAGTGGTAAGCGTATTCTCGATGCCGGCTGTGGTACTGGAGCCTTGGCGATCGAGGCGGCTCAAAGAGGTGCTTCGGTCGTCGCGATCGACCTCTCGCCGACATTGGTGGAGCTCGCCCGGGAAAGACATGCGAACACGCTGGGTAGTGAGAATATCGAGTTTCTGGTTGGTGACATGCGCCATCTTGAGCTCGGCGTTTTCGATCATGTGGTGGCTATGGATTCACTCATCCACTATGACCCCGATGATGGCCTGGCAACATTGGCGGCGTTTGCGAATCAGGTTACGTCGAGCATTGTGTTCACTTATGCCCCGCGCACACCGTTGTTAGCTGTGATGCACGCAGCCGGCCAATGGTTCCCTCGCGGCAATCGCTCCCCTGCAATCGTACCGGTAGCAAAGCAACAGTTGCATGATGCATTTTCCTCACAGAGTGAATTTGATGACTGGCGTATCGATCGCCAGTATCAGGTAAGCAGCGGGTTTTACATTTCCAGTGCCATGGAGTTAACACGCTGATGTTTATCGGCAAACAGCGCTTTATCGGACTTGTGCAGGGCGCGAGCACTCGCTGGCTGCCATTTGCCAACGCTGTAACTGAAGAATTGCCGCTATCGCGACTGTTGAGGTTGGCGCTGTTCCAGGTGAGCGTCGGCATGACTGCGGTCTTGTTGAGCGGCACGTTAAATCGCGTGATGGTCGTAGAGCTGGGTCAGCCCGCCTGGTGGGTGTCGCTAATGGTCGCAATCCCGCTGCTGCTTGCGCCTGCTCGAGCATTGATCGGCTTTCGCTCTGATCATCATAAATCTTTCCTCGGTTGGCGCCGTGTGCCTTATCTGTGGTTCGGCACCATCATGCAGTTTGGCGGCTTGGCGATTATGCCGTTCGCACTGATTGTGATGACAGCGCCACACAACGGCCCGGCCTTCGTGGGGCCCGTGGCTGCACTGCTTGCTTTTGTTTTGGTCGGTTTCGGGATGCACACCACCCAGACGGCCGGGCTCGCCTTGGCAACAGATCTCGCCAACGACGACACTCGGCCGCGTGTTGTCGCGCTGCTTTATGTC
Source organism: Halieaceae bacterium (assembly GCA_036351405.1). Taxonomy (GTDB): domain Bacteria; phylum Pseudomonadota; class Gammaproteobacteria; order Pseudomonadales; family Halieaceae; genus Luminiphilus. Next base: position 22,287 of record JAZBOZ010000279.1, read on the forward strand.
ATGCTTTTGGTGGGCATGATCGTTGCCAGCATGGGTTTTGCACAATTGCTGGTCGACTTTGACTACGTGCGGCTTATCAAGGTTTTACAAGGCGCAGCCGTGGCTACCGCTGTGCTCAATTTCGTCGCGCTCTGGAAGCAGGAAGCACGTCAACCGCATTTGACCCGGCACGATCAGGAGCGCCCTCCATTTTTGACCGCGTGGCGCGCCTTTGCCAATCAAGGTAAGACCCGGCGTTTACTCGTGGCCGTTGCGCTCGGCACCGTGGGCTTCGCCATGCAAGACGTGCTGTTGGAACCTTACGGTGCGCAGATTCTCGGTCTCAGTGTCAGCGCCACGACCCAACTCACCGCCTTGTTTGCCTTTGGCATGCTGCTCGCATTTTTGCTGGCTTCTCGCGCGTTGGCTCAAGGTTCTGACCCTGTACGTATCGCTGGTTGGGGCGCATTGATCGGAGCTTTTGCTTTCGCCGGCGTGATCTTCTCAGCCCCGATAGATTCGCCAACTTTATTCAGGGCTGGCACGTTTTTTATCGGCTTGGGCAACGGTTTGTTTGCAGTGGGCACTTTGACGGTAGCGATGGTCGCGGGCAGTGAAGGTATGGCAGGTCTCGCGCTGGGCGCATGGGGCGCTGTGCAGACGACTGCGACAGGGGTCGCCGTATTTGCCGGCGGCGCGATCAGGGATTTCTTTTATTCCATTTCCAGCACCGGCCTGCTCGGCGCTGCCTTGGAATCACCGGTGGCCGCATACAGCGCGGTCTATCACTTGGAAATTTTTATTTTATTCGCCGCATTGGTCGCTCTTGGGCCTCTGGTGCGGCAACCGGGCGAATCGATTTATCGATCAGCCAGTGCTCAGCTTGCGGATTTTCCCGGCTGAGTTGACTCACCATGAGGAGCGAAATTATGGGTACAGGCGCCATTACAAGTTACATCGATGTACCTCAACTCGCGTTATACGCGTTTTGGATTTTCTTTTTCTTGCTGGTACGACACCTGCATCGCGAGGGTAAGCGTGAGGGCTGGCCGCTTGAGGTGGCCGGAACGAAACGATCCCAGTTGGTTGAAGGTTTTGGCGGTATGCCTAAGCCCAAGACCTACGAACTCGATAACGGTCAAGGCAGTCGAACACTTCCGGGAACCCCGCCTGCGCAGTACGAGCTGAAGGCGAAGGCCATTAGTGGTCATACCGGCGCGCCACTGCATCCTACCGGTGATCCACAAGTTGATGGTGTTGGCCCTGCAGCCTGGGGGATACGACCCGAGAGGCCAGACCTGACTGTCGACGGACAACCCCGGATCGTGCCTTTGAGGGTCGATACCGAGCACAAGGTGAATTCCCGTGATCCGGATCCCCGAGGATGCCAAGTGACAGGGTGCGACGGACAAGTTGGTGGCACTGTGACGGACTTGTGGGTGGATAGGGCAGAGCCCTGGTTCCGCTATGCCGAAGTGGATGTGGGCGAGCACACCGTGCTGTTGCCCATGACCATGGCGCGCGTGTCACGCGATGGCTCGATAAAGGTGAAATCGATTCGCGGCGATCAGTTTAAGCAGGTGCCAAGGCTGGCCAACCCGGATCAAGTCACCTTGCAAGAGGAAGACAAGATCACCGCGTTCTACGGCGGCGGCACACTGTATGCGACACCCGATCGATTGGGGCCTTGGCTATGAGAGAGCATGAATACGAGCCTATACCCGGGTTACCCGAACAGTTACCTGCTGGCGAATACATCGTTTGGCAGGGGCGGCCCGATGCGCGCGCTGTGGCGAGACGGGTTTTTTATACTTGGCACCTGGCTGTCTATTTTTCCCTTCTCATCGCGCTGCATGTTGTTTATCGCTTGATGGACGGCGCATTGCTTGCTGACATCTTGCTGGACTCTGCCTGGCAAGCTGGACTTGCTGCGATTGCGATGGGCGTATTGACGGGTGTGGCGAGCCTTTATGCCAAGGGTACGATTATCACGTTCACTAATCGCCGTATGGTGATGCGCTCGGGCATTGCTGTGCCCATGATCGTTAATATCCCCTGGTGCAACGTTGCAGGAGCAGGCTTGCACGTTCATAACGATGGGACTGGCGACTTCCTACTGACGCCAAGCGACGACCAGCGATTGTATTACTTCATGCTGTGGCCATTCGTGAGACCGCTGGGTTTTCGGCCGGTGCAGCCGCTGCTGCGTGGTATCAGGGAGCCGGAGGCCGTGGCGCAACAACTAGCCGACATCATTCGTGAGCGTCATGCCAAGGGCGAGACATTACGTCCTGCAGCGGTATCCGCAACTGAAGATCGAGGGGAGTCCCATGAGCAGCAGCCAGTACCTGCCGTCTGAATTGTCGCAGGTAAATCCTCCTGCGCGCTCGCCTGCGGTCTCCAGGCGTGTAGACAATCGCGTGATGGTGACCATCTTGACAGGGTTGGTCTTTGTCGTTGGTGCGGTCAGCTTGGCTCGTTGGCAAGACCAGGTGATCACCCACCCGGTGCCCGATGTGGCGCCTGTCGCTACCCGCCAATTGGATTTCATCGATGCTGCCAATGGTGCAGTCGTGGTTCGGGATCGAGTGAGTGGGCAGCAAGTGGCGCAGTTTGCCAGTGGTGAAGGGAGTTTCGTTCGGGGCGTTATCCGAAGTTTGGTGAGGCAGCGCCAATTACGCGGCGTTGCCAGTCAATCCTCGTTTGTACTCTCACAGTTCCCCGATGGTCGTCTCATTCTCGAAGATCCCCTCAGCGAAGGCCGAATCGAGCTGCAAGCTTTTGGTGCGACCAATGCCGGTGTATTTCTGGACTTTTTGAGAGATAGTCACCAAGCACAACGAGACCCGGCTGCCACAGCGGAAGTTAACAATGAGTGACGTTGTACTGCCCGTCGCGGTATCGATCAGTGGCTGGTGGTTTTTCACCGGCGTGATCTTGTGGCTGGTTCATCGACCAGTTCACTGGCATCGAGCCATAGCGATGTTGTGGACGCTGCTGCTTCTGCCCGCGCTGCTGGCGGTGCACTTGTCGGCGGCCGACACTTCTCCAACAGGCACCGTCCAGGCATTTGCTTTGAGTCTGTTTATCTGGGGGTGGCTGGAGCTGACCTATCTGACGGGACTGTTGGCAGGCCCGGCGGTCCACGCTTGTCCTCCCGGATCCACTGTTACCCAACGCTTTTTTCGCGGGCTTGCAACCTGTTTACACCACGAGTTAGCCGCCATCGCACTACTGGCTATGCTGTCTATTCTGAGTTGGGGGTTGCCTAACCACACGGCTTTTTGGACATTCTCCGTGCTGTTGCTGATGCGATGGAGCGCGAAGTTGAATCTGGTGCTTGGTGTTAGAAACTACAACCAGCAATGGCTGCCCGCACATTTGCATTATCTCGATTCCTACATACCCCGACGCCGGATGAATGTGCTGTTTCCCTTTTCTTTGTTGATGGGGGTGGGCGTTTCACTGGCGGTGTTAGAGGCGTTTCAAATGAGCGTCAGTCTGGGGGAGCGTATCTCTCTATTGTTAGTAGGCACGCTGACGGTACTCGGGACGCTTGAGCATGTATTTTTAATGTTACCGATGGGTGAGGCGCGTTTGTGGTCCTGGGCAATGCCGGAAGTTGGCGACTTATCGCCGCAGATTGAAGGCAAGGGTGATGCGAATGCGTCAATTCGGCCGGTTTCGCCTTTAAGTCATCACTCAACCCTTAGTCATTCAAGGCATAGCCAAACAACTGGACACGTCTGAATGTTCTTTGACGTGGACAGCTTTCAGGTTCAATGTGGTCACTGAGGAATCAGGGATGATTCGCTTGGGCGACTTTAACAGTCAGCCCATGCTGTCGATGAGAGGGTCAGGATGCCCCTTGTTGTAAGTCGCCGGCTCTGTACACCGCGTCACTGCAATACGTTTGATATTCATGATGCGGCGCTTGATCTGGGGGTCAGCGATGGAGAATAACAACACGCCAGGTAGAGGTTTCGCCCACAAATCTGCTCAGTCATTACATTTGAATGGTGCGCAGGCAGAGTCTGAATTTATCGACGCGCTTGGGCGTCTCGCCAGTTCATCCCAGGCGCCGTCTGTTGGTGCCTACATGCATCTCCCATTTTGTCCACAACGTTGCTTGACTTGTGATCGTGTGACTACAAGTGGTCACCCTGAGTGGAGCGTGGATGCCTATCTGGTGAGATTGGAGCGGGAGATGAGCGCGGTATCTCGTCATCTTTCAGATTCGGTCTCAATCAACCGGTTGCACGTGGGTGGTGGTACACCCAACACGCTAAATCCATCGCAGCTCATCTACGTGCGCGAATTGGCGGATCGACATCTCAACCTCGCCGCCGACGTGGAGCTGTCGATAGAGGTCAACCCTAAGCGTTGCTCCCATTCGCAGTTAGAACTACTACGCGGGTTGGGTTTCACTGAGCTTACGCTGGAAGTTAATGCCGTTGATTCTGTTTACGAGTATTCAGCGGGGCGATCTTGTTCTCCGGAGCTGCTGCAGGATGTTTTTGCGGATGCGAAAGCAGTAGGCTTCCACCGGGTGAATCTCGATTACATCTACGGACTGCCGGATCATGACGCCAACACGGTCTGGCAAACAGTAGAAGCGTTGATCGACCTGGGTGCCGACAGAATAATGTGCCATCCCTTCACGCGGCGTGAGGAGCAGTTCCCTCACCAGCAGCTGATTGCCGCCGAGTTGATGCCGTCGATCGCAGCAAAAATGGCGATGTTTGTGATTATTTCTGAGTTACTGACCGGGGCCGGGTATGAATGGCTGGGCATCAACGGGTTTGTAATGACGGGTGATCCGTTGCTCGAGGCTCAGGCTCGTGGTGATCTGTTCCGTGGTTGGCTCGGTTACAACGACAATTATCAACCCTGGCTGTTAGGTTTTGGCATGGGAGCCTTTTCTGAGTTACCCGGTCTGGTTTCCCACGGCAGTACTGATCCTGAGCAGTGGGCTGCGGACGTGGATGCATTTGGCATGTCCCAGCGAGCTGTTAGTTTGCTATCGAATGATGAAGCCACGGAGCGGGATATCTTCAAACGGCTGGGTGCCAGCATGCGCGCTTCTTCCGCGTCACTGAACGGTGGGGGTGGAACAGCTCGGCTCGATGCGATGACCCAAGGTGGGTTGATTGAGCAACGAGGCGAGGTGCTGTCGCTAACACCCATCGGGCGTTATGAACTCAATCAGCACTGGGCATCAGCGCTGCAACATCAGCGGGCGGCGGGCTGACTACGGGAAAGAATTTCTTGAATCCGCATGCGGTAGCGTCCGCGAAGCAGGGGCCACTCCAGTAGGAACCAAGGGGTGAAGTCCTCTGGATGCTTGGCTGTCCATTCGTCAACTTCATCGCAGGCAAACCAACCGTCCGCCATGATTTCCTCGGGGTGCGTTTTGATGGGTGTTTGGTCGCTGTGGTTGCCGACATAGACCCAGCACAACTCGTGCTCGCTGCCCACGTCTTTATAAGTCGCGTGATACTCGAAGCGATACAGCTGCTCTAGCGGCGTATTGACCCCAAGTTCCTCATACAGCCGGCGCTGGGTTGCCTGTTGGTAACTTTCGCCGCGTCTCGGGTGACTGCAGCAACTGTTGGTCCAGAAGGCGGGCCAAAGTGGTTTGATGGTGGAGCGACGATGTAAGTAAACCCGGTCGGGGCCATCAAATAGAAATATAGAGAACGCACGGTGAAGCCTACCATCGCCTGTATGCGCAGAGGCTTTATTCATGTGGCCTACTTCTTGATCATCGCTGTCGACCAGAATGAGCGGCTCATCATCGAAAGAGACCGAGGTGACGGCGTTTTGAAGCAACATGAAATGGCGTCCTGAAAAAGGCCCGTCTGCGAACAGAACCGAGATGTAAGCGATCGGTTGGTAATGTCGCTACTTATCTGGGGGACAGAGCGTCTAAACCGGTAGTCGCATGGCACCTGCAGTCGTGAAATTTATTCAAAGTCACACGGGCAATGAAAAAAAGGGCCTCTTGCGAGGCCCGTTAGCTGAATAGCTACTTACGTTCAGCCGGCATGGCCTGGTTGTGACTCATAGCAGGTGCGCTGTGAGCCCCATCAATCCAGTTGTACTTCGCTGAACTTAGAAGGATGAAGTGGATAAATAGCGCCAACACGAAGAGGAACGCCGCATTTGCCACTAGAATCCGCCTAGGATCAAACAACATCCAGATACGATACATAGTGTTTCTCCCTACTGTTGTGAGTCGTTGGTAAAAACGATGCTCACGGGTTTAACAGTGATTGCCTCGATTCTTAGAACCAGGGCCGCCACATCCAGACGAGGATATGAGCTACCACCGCGATTGCAGTGAAGCCCAGAAATCCCTGTACATAAGCACTGTGGAACTCCTTGGCTTCATTGCTTGTAAGCCCTGACAGGCTTCCGTCTTGCTCACTCATGGTTTTTCCTCCCATGTTGGGTCAAGCGAGATGCCGCAATGATGCCGATTTGGCGTCGGTGCGACGGTTTCACGGCGTTCGGCCTTAAGGGTCGATCACCGATCCCTGTTGCTGCAGCTCCGATGGAGTACAGAAACGAGATTTGAGAGCCGGCCTTGCAGCCGGCGTAAACTTTGAGGCGGTGACTACTCACCCTTGTCATCCTTGAGATAAGCAGTCTTAGTGGCCTCGTCATAGCTGCCGAGCGTTGGGTAGTCCTTCAGCATCTGCGCGCCCAGTAAGGGCTTGTAAGCACCTTGGTGGCAGGTCGCACAGTTGGCCTTAAGCGGGTCGCCAAGCGGCCCTTTCCTGTGGTCGGGCAACCAATCTGTTGTGCGATTGATAAAGTCGGTGTTGATCTCGCGCACCATGCGGATGCCATGCCAGGCGCGGACGCGCTCTGGCGAGCTTTGGTCCCAGTCGTAAAAAGCGCGCGTGTTGTGACATTGCGTGCAGTTGACGCCCAGCGAATCCGAGAAGTGCATCATCAGACTGTAAATCCACTCAGTCTGCTTGATCGAGTTGCGATTGCCGGTTTGTAATGCGGTATCGCCCGCCACACGGATTGATTTGTCGTCTTCGAAGAAGGGCGTGAAGGGATCAAACGGCAGTGACGTGCTGACAGCGGCCGACGAGGCGATGTTTTGCATCGCTGTGGTGACGCCCGCGGCATGGGGTCCGCCTGGATTGGTAGTCCACACGTTTTCAGGGACGTGTTTGCCTCGGTGGCAGGTGTAGCAGGTAACGCCTGCGCCACCAACGTGATCACCATAGTCCTGATTGACCCGCTGGGTCATGGCGGTCATGACGCGTGCCACTTTTTTCGTATAGAGCGTGTCGAGGTGGAAACCCTCATTCACGTGGCAGTAATTACAACCTTCCTCTGGCGCAATCCATTCCGTCATCGCTGCCATCAGTCGAGTGAACTGTCCGACGCTAAGATCGCCAAGTACTTGGACGTTCTGATAAACGTCTTTTGCCTTCGGGCCGGCGGCAGGTAGCTGCGGCGTGGCTTCCGGAATGGTGTTTGCTGCAACCGTCTCAGCCAGGGTTTTAGGGTTGGCGACCAGCTCCATCCCCGTGCCTCGATAGCCCCGTTGAAGCGTTTCCGGGGGTGGTTGCTCACAACCGCTGATCAGTGTGGTTCCGAGTAGAACACCTGCTGCGTATTGCCATAGTGTTTTCATTACGGCGCCTCCGTCATCATGGGATCGACGACTGGTATGGCGTCGAGAGGGGGGTAAGCCGGAGCGATGCCATGTTTGACACCCCACAGGTACCAGTTATCGACCACCGTGCCGGTCAACAGAATGCCAATACCACCGGTAATCACTGTCAGTACGGCGAACCACCAAGCCCAGCGGTGGATGGATTCCATGGAGGCGTTGAAGCCCATGCACCATCTCCAGAACAGCATCGAGCGTTCGCCCGCGGTTCCGATGTCGGTGACTTGATCAATCTCTCGATCACCGCCATAGCGGCTCACAGCAAGAATCGTCGCGCCATGCATGGCGAAAAGCAGCGCCGATCCGTAGAGGAAGACGATCGAAAGCATGTGGAAGGGGTTGTAGAACAGGTTGCCGTAGCGCAATGAGAACGCCGCGGTCCAGTCGAGGTGCGGGAAGATGCCGAAGGGTACGGCCTCACTCCAACTACCCATGAGTATCGGCCTGATAAAGCCCAGCACGAGGTAGAGCCAAATCGCAGCCGCAAAAGCCCAGGCAAGGTAGTTGCTCATGCCCAGCTGCTGGGAGAGTTTGAAGGTTCGCCACCACCACAACAGGATCGACGCGGTAAGGAAGAATCCAGCGAGCAGCCACCATCCGCCATCATTGAGAGGAGGGATGCTGAGGCCGTATTGCGGGGGCGGTGGCTCAAGCGCCAGCCAGGGCAGCTGCCGGATGAACTCGATGGGGTCCCAGTTCACTGAGGCCCACATGTTCAGCCCGATAATCTCAAAGGCCATGAAGCCAAAGATAAGAGACAGCACGCCGAAGGGTCCGAGGTAGATCGGCCCAATTTGGGCATCACCGAACTTTCCCGCGAGCCAGCTATGGCGGATTCCACCAACGCGGTTGTACTCGTCGCGGCCGATAGGAACCCCAGGGTAGTCGGGTGCGTCGACCTGAACCTGGGTAAATATATTTTGATATTCAATCATGGCTCAGATCTCCTTAATTCCAGATGGGCAGCTCGAGCCACCAGTTCCACCATTCGGGCCAGCCGCGCGTCCAGAACGGACCGCTAATCACGATGCATACGGCGCTCCAGAACCCCGCGCTGAGCGCAATGAACAGACCCAAGCGGTGTATGCCTAGGGCACCGATGGAGTAGCCAATGTCATCGCGGAAGAACGTGTTTTCATGCTCGCCCGTTTTCACTTTCTCGCCGTCCCGAGGATCGGTCGCCATGAGAATCAATGAACCATGCATGGACAACGCCATCGCCGTGGTGAAGAAAAAAGTCACCGCCAGCATGTGCGCGGGGTTGTAATGGAAGTGCAGGAATTGGTAGCCCACATTGGACACCCAATCGAGGTGCGACAGGATGCCGTAGGGGAAGCCATGGCCCCAGGCACCTAGTAACAGCGGCCGGATCACCACTAACGTGACATAGGCGAATACTGCGACGCTGTAAGCAAACGGGATGTGTAAACCCATGCCCAGCTTCCGCGATATCTCGACTTGCCGGAGCGCCCAGGATCCAAAGGCACCAATGGCGCACAGTGTGATAATTTGCCAGAGCCCGCCCTCCTTGAGCGGCGCCAGGCCAAGACCGTAGGAAAGATCTGGCGGCGCAATATTGATTTGCCAGAGGTTCCACGTGTCCCCGAGCGACGCGCCGTAAACGATTAATAGGGTGCCCAGCAACGAGAAGAATAGTGTTGTGACACCGAAGAAACCGACATAAAAAGGCCCGACCCAGAAATCAAACAGGTCTCCGCCTATTAACGTGCCACCTCGGACACGGTATTTCTTTTCAAAACTCAGCAGTGACATGGTGCTCTCCTTACGGCCTTCTCATCGTTGATCGATGACGAATCTCTGGTGACGTCCGTTTTTCCGATAGCTATTCAGACGCGCATAAACACATAGGGCACAGTGCTATAGGCGTTGCGTATCGCCGCGTGTAGGCAGCTCTCACGGGTGTCGCAACCCTCTACCCAGCCCATGGTGAATTTCGATAGCACCGCTCTTGCGAAGAACCAGATCACTGCAAGACTGATCAACAGGCGGAATAACCATTGATCTCGGTCCTTGCGGGCCTGATATTTCTTATCGGTTGTCGGGTGCATAGCAAACACTCCTTGCAGCTCAGGCTGCACTACTGGAAGCCGCATGGGTGCCGGCATTCCTGACATGCTCCAGCCGCACAAAGTCTGAACCGCTTTCGCGGGCCAGTTGTTCTGCGGTGTCGCGTAATTTTTTGGCCGCGCTGATGCGCACCAGAACGGGTTGTCGAGCAACCCAGTTATCGAGTTCGGATTCAGCTTCTGATTCCCAGGCCAACTGCTGCCGGACCGGTGTTGCATCGACTTTGTCGAGCTCGGTACCCAGGGGCAGGATGTTGAACAAAGCGTCAAACAGTGCGTTACAAACTTCCTGCAACACGTAGCTCGCCCCGGCGTATCCCATGAAGGGTGTACCCGTGTGCCGGCGAATAATCGTCCCGGGCAGGGAGGCGGGGATGTAAATGCTGCGGTTGCCGTTTTCGGCGATATACATGCGCTCGTTATAGCTACCGAAAACGATCAGTGGGCCCTGCTTTGCAATGGCATCGCGAATCGCTGCGTTATCGGTTTTTGCGCCCGCTTTACGCGGTATTGCAAAAGCGCAGGGCAGGCCTAACTCATCCTCAAGGAAAGCACGCAAGCCGCGGGTATATGTTTCGTTCGCCACTACGGCAAAGCTCGCCGTGCCGAAGAAGTCCTGAGTGACAGAACGCCATAGATCCCATATGGGTTTAATGGTGGTTAGCTTTTCTCGCTGGATAAAGGGCTCGGGATCGAGTCCCGTTAACTCACCCAGCTTGCGCAGGAATGCGGTTGTGCTGTGCAAACCCATCGGTGCCTGCAAGTAAGGCGTATCCAGTGCTTCGCAGAGTTTTCGACCAAACTCACGGTACATGCAGATATTGACGTCGGCGTCCGCCAGCATCGGGACATCGTCAAGATGACAGCCCAGCGGGAAAATACAGTTAACGATCGCGCCCATGCCCTCAACCAGCCGTTGGATTTCGGCGAGGTCAGACCAGGTGTTGAAGTTGCCATAGGTGGGTCCAATGATGTTGACGCGCAGCGCACTATCGGCGGGCTTCTTGCGTTTGGCCGCTTTTTTGGCGCCGTACTTATCCCATAGCCAAACCATGGCACGGTCGGCGCTTTGCCATTGGTCCTCGTCGATCGTGCGCGGCAGGAACCGTTGGATGCCTGTGCCCTCCGGCGTCACGCCTCCACCGATCATCTCGGCAATTGAGCCCGTGACAACAACGCTGGGCAGGTCCGGATCAAGGGTCTCGTGGGCACGTCGCAGCGCACCTTCAGTGCCGTGCTGCCCCAGTTCTTCCTCGGCAAGACCGGTGACTACGATGGGAAGCTCGTGGGGTGGCAGGGCGTCCGTGTAATGGAGTACTGAGGTGACAGGTAGGTTTTCGCAGCCTACGGGTCCATCAATGATGACCTGAAGTCCACGCACTGCTGTGAAGACATAAACGGATCCCCAATAGCCGCCGGCGCGGTCGTGATCGAGTACTAACATCAGTGCGCTCCCCCTGATACCAGCCCCGCGGCGCGAGCCGTGTCTGGCGTCCAAATACCCGTACTCGGACCACTGCCAATATCTTTGAAAAACGCATCCATTGCCGCGAAGCGATCTTTGCGCGCAATCGCCGTATTGATGATTTGAGTCAGTGATGCGGGTCCCGCAGCACCCATTAAAGGACGCGCAGAAATCAAATTGGTGAAATAGAGCGCGGGGATTGCGAGCTCTTTGGCGTGCTGCACAACGGGGGTGGTGCCAATGGCCAGGTCGGGGTTAAAGGCTGCGATAGCTGCTTTATCCTGCTCAAGCGAGGCCCGAAACTGCACGGCAACACCATGCGCTCGCAGCCACTCCGCATCGCTGCGGCTCCATTCTGTCTCGGGGCAGGCGGTACCGACGTAGCGTAGATCCGCGCCAAGTTCGATCAACAGTCGACCGACGAGAAGTTCTGACCCTTCGTAACCTGAGAGGGTGATCCGCGCATCGATACGATGACTGGCAATAGCTTCGTCAATAGCGCTGCACGCAGCTTGTTGCTGACGGTCGATTAGGTTGGAATCAATATCGAGTAGCTCGCCGATGGCTGCCAGCCAGCTACGAGTGCCCTCGCTGCCGACGGGCGCTGAGCCGATGCCGGTGCGTCCGGCGGCTCTAAACTCGCGGACGCTCGCGGTGTAAAAGGGGTGAATCGCTGCAAAGGCTGACGCGTCCAGTGCTGAGTAAAGTTCGCGCCATTCCCGGGTGGGGACGACCGGGCCAGCCTGAACACCTATGGGGCGTAGCAGGCGATCGATGGTGATTGCATCGACGGGAAAGATTTCCCCCAGCAAGGCAACCGCCGGCAGGTCGCCGCCGATATCCAGACTGCTGGGACGTGCAACCGGCCCCTGTGCGATCTCGCTCCTCGCATAGCGCAACATCGCTGCGGCGAGAATGTCTTTCGCCTCAGCATGGGTCGGTACGCCAAAGCCAGGGACGTCGATGCCAATCACTCTGACACCATTGATCGCCTTGGGTAGCAACTCCAGCGGCACGCCAGAGGCGGTTGGAACGCAGAGATTGATCACGACGATGGCGTCGTAATTGTCGGGGTCGGCCAAGTCATGGACCGACTCTCGAATGTCCTCGAACAGCTTGCCAGTGACCAAAGTCTCCGAGTCAAACGGGACGTAGCCTACGGTTCGGCGAGCGCCATAAAAGTGGGAGGTGAACGTTAAACCGTAAACACAGCATGCTGAGCCGCTCAGCACAGTCGCCGTGCGACGCATCCGCAACCCAACTCGGAGCGAACCAAAGGCCGGGCACATGCTTTGGGGCTGATCGTGTGGCCCCTTGGGATAGTCCCGTTGATACTGTGCCAATACGTCAGACTTGCCGGCTTCTGCAGCAGCTGTTGCGAGGGTGTCGCCACCCGCGTGACAGCCCGCTTCAACGTCAGTGGTTGAGGCGATGAGATCGTCGGATGTATCAGACGTCATCATAAATCACCTCAAGTGAGGGCTTATCAAGCGTCGTTACATCACACATGTCTTCGATCTTGGCAGGCTCCAGCACCACGTTCCGGCCCACAGTGTCACTGTCAAACAAGCCGAGCAGGTCGTCCTGGGACAGTGGCGTAGGTTGATGGGGTGGAGCATCCGCCACGTTGGCGGCGAGTTCAGCGAACAGCGAACCCCATTCTCCGTCGGGATGGCCGATGATTTCGTAGTTGGCACTCTTGCGGCGAATATCATCGTGCGCCGGGATGGAGGCCAGTTCAGGTATGCCCGCTGCACGGCAGAACGCTTGCGCTTCGCCTGAACCATCATCTTTGTTGGTCACCATGCCGGCGACGCCAACGTTGCCGCCTAACTTACGGAAGTACTCAACGGCCGAGCAAACATTGTTGGCGACGTAAAGTGACTGCAAATCATTGGAAGCGACGACGATCACCTTTTGGCACATGTCGCGGGCGATCGGTAATCCGAATCCGCCGCAAACGACATCGCCGAGGAAGTCCAGGAGCACGTAGTCGAAGTCCCAGTCGTGAAAACCGAGTTTTTCCAAGGTTTCGAAACCGTGGATGATTCCGCGACCGCCACAGCCTCGACCCACCTCCGGTCCACCGAGTTCCATCGCGAACACACCGTCGCGTTTGAAGCAGACGTCCTCGACGCGTACCTCATCGCCCGCGGCTTTTTTGGCGGAGGCGGTTTCAATAATGGTTGGACAGGCTTTGCCGCCGAAGAGCAGTGAGGTGGTGTCACTCTTTGGGTCGCAGCCAATTAACAGCACTTTCTTGCCTTGCTGCGCCATCATGTAGGACAGGTTGGATAGGGTGAAACTCTTGCCGATACCACCCTTACCGTAGATCGCGATGATCTGGGTCTTGGGTGCTGCGTCAGCAGACGAGGCCAATAGGTCTGAACGGTCGTCACTATCCAACCCCGGATCGTAAACACGGGCTGCGTCGGGTGGTGTCATGCTTGGCTCCAGTCAAGAATCAATTTCAGGCACTCGGGATCGGTGAAGGCTTGCTCGTACGCACTCGCGGCTTCGCGCGCGGGGTAGCGATGTGTGATCAAGCCGCCGAGAGACAGTGCGCCTGTACTTAATAGTTCGAGGACGTCGTGCATATTGTTTGGGCTCCATTCCGCGGCGATCAGCAGCGACAGTTCGCGCATGAAAGCGGGTGGGAAATCGAAGCGGATCGGCTCGTGGTAAAAGCCCGCTAGCAGCACGGTGCCGCCGGGTTGTAGGCGGCCAATCAGGGCGTCTAGCAGACTGGCGTCACCGGTCGCATCGATGATGGTGCCGTAGGCTGACACGTCATCCTGTTCAGGATCGATCAAGCGATAACCTTGCACCGGCTGTCTGCGAGCGGATTGGGTCTCCCAAACGCTGATGTCGCTCAAGCCGCGTGCGACAGCGATCCGGGCCAATAACTGACCGAGGACGCCGTGTCCGACCACGAGTAGAGGCTGCTTTGTTGTCAGAAGGCGATCCAGCGCGTGGGCCGCAGTGGCCGCCAGTGC